>NZ_DATFFD010000023.1:0-6633 GCF_035250425.1 Sphingopyxis sp.
CTGGAAGCCGGCTTAGGGCTGGAGCAGATAACGACCGATTGCGGACATATCTTCTCCCCTCCCGCAAGCGGGAGGGGGCGTTCAGAGGCGCGTGACTCTGAACGCGGGTGGGCAGCGACGTCGCGATAGCCCACCCCGCTGCGGCTAACGAGCAAGCTCGTAAGCCTCGCTGCCCCTCCCGCCTGCGGGAGGGGAAACCAGTTCACCACCCCAAAGCTGCCCCTTCTCGAACCCCTCAACCCAGCCCCGCCATCCGCATCCGCGCCTTCATCGCCGCGATGAACGACCGCACCGCGGGCAATCGCGCGCGCGACGGTTCGAACAGCAGATGCACCGGCAGCGCGGGTGGCTGTTCGTCGGCCAGCAATGAAATCAGCCGCCCCGCATCGAGCGCCGCGGCGAGCTGGTAACTCAGCAGGTTGGCGATCCCCAGCCCCGCCTCGGCCGCCGCCAATATGCCGTCGACGGTATTGAGCACCAGCCGCGGCCGCGGTTCGACGCGCCAGCGCCCCGACACAAACTGCCATTCGCCCGCCGCGCGCGGCCCCATCGCCGCGATCAGATCATGCCCCGCCAGATCCGCGACGCGCGCCGGCGCCCCGCGCCGCGCCAGATAGGCGGGGCTCGCGACGAGCATCTGGCGCACCGTGCCGATCCGCACCGCCTTCAGCCCCGAATCCGCCAGCGGACCGATGCGCACCGCGACGTCGATCCCCTCCTCGACGATCCGCACATTGCGGTCGATCAGCATCATCCGCGCCGCCAGCTCGCGGTGCTGCGCCATCAGTTCGCCGACGACCGGCAGTACGTGCAGCCGCCCGAACATCACCGGCGCGGTCAGGTGCAACTGCCCGCGCGGTTCGGCCTCGACCCCGCGCAATTCGCGCTCGGCGCCCGCAAGGTCGGCGAGGATGCGGCGCGCCTGATCGAGGAACGCCGCCCCCGCATCGGTCAGCGCGACCGCGCGCGTCGAACGGTGAAACAGGCTCGTCCCCAGCCGCGCCTCGAGCGCCGCGATTCCGCGCGTCACCGCGGGCGGCGAGCTGCCGAGCTTGCGCGCGGCCGCCGCGAACCCTCCTTCGCTCGCGACCGCGACGAACATTTCCAGCGTAAGCAGGCGGTCCATAATTATTCCTATATATGGAATTAACTCGTTCAACTTTCCCCTATTATCACGATTGTCGCAACACCCTAGATCGGCTCCAGCGAATGGGGCCGATCCCTCCCGGCCTCGTTCGCGTCCCATTCCAAAGGTCAGGCACAATGGCGAAAAATTACCGGAAGACACTGTTCAACGACGCGGTGCAGGCGCTCCAGGAACGTCACGGATCGCGCGCATCCTATGCCAGGATGGACGAGGGCGCCGACGGCACCCCCGACCGGCTGACGGCGAAGGAGCTCGACTATATCGCGCTGCGCGACAGCTTCTATATGGCGAGCGTCAACGGCGACGGCTGGCCCTATATGCAGCATCGCGGCGGACCCGCCGGTTTCCTCAAGCATATCGAGGGCAATCGGCTCGGCTTCGCCGACTATCGCGGCAACAAGCAATATATCAGCACCGCCAATCTCGCGGGCAACGACCGTGTCTCGCTGTTCCTGATGGACTATCCGAACCGCGAGCGGCTGAAGCTCGTCGGCCATGCGGTGAGCATCGAACTCGCCGACGATCCCGCCGCGGCCACCGCGCTGATGCCCGAAGGGTATCGCGCGACCCCCGAACGCGCCTTCTTCATCGATGTGATCGGGTGGGAATGGAATTGCTCGCAGCACATCACCCCGCGCTTCACCGAAGCCGAAATTTCCGCCGCGATCCGCCCGATGGCGGACGAAATCAACCAGTTGCGCGCCGAACTCGCCGCGCTTCGCTCAACAAAGGAAGAAAAATGACCACATCCTCGACGCCTCCCCTTACTTTGGGCGCCCACCACATCGGCCTTGCCGTCCGCGACGTCACCGAGGCACGCGACTTTTTCGTCGAAGCGCTCGGCTACACGGTCGCCGCCGAACGCCCCGACTATCCGGCGATCTTCGTCTCCGACGGCACGGCTTTGCTGACGCTCTGGCAGGTCGCCGATCCCGCCGGCGCGACCCCGTTCGACCGCCGCGCCAATATCGGCCTGCATCACCTGGCGCTCCGCGTCGCCGATCTCGCTGCGCTGCGTACCGTCTTTGCGCGCGTCCAGGGCCACCCCGGCGTCATCATCGAGTTCGACCCCGAACCGATCCGCGAGGGCGCGACGACGCATCATTTCATCTGCGCGATGCCCGGCGGCATCCGCATCGAATTCGCCACCCCCTTCGCCTGAAAGGAAGCCCATGTCCCGCCCTCCGCTCCCGCCCTTCGACCAGGACGGCGCGCTCCTCAAGGTCCGTCTGGCCGAGGACGGCTGGAACAGCCGCGATCCCGCGCGCGTCGCGCTCGCCTATACGCCGGACAGCCTGTGGCGGAACCGCTCGACCTTCGTCGCCGGCCGCGCCGCGATCACCGATTTCCTCGCCGCCAAGTGGCAGCGCGAGCATGACTATCGGCTGGTCAAGGGGCTGTGGGCCTTCGCCGGCAACCGCATCGCGGTGCGCTTCGCCTATGAATGGCACGACGCCGACGGCCAGTGGTGGCGCTCCTATGGCAATGAAAATTGGGAATTTGCGGACAATGGCGAGATGCGGCGGCGGATCGCGAGCATCAACGATCTCGCGATCGCCGCCGCCGACCGCCGCCTGCTCTGGCCGCGCGACGGCCAGGGCGACCGCCGGCCCGATGACCATCCGGGGCTCGATGAACTGGGTCTCTGACAAAAGGGAAAGATCATGTCCTGCCTAGCCATCCCGGCCCCGCGCGAAGATACGACCGCGGACCGGAAAACACGTCTGCTCGACGGACTTGCCCGGCTTTTCGGGCGCCGATCCGGCCGAAACCCCGCGGCCGCGCCCGCCGCGATCGACGCGATCGATTTCGCAATTTGGGGGATCGGCGGCCTATCCGTTCTCGACTATCGTGCGGCCCAAACCGCGAAGGAGCCGCCACGATGACCGCAAACAATGCCGCCCCCGCCTTTGCCGCGATCATGTTCCTGACCGGGGTCGGCATCCCGATTCTCGCCGCATTGAACGGCGGCCTCGGCGTACGGCTGGGCAGCCCGATGGCGGCCTCGGTGATCCTCTTCAGCCTCGGCCTGCTCATCGCGGTCACCGGCGCGCTCGCGACCGGCTCGCTCGGGCAGGTGCGGCTGTCGTCCGACATTCCGGCGCATTTCTATTTCGGCGGCGCCTTCATGGCCTTTTATGCCATCGCGGTGACCTTCATCGCGCCGCGTTTCGGCGTCGGCAACGCGATCTTCTTCGTGCTCGTCGGCCAGCTGATCAGCGCGGCGACGATCGACCATTTCGGCCTGTTCGGCGCGATACGCGCGGCGATCGACGCGAAGCGCGTGGCCGGGATCGTGCTGATGGTCGTCGGCGTGTACCTCGCGCGCCGCACGGGCTGAAGGCTGCTCGGACCGGAAGCTTCCACCGGATCATTCCCTATTTCGTCATCCCCGCGAAAGCGGGGATCCAGCGAGCTGACGTCGCAACTGGGTTCCCGCTTTCGCGGGAATGACGAGTCTGGGGGAAGCGAAAACGTACGCTTCCCGCAGCATCTCACATATGCGACGTAACTTCGGGAGGGTTCCACCAATTATTGCCCGCGCCGTCCATATGCATCACGGGCAGCGCCGCCATCTCGGCATGCGTCAGATCGTCGAGGCACGCGATCGACACCGAATAATAAGCGCCGCCGATTTCCTCGACATAACCATGCCCGAATGACGACACGCCGCACGTCTTGCAAAAGACATGATGCGCGCTGTTCGACCCGAACTGATAGTCGGACAGCGCCGCGGGGTCGGTCAGCAGGCGAAAGGCGTCGGGCTTGATCTGCGCGTTCCAGCCCCGCTTCTTGGTGCAGATCGAGCAATTGCATTTGCCCGTCCCTTGCGACAGGTCGATATCGGCTTCGAACTTGACCGCGCCGCAGTGGCACGAGCCGTGATAGGTCTGGGTCATCGCTAAAAATCCTCACCGTTTTCGGGCGCCGATCGCCGCCGCCCCTCACCCGGCAGGGTCTAGCCGGCTCTCCTGACAGATCATGTCAGCAGGCTGTTCGGCATAGTCGCGGTGGCGCCAGAAATCGGCCATCAGCACCGCGCGGCGGCGCCCGAACCCCTCGTCGCCGATCCGCGCCGAGGTCACGCGGTCGATCCGGAAGCTGCGGAAATCCTGGCGCAGCAGGCACCAGGCGGCGATGATATGCTTCTCTTCGAAATAGGCGAGCGCCGCGGGCCAGATCGCCCTTTCGGTCGCGGCGCCGCTCGCGTCGGCATAGCCGATGTGCAGCGTCTTTTCGGCGCGCATCGCCGCGCGCACGGTCGCGAGCAACGGCGCGTTGATCTCGCGCCACCCGCTGCTCACCGGCCACAGCCCCGCCTCGTCGATCCGCTGTTTGAGCTCGTCGGGACTCGCCGCCGCGATCTTGGCGAGCGCCAGCCCCGCGGCGCGCGACAGTGCCCCGTCCTGCCGCCCCTCGACCCAGCGCGCGCCGAGCACGAGCGCCTCCAGCTCATCGGCGGTGAACATCAACGGCGGCAGGAAGAAGCCGGGGCGCAGCACATAACCGACCCCCGCCTCGCCGTCGATCGGCGCGCCGAGCGCGACCAGCGCCTGCACGTCGCGATACAGCGTGCGCACCGACACGCCCTGCTCCTCGGCGAGTATCTCGGCGGTCACCGGCCGCCGCCGCCGGCGTAGGCTGTCGATGATTGCGAACAACCGTCCCGTCTTGTCCATCAGCGCCGCCGATAGGTCCAGCTGCGCGGCTTCGACCCGTCGATCGCCGAAATCGTCGCGGTCAGCGTGTCGCCGGTGCGGGCATAGGCGACACGCTGCGGATAATCATGCGCTTCATTCTCGAAGGTCGCGCTCGCTGCATCATGGCGCACCAGCCGGAACGCCACCGGCACCCCGCCCTGCGGCATCGCGATATAGGCAAGCGCGCCATCGTCACCCGCCGCGATGCGGATGAACTCGAACTCGCGCAACACCTCGCCGCGCCCCGACCGGCTGTGCCCGAGCATCACGCCGCCGCGCGGGGAGCCCCAGCTCTCCTCGGTCCAGCGCCCGTCGGCCTCGCTAACCCAGTCGCCCGCGAGCCAGCTCAAATCGTCGACCGTAGCCGCCGGGCTCGCCGCCACGAGCAAGAGCGCCAGGCCCGCCGCCATCATCCGCATAAATCTCTCCCTCGCCGCCTTTTACCACCGCCCCATCCCCATCATCAATGGACAGCTCGTCCCCCGCCCCCTATAACCCCGCCATCCCCGGGGAGCCGCGTCTGTGATGGCCGGTTGAGAGCGGAATAGACCGCGACCCGTTGAACCTGATCCGGCTAATACCGGCGGAGGGAGGGTCGGTATTCCACAACCGGAATCCCCATTCTCGCTCCGATAACCCACGGAGCGACTGCACATGGCCGACATCGATTCCCGCCTCGACAAAGCGCAAGCCACCCCCATCGGCGTCACCACCGGACCCATAAGAGGCAGCCGCAAGATCCACGTCGCGACGCAGACCGGCAGCGGTATCCGCGTCGCGATGCGCGAGATCGACCTCGACCCGCATTCGGGCGAGCCCCCCGTGCGCGTCTACGACACCAGCGGCCCCTACACCGACGTCAATGCGACGATCGACATCAACGCCGGCCTCCCCGAAATCCGCGCCGACTGGATCCGCGGCCGCGGCGACGTCGTCGACGTCACCCAGCGCGAGGTCAAGCCCGAGGATAACGGCCAGCTCGGCCCCGACCGCAGCGGCGGCGTCCCCGCCTTCCCGGGCGTCCGCCACAAGGTCCTCCGCGCCAAGCCGGGGCAGAACGTCAGCCAGATGCACTACGCCCGCCGCGGCATCATCACCCCCGAGATGGAATATGTCGCCGAGCGCGAGAATCTCGGCCGCGCGCGCCTGTCCGAATATAAGCGCGACGGCGAAAGCTTCGGCGCCAGCATCCCCGACTATGTCACCCCCGAATTCGTCCGCGACGAGGTCGCCCGCGGCCGTGCGATCATCCCCAGCAACATCAACCACCCCGAGAGCGAGCCGATGGCGATCGGCCGCAACTTCCTCGTCAAGATCAACGCCAATATCGGCAACAGCGCAGTCGCCAGCGACGTCGCGGCCGAGGTCGACAAGATGGTCTGGTCGATCCGCTGGGGCGCCGACACCGTCATGGACCTGTCGACCGGGCGCAACATCCACGACACGCGCGAATGGATCATCCGCAACTCGCCCGTCCCGATCGGCACCGTCCCCATCTATCAGGCGCTGGAGAAGGTCGGCGGCGTCGCCGAGGACCTGACCTGGGAAATCTTCGCCGACACGCTGATCGAACAGGCCGAACAGGGCGTCGACTATTTCACCATCCACGCCGGGGTCCGCCTGCCCTATGTGCCCCTCGCGGCGAAGCGCATGACCGGCATCGTGTCGCGCGGCGGCAGCATCATGGCGAAATGGTGCCTCGCGCATCACAAGGAAAGCTTCCTCTACGAACGCTTCGACGAGATTACCGAGATCATGAAGGCCTATGACGTCGCCTACAGCCTC
>NZ_DATFFD010000024.1:0-10235 GCF_035250425.1 Sphingopyxis sp.
CGTTTTAGTTCCTCCCCGGAACGGGGAGGGGGACCGCCGCCGTAGGCGGTGGTGGAGGGGTCGGGACGGTGCGTCTTGACGAGAGGTTTCGACCCCTCCGTCAGCCCTGCGGGCTGCCACCTCCCCGTTCCGGGGAGGAACGGAACCGTCCGCTTCCTATCCCAAAGCCGACACGCAGCCCGGCCGCATCACGCGACCCCGTGATACCACCACACGCCGTCGCGGTCCTCGCGCTGCACGCGCCCCTCGACCTCGAGCCGCTTCAGATGCGCGAGCGCCTCGCCCGTCGCGAGGCCGCGGTTATGCTCGCCGATCGGGCGGTTGAAGAGCAAGGGGAAGCTGTCGACCGCGCGCATCGGCGCCTTCGCCGCGGCTTCGGCCAGATTGTAGAGCCGCATCCGATGCTCGTCGCGCAGCGCCATCAGGCGGACGTGCAGCCCCTTGAACGGCTCGCCGTGCGCGGGACAGACGGTGACGTCGGCGGGAACGACGCGGAGCAGCTTGTCGATCGACGCCAGCCATTCGCCCAAGGGGTCGGCGTCGGGTTCGGTGATGTTCACCGAGACGTTCGAGCTGATCCGCGGCAGCACCTGGTCGCCCGACACGAGCACGCCCTCGCGCTCGTTCCACAGGCACGCATGTTCGGGGCTGTGCCCCGATCCGGTGACGACGCGCCACTGGTGCGCGCCCATGTCGAGTATCTCGCCGTCGGCGATCCGCACATAGGAGCGCGGCAGGGTGAAGATCATGCGCTGGAACATGTTCCAGCCGCGCGAGCGCTGCGCCTCGATCGCCGCCTCGTCCCAGCCCGCAGCGCGCGATTGCGTCAGCACCTCGCCCGGCGCGGTGTCGGCCGAATCGGCGACGATCGCGCGCGCGGTCAGCATCTCGCCGCGCGTCATCCACAGCTTCACATCCTGCTTCTTCGCGATCCAGCCCGCGAGGCCGATATGGTCGGGGTGGAGGTGCGTGCCGATGACGCGCGTGATGCGCTTGTCCTTCAGTGCCCCGGCGTAGAGCGCCTTCCACGCGTCGGAGCACATGGTGAGGCAGATGCCGGTATCGACGACCGCGACGCCGTCCCCCCGGTCGTCGGCGTCGTCGAGCAGCCAGCTGTTGATATGGCCGAGCGACCCCGGCATCGGGATGCGCGCCCAGCTGATCCCGCCGGCGATGCGGATCGTCTCGCCCGCCCCCGGCGCCGCGTCGCCCCACGGATAGGTCAGGCCCGCGTGGCTCGTCGCGGTAAAGCTGTCGTCCTGGGTCAGCGAGGCGTCCGGCGAACCGCTGGCCGCCGGAATATGATCCTCGTCCGCCCCCGACGCCACCCGTCAGGCCGCCGTTTCGTCGCCGGTCGCTTCGCTCGCTTCCTCGGCGGCGCGCGCTTCGTTCGCGGCGGTGCGTTCGGCGCGCAGTTCCTCGAGCAACGCCTCACGGTCGCCTTCGAAACGGCTGTCCTCGGGCGCCTTGATCCCCGCCTTCTTCGCCGCCTTGGCGACGAGCGCGTCGAGTTCGCGCTGCGAGCAAAGGCCGAGCGTCACCGGATCCTTGGGGACAATATTGGCGCTGTTCCAGTGGCTGCGGTCGCGGATCGCGCCGATCGTGTTGCGGGTGGTGCCGATCAGCTTTCCGATCGCGCCGTCCGACACTTCGGGATGGTTCTTCAGGATCCACGCGATGCCGTCGGGTTTGTCCTGGCGCTTGCTGACCGGCGTGTAGCGCGGGCCGCGGGTGCGGCGAATCGTGTCCTGCGCCTGCTTGCTCATCTTGAGCTTGTAGTTCGGGTCGTTCTGACCCTTTTCGATTTCGTCCATCGACAGTTCGTGCGCACGGACGGGGTCGCGGCCGGTATATTTGGTCGCGGCGGTCTCGTCGGCAATCGCCTGCACTTCGAGGATATGGATGCCGCAATATTCGGCGATCTGGACAAAGGTGAGACCGGTGTTGTCGACCAGCCAGGCGGCGGTCGCGTGCGGCATCAGCGGGGTGGCATCGGGATTGGCCATGGCCGGGTTCTCCAAGCGGAAATAATAAGGGCCGCCCCTTGCGAGGCGGCCGGACATTGGGCGCGGCTATATGCCGGATTGGCGGGCGGGGCAAGGGGCGGAAAGTCCCGTGCCGTACCCTCACCCGAACCAGGATCAGCGTCGCCATTATTTAATGTTTGCGCGGCTATCCAAATAACGTCACAAGTTTCTGCTGGGGGAAGGGGAGAAAGATTTGACCGACACTTCAAACGGCTTTGACCAAGCGCGCATGCAAATGATGTATGACGCCAATCGAAAATCCGCGGGCGTTGCCTATTTGCTCTGGTTTTTTGTCGGCGGCTTCGGCGCTCATCGCTTCTACCTTGGGCGCACTGGAACAGCTATAGCTCAACTCATGCTGTTGCTGCTTGGCTGGTTGCCACTCTTCACGGGATGGATAGCACTGGGCATTTGGCTGATTGTCGATCTGTTTTTGGTTTCCCAGATGGTCACCGAAGAAAATATGAAAACTGTCGATCGACTCACGCGATAAGCAGAACCTTGCCTCACGCCGCCATCTTCACAAACCCCGGCTCGGCCTCGACCCGCGCGATCCAGCGCTGCACCGCCGGATAATCGGCGAGCGCGAAGAACCCGCTGTCCTCGGCGACATGCGTATAGGCATAAAGTGCGATGTCGGCGAGCGAGAGGCTTTGACCCGCGAGCCAGTCGTACGCGGCGAGATGCTCGTCCATCAACTTCAGCGCCGCAGCGCCTGCCGCCTGCTTCGCCGGCACCTGCGCCCGTTGGAGCTCAGTGAAATTCGCCTCGCCGATCCATTTCATCCAGAAGCGCAAGGTCGCGACATTCGGTTCGTGATTATATTGTTCGAAGAACATCCAGTGCAGCATGTCGGCGCGCTCGAACCGATCGTAGGGGACGAGGTGCGTCCCGTCGGCGAGCCAGAAGCAGGCGGCATTGCTTTCGGGCAAAAACTTGTCGCCGACCTGCAGCACCGGGATGCGGCCGTTGGCGTTGACGTTCGCGAGGAAGTCGGGCGTGCGCGTCTCGCCCTTCATGATGTCATATTCGCGCCGTTCGATCGGGCAATCGAGCAGCGCCGCGGTCAGCCGGATCTTGTAGCAATTGCCGCTCGCGGCATATTCGTGAAGGATCGGCCTGTCGCCCATTGCAGCCCCCATCGTGATGAATCGCCCATGCCCCGACACCGCGGCGACGCCTCTATGCGGCGCGCACGCGATGCCCGCAAGCGGCGGTTACGGGCCGCAGCGCCATAGCCCCGCGAAGACGCGCTGCGCGCCGTCGGCGCGGTCGGCGGTCAGCGTCGCGGGACGCGGCGGCGATTCGCCGCCGCCAGGCGCCGGTCCGACCAGCGCGACGCGGAGTTGCAGCCCCTTGCCGAAGAATTTTGTGCCCTTTGCCATCGCATCGAAGCCGCCGTTCGCCGATACGGCTTCGATCGTATCGCCGACCTTCACGATGCCGCGCGACGGGTCCGCCGAGGCGACGTCGCCTTGCGCGTGCAGGATCGGCTGCGCGGCTTCGTCGGCGGCGAAGCTGCACGCGAGTTCGCCCTTGAGCTTGGCGCCGCTGACGTCGGCTTCGGTGAGCGCCGCCAGTTCGATCGGCGAGCCGTCGCCGCCGCGCGTCGGAATGTCGGTCGGCTTGATCGCGGGCACGGCGGGTTCGGCCGCCTTGCTCTCGGGCACGACCTCGCCGTCATAGGATGCGGTCGGTGTTTTTTCGGTTTCGGCGGGCTGCGAACAAGCCGCAAGGGCAAAGGAGAGAGCGGTGGCGGGAAGCAACAGACTATGCATCTTCATCGGGAGAGATCATCCTCTTTTGATTGGTCCCCCCGTCCGCTCAACCGCCGATCCTGTCGAATGTTCCCTCGGCTCATCCCACGCTGAGCACGATCTTCCCCACATGCTCGCCCGCCTGCATCCGCGCGTGCGCGGCCGCGGCTTCGGCGAGCGGGAAGGCTTGATCCATCGCGGGCTTCCACGCACCCTCTGCGAGCTGGGGCCAGAGCGTGCGGTGAATCTCGTCGGCGAGCAGCGCCTTGAAGTCGGCGCTCCGCGCGCGCAGCGTCGACCCGGTCAGCGTCAGGCGGCGGCGCATCACGTCGGCGATGTCGAATTCGACCTTCGCGCCGCGCTGGAACGCGATGGTGACATGGCGCCCGTCCTCGGCGAGGCAGGCAAGGTTGCGCGGCAGATAATCGCCGCCGACCATGTCGAGCACGACATCGACGCCCTTGCCGCCGGTGAAGGTCTTCACTGCCTCGACATAATCCTCGGCCGAATAATCGACAGCCAGGTCGGCGCCGAGCGCGGTCGCGGCGGCGCATTTGTCCGGACTGCCGCACGTCACGATGATCTTGATGTCGAACAGCTTGCACAGCCCGATCGCGGTCGTCCCGATGCCGCTGGTGCCGCCGTGGACGAGCACCGTCTCGCCGTCGCGCACATAGCCGCGCTCGAACAGATTGTGCCAGACGGTAAAGACCGTCTCGGGCAGCGCCGCCGCCTCTTCCATCGAAAAGCCCTTCGGCACCGGCAGACAGCTTCCGGCCGGTGCGACGCAATATTCGGCATAGCCGCCCCCCGCGACAAGCGCGCACACCGCCTGCCCCAAAAGCTCGGGATCGCCCCCCGGGCCGACCGCGACGATCGTTCCCGCGACCTCGAGCCCCGGCAGGTCCGATGCCCCTGGCGGCGGCGGATAAAACCCCATGCGCTGGAGCACATCGGGACGGTTCACCCCCGCCGCGGCGACGCGGATCAGCACCTCGCCCGGTCCGGGCTGCGGCACCGGCCGCGTTGTCGGCTGCAACACTTCGGGTCCGCCCGGCGCGCTGATGGCGATGGCGGTCATGCTCGATGGCAAGCTGGTCACTTCGGAAATTCCCCCACTGGTCCCTTCATCCCCTACCCCCTGCCTCGCCTTATTGACAGTGCGGCGACACGGGTCAACAGTCGCGCGCCTTTTAACCTTAGGGACCAGGAGGATGCGCCATGGACGATGACGACCTTCCCCGCCGCCGCGACGATGTGCTGACGGCGCTGATCAAGCAGCCGCTCGACCCGCTGTCGGTCGACGAATTGGGCGAACGCATCGAAATCCTCGAATCCGAGATCGAACGCATCAAGGCGCACCGCAGCGCCGCGACGAGCCAGATGGCGGCGGCCGAAGCGCTGTTCAAAAAGAGCTGAGGGTAACGCCGGCGCCCGAGTGGAAGCGCCGGCGAACCTTACCCGTTACGCCACCTCGGCGAAGCGAAGCAGGTCGATCATCCTGAAATCGTCGCCCTTTTTCGACGCATCGACGGTCGGCAGGAAGGGCTGCCATTCGGGATCCTGCGAGAGATAGGATCCCTTGTCGCCCTGGAGCAGCCCCAGGAAGACCTCGGTGACGATCCGCGCGCCGACCGGTCCCAGCCGCTCGCCATTCTGCGTCACCTGCGCCTCGCGCAGGATATAGAACCAGAGCGGCGTCCGATCGTCGAAGCCATGGGGTTTCAGGTCGGCGAGGTCGCCCTTCGACAGTTCGGGCAGCTTCATCGCGCGCGCCACCCGCTGCCCCGACGGCAGCGAGAAGGTCAGGTGGCGGAGCAGGTTGCGCTGCGCGAGCGAGGCCGGATTCGTCTTCGGATCGGGGTTCGGCACGACCGAACCCGGCAGGCGGAACAGCGCGGTCGACAAGGTCGTGTCGATCTTCTTGTTCGGCTTCACATTGCCGTCGCTGAAATCGAAGAAGGTCGGCCAGTCGATAAAGCGCCGCGGCGCACGGCAGCCGCCCGACAGATCGTCAGGATCGTTCGGGTCCGACGGTGTGGGCGTGAAGATCATCGCGAAGAAGGGATTGCCGCCGTTGCCGGTGAAGTTCGCACGGTACGACGGCCGCACCTGGCTGTGCCCGAAGCGGTACGCGGCGACCGAGAATTCGACCGGAATGTAAGGCTCGTTGTGCCAGTTGTAATATTTGCGGCCGTTCGTCAGCACATCGTCGACCACCGCATCGCCGCACGTCTTGCGCAGGAATTCATGGACGATGATCCACTGATAATGCCAGCGCACGATCCGCTGCGCTTCGGCGAAAATCTCGTCCGATCCGGTCAGCTTGATCTTGGTCTTCACATATTCGACGACCTCGTTGTGGAATTTCAGGAAGGCGACCTGAAGCTGGCCGATGATCAGATTTTCATCGTCGCGCGGGTCGGCGATCAGCGCGACCTTCTGGCTGTTGCGCGGCACGTCGAACTTGTTCGCGGTCCCCGTCGGCTCGAGCAGGAACTTGCCGCCCTTGCCGCCCTGCATGTCGTACAGGTGCGGGCTGCCGCCGGGTCCGGCGCCATAGACATTGTCGAGCCCCAAACTCGGCGTGCGGAAATTGGCGATCTGTTCGGGATCGACCTGCCGCTCGAGGCTGGAGGTCGGGTCGAACGTCATGTCGTGATCGAGGAACTGGCCGAGGAAGGTGAAGCCCGCGGTCAGTGTCGGATTATCGCTGTTCTTCGCCGACAGCGCCGGATTGGTGATCAGCTCGGCGGGGGTCTTGGTCAGATTGTCCTTGGCATCCATGATGCCGCCCAACTTGCCGATGTCGATCAGCGCGGCGCGCACATCGGGGGTGTCGGCGGCGAAGGGCGGCAATTCGCCGAACATGCGGCCAAAGCGGCCGGCGTCGGAATATTTGGAGCGCGGCGGAACGATGTCGCGCGGATATACGCCGTGACGAGGCATGACAGTCTCTCCTGTTGGTCAACGATGTTTTGGGTTTCGGGACGATCCACCCACCAAGAGAGCTGGCATCCGCTGTTTTAGGCACGAACCTGCGGCAAGGATTGCGCCGCCCCGCGCACGGTCCCAAGATTTTAGGTGGCTAATTCGCGATTAACATGCCGGGTCGCGGCGAAATCGCGACGGGATGAGGCACGGACGCCCTATTCGGCTTCGGTGCTGAGCCCAAGTTCGGGAATGCCGATCGAGCGGCGGCCGCCGAAATCGGCGCGCACGACGATAACGCCCTGCTTTTCCATATATTCGACAAGACGCCGGATGCGCCCCGGCGAGCGGCTGCCATAAGCGCGGCCGAGGATCTCGTCGTCGGGGCACGGCTCGCCGTCTATCGCGGCGCGCGCGATCTGGAGGAAGGGCGCGAACATGTCGTGCGGCAGCCGGTCGGCGACGGCAAGCACCTCGCGCCAGCGCGGCTCGCCCGGATCGAACACACCCCCTTTTGCGAGCGCGAAACGGCGGCGGAAGGCGGCGAGGTCGAGCGGCACCTTCTTCAGCTTCTGCATCCGGCAACGCACCGAAAAATCCTGATAAAGATAGGCTTCGGGCTGGAAGGCGCTGTCGGGGTCGGACAGCATCTCTTCGAGCATCGCGATCACCACCGCATCGCTGTGCCCCGCCTCCTCGGCCGCCTCGACGATGTCGAGCACCGGCGGGGCGTCCAGATCTTCGTGGAGCCCCTCGCTCGCCGCGATCCGCTCCAATAGCTCGCTCGCGGCAACCGGCTCGGGCTCGGGCGCAAAGACGCGCGGCTGCGCCGGCGCCTCCATTTCGGTGAACAGCATCGAACGCATATCCTCGCCGCCCGCGACAGGCAGCGGCATCAGGCTGTGCGTACCCATCCGCGTCGCGGTTTGCGTCGATCCGATACGCACCGACAGCGGCCGCCGGGAAATCGCGGGACCGAGCCCGAGGAAATGCCCGCGCTCGAGGTCGCGGATCGCCTCGGCCTGCCGCCGCTCCATGCCGAGCAGGTCGGCGGCGCGCGCCATGTCGATGTCAAGGAAGGTGCGCCCCATCAGGAAATTGCTCGCCTCGGCGGCGACATTCTTCGCGAGCTTGGCAAGCCGCTGCGTCGCGATCGCGCCGGCAAGGCCGCGCTTGCGCCCGCGGCACATCAGGTTGGTCATCGCGGAAAGGCTTGCGCGGCGGACATTGTCGGCGACGTCGCCCGCAACGCTCGGCGCGAACATCTGCGCCTCGTCGACCACCACCAGCGCCGGAAACCAATGTTCGCGCGGCGCATCGAACAGCGCGTTCAGGAACGCCGCGGCGCAAGTCATCTGCGCCTCGATATCGAGCGATTCGAGGCTGAGCACGATCGACGCGCGATGCTCGCGAATGCGCGCGCCCATCGCCGCGATCTCGCGCTCGTTATAGTCGCCGCCGTTGATCACGACATGGCTGTACGCATCGGCGAGCGTCACGAAATCGCCCTCGGGATCGATCACGATCTGTTGCACCAGCGCGGCGCTTTCCTCGAGGATACGGCGCAAGAGGTGCGACTTGCCCGACCCCGAATTGCCCTGGACGAGCAGCCGCGTCGCCAGCAGTTCCTGGACGTTGATGTGCACGCCCTGCCCGGTGCTGTCGGTTCCGATCTCGATGCTCGTCTTCACGGACGCCGCCCTATCGGGCGTCCGTGGGAATGACAACCGAGCGAGGTTTCGGATGAGCCGATTTTTCCTAAAGCCCTGTGCAATTAATATAAACCGTTCGCCCTGAGCTTGTCGAAGGGCTGTTCTTTCTTTCGACGCCGTAAGAAGAAGGACGGTGCTTCGACAAGCTCAGCACGAACGGAGTTGGGGCGATGCGGATTAAACGCACGGTGCTCCAGCCTGACTTGCCAATCGAACAAAACGAGCCAAAGATACAGCGATGGATTTCGACGACCAGTTCCGCCGCTATTTCGGCACCGCCGACCTCGCGGCGATCCACCCCGAAGCCCACGCCGCGGGCACCGAACGCATGCGCGTCGATTTCGGCTTAGAGACCAACCCCGGCCGCCGCTTCGCGCTCTGGGCGCTGATGTACATGCTCGGCGTCGCGCCCGACCTCGACGTCGCGTTCAAGGATGAGGGTGAGCGCAACACGGCGCGCGATTTTATGGATATGGTCGATAGGGCGGGCGTCAGGTGACGGCCGCTGAGCTTATGGAACGTGCAAGACTTTACCGAAACGAAAGCAAAACCCGCTAAATCAACGTGTAGCTTAGCCAATTCGGGAAATCGCACCGCATGGAACTCGTCACATGGATCGCACTTTCCATGGTAGCCGCTGGAATAGCCGTCGGCTTACTGAAACCGGACCTCATGACTGTCCGCAAAAGGAACTTTGTCGGGGCAGGACCGACCCAGCGCCAAGTTAAGATTAGTCCATCGAAATTGTTCACTTACTACCCCGGAAAGCCGCAAGGATATGCGGGCTTTACCGACTATGCGGCGATGAGTTGCGAACTCAACGATAGCCTGATTTCCGCGCAGCCCACCGAACAGTTTCGATCCGTGGGTTTTGGTCTCGGCTTTGTTGAAGCGGTACTGAAAAGAGCGCACGATAAAGAAAAAGCAACCTTCCACGCCGAAAGCGCGTCCGGCGAAGACGCCGAGGACATTGGCTGGCTCTCTTTAATGCAAGACAAGGGGACAGATAACGCCGATCGATCAACCGCCAACCTCGCCGCAGCGTTGCATGGCTTGGCAGCCAGGATGCGGGAGGGAGGGCCTGTAAGCATCAAATATTGGGACGCGCATCGGGCCGCGAAGCAGGGTGGCAACGAGAGTGGTCAAAATCACCGTCTCGCGGAACAAGCTGCGCTCCTCCTCATCTTCGAAGAAAGCCAGAATCGCGGCAAGCGGCTGGCTGGTAGTGCAGAATTAAATACCGAACGCATGTAGAGTCGATGCTCCAGCCGGCACTGCGGCCGACTTCAGAATCAAAGGCAACGCACCCGCGACAGCCAGAATCCAAACACCCCGTAACCACACCGCAACCCCCGTCATCGTAATTTCACAAAGCCATCCGCTTTTCCCTTGCGGTGGGGCGGCGGCATCGCCACGTTGCCTTTCTAAGGGGGCCGCTCTCCCCGGCCTGGTCCCCGCAAGGAGATGAAGACCATGCCGTCCTTTTCGGAAAGCCTCGAAAAGACTCTACACAATGCGCTGAAGGCCGCTTCGGAGCGCCATCACGAATATGCGACGCTCGAGCATCTGCTCTATGCGCTGATCGACGACGATCATGCCGCCGAAGTGATGCGCGCTTGCGGCGTCGCACTCGACGACCTGCAATCGGCGGTCGTCCATTATCTCGACACCGAACTCGACAGTCTGAAGGTCGAGGGGCACAGCGACCCGTCGCCCACCAGCGGGTTTCAGCGCGTCGTCCAGCGCGCGATCCTGCACGTCCAGTCGTCGGGCAAGGACGAGGTGACGGGCGCCAACGTCCTCGTCGC
>NZ_DATFFD010000025.1:0-10444 GCF_035250425.1 Sphingopyxis sp.
TGAAGACAGCATCACCGTCGATCGTGAGGCAATCGCCGGCGTGATGATCGCGCTGCGCGACAAGATGGAATATCAGCAGCTGATGGAAATCGCCGGGGTCGACTATCCCGACCGCGCCGAGCGGTTCGAGGTCGTCTATCACCTGCTCAGCGTCACGAAGAACCACCGTTTGCGCGTCCGCGTGTCGACCGACGAGGCGACGCCGGTCCCGACGATCGTTCCGGTCTGGCCGAACGCCGGCTGGCTCGAACGCGAGGTGTTCGACATGTACGGCGTGTTGTTCGCGGGCAATCCCGACCTCCGCCGCATCCTGACCGACTATGGTTTCCAAGGGCACCCGCAGCGCAAGGATTTCCCGCTGACCGGCTATACCGAACTGCGCTACAGCGAAGAAGACAAGCGCGTCGTGTACGAGCCGGTGAAGCTCGCGCAGGATTTCCGCAATTTCGACTTCATGTCGCCGTGGGAAGGCGCCGATTATGTGCTGCCCGGCGATGAAAAGGCCGGAGGGACGGGCGAGGCACCGGGCAAGGGCGCGCCGACGCCGATGACCGCCGCGCAGGTGAAGGCGGCCGACGACAAGGCCAAGGCGCCGCCGCCGCCGACTCCCAAGACCACCGAAAAGCCGTCGCAGACCGGGGCAGGGGCGAAAGCCAACCTCAAGGCCGCGAAGACTAGCCCCGACGGCGCAAAATCCAAGGTCGCCACCAAGGAGGCGAAAACGCCCGCGACGACCAGGGCCGAAAAGGCACCGCCGAAGCCGCGCGCGCGCCGCAAGCCGAAGGAGGGAGGCAAGTGAATCCCCTCTTCGTCATTCCCGCGAAGGCGGGAATCCCGCTTTTTCCTGCACCCGCTGCAAGCGGGGCCCCCGCCTTCGCGGGGGTGACGGGATTTGATCTCGGAGGTCAGCTGTGACCGACTCCCCAGCTATCAAGCACCACGGCAGCGACATGTTCGAAGGCTATCCGGTCGATACGGCCGATACCGTCGGCGATCAGGTTGTCACCAATTACACGATCAACTTCGGCCCGCAGCATCCCGCGGCGCACGGCGTGCTGCGCATGGTGATGGAACTCGACGGCGAGATCATCGAGCGCGTCGATCCGCACGTCGGGCTGCTCCACCGCGGCACCGAGAAGCTGATCGAATATAAGACCTATTTGCAGGCGCTGCCCTATTTCGACCGGCTCGACTATTGCTCGCCGCTCGCGATGGAGCACAGTTATGTGCTCGCGATCGAAAAGCTGCTCGACCTCGAAGTGCCCCCCCGCGCGCAATATCTGCGCACGCTGTTCGCCGAGCTGACGCGCATCTGCAACCATATGCTCAACATCGGGTCGCACGTCATGGACGTCGGTGCGATGACCCCGAACCTCTGGGTGTTCGAGCTGCGCGAGGATTGCCTGAACTTCTTTGAGCGTGCCTCCGGCGCACGGATGCACAGCGCTTATTTCCGTCCCGGCGGCGTCCATCAGGACGTCCCCGAAAAGCTCCTCGTCGACATCGGCGAATGGTGCGACAAGCGCCTGCCGAAGCTGTTCGGCGACGCGATGAGCCTCGTCATCGACAACCGCATCTTCAAACAGCGCAACGTCGACATCGCGACGGTCAGCAAGGAAGACGCGCTGGCCTGGGGCTTCTCGGGCCCGATGATCCGCGGCAGCGGCATCGCATGGGACTTGCGCAAGTCGCAGCCCTATGACGCCTATGCTTCAATGGAATTCGACATTCCCGTCGGCACCCGCGGCGACTGCTACGACCGCTTCATGGTGCGCGTCGAGGAAGTCTATCAGTCGGCGAAAATCATCAAGCAGTGCCTGCGCGACATGCCCACCGGCCCGATCGCCAGCCTCGACCGCAAGGTCGTGCCGCCGAAGCGTGGCGAGATGAAGCAGTCGATGGAATCGCTGATCCATCACTTCAAGCTCTACACCGAGGGTTTCCACGTCCCCGCGGGCGAAGTCTATGTCGCGACCGAAAGTCCCAAGGGCGAATTTGGCGTCTATCTGGTCAGCGACGGCAGCAACAAGCCGTACCGCTGCAAGATCCGCCCGACGGCGTTTTCGCATCTGCAGGCGATGGACATGATGTCGAAAGGCCATATGCTCGCGGATACCACGGCGATCATCGGCGCGATCGATGTGGTGTTCGGGGAGTGTGATCGGTGAGGCTTTTTTGGGCTACGGCTACGTTTCTTAGCATTGTCGTTAGCACGCAAGCACATGCTGACGATTCTGCGTTAAGCAATGCGGATATTGTTCTGGAACATCTAGAGTCCGTGACAATTGCCAATGTAATTAAAAAAGATTTTCCAAAGCATGTGAAGCATCTGGCTTCTGATGTTGCCGCCGGTATCCAAGAAAATGGCCAAGGGCCAGTAAAGTATGCAAATGGACCCGGCGTCGTCGAAGGTATGTACGATGTCATTACCTCAGATAAGAAGCATCCTTTTTCAGCTACATGCCAGAAGACTGCCACTGATGAGGGGCCGTTGGAGGATTTAGTGATGTGCTATCTGTCGGTTCCGACCGACTGGGGCACTCAAGCAAAGGTTCAGATGTTTTACGGCTTGAAGAAGGGCAAAATTGATCGGGTGATCATGGCTAATGTGGGGCTCGACGATCAGGCGGCCTCAACTGACGCGACAAAACCCGCAGGGCAAAACTGACATGGCTGACGCACCCCAAATCCCCGACGAAGCCGAAACGCGCGCGCGCTGGGGCGCTTTTGCGTGGACGGCGGAAAATGCCGAAAAGGCGAAGGCGGTCATCGCGCGCTATCCCGCGGGGCGCCAGCGCTCGGCGGTGATGCCTTTGCTCGACCTCGCGCAGCGCCAGGTCGGTGCCGAGACGCGGACGCAGGGCTGGCTGCCCGTGCCGGTGATTGAATATGTCGCGGGTCAGCTCGATATGCCGTTCATCCGCGCCTATGAGGTCGCGACCTTCTATACGATGTACAATCTCGTGCCGGTCGGCCGCTATCATGTGCAGGTCTGCGGCACGACGCCGTGCCTGCTGCGCGGATCGGACGATGTGATGGCGGCGTGCAAGAACCGCGGCATGGTGAAGGGCAAGACGACGCCCGACGGCCTGTTCACGCTGACCGAGGTCGAGTGCATGGGGACCTGCACCAACGCGCCGATGGTCCAGATCAACGACGATAATTACGAAGACCTCGATTACGACAGCACCGTCCGCATCCTCGATGCGCTCGCTGCGGGCGAGCAGCCGAAGGCGGGAACGCAAAATCCGCAGCGTCACACCAGCGAGCCGGAGGGCGGGCCGACGACGCTGAAGGAAATGGTCAAGGCGAACCACGACTATCGAAAGGAGTGGGGGGCATGATCAACACCCTATTCCTTCGTCATGCTGAACTTGTTTCAGCATCCATGGCCTACGCTCTCGTTCAGCACGGCGCTTGTGGAAAGGTCGGGCCATGGACCCTGAAACAAGTTCAGGGTGACGAGCTGGGAGAGGTCGCATGAGCCTCCACGACAAGGATCGCATCTTCACCAATCTCTACGGTTTCCAGCCGTGGAACCTGAAATCCGCGCAGATGCGCGGCGATTGGGACAATACCAAAACCCTGATGAGCCGCGGCCAGGACGCGATCATCGAGGAGATCAAGGCGTCGGGCCTGCGCGGCCGCGGCGGTGCGGGTTTTCCGACGGGGCTTAAGTGGAGCTTCATGCCGAAGGAGCCGCGCGCCGACCGCCCGAGCTTCCTCGTCATCAACGCCGACGAATCCGAGCCGGGGTCGTGCAAGGACCGCGAAATCATCCGCCACGATCCGCACAAGCTGATCGAAGGCGCGCTGATCGCGGGCTTCGCGATGCGCGCGCGTGCGGCCTACATTTACATCCGCGGCGAATTCATCCGCGAGGCCGAGACGCTCTTCGCCGCGGTGCAGGAGGCGTATGACGCCGGGCTGCTCGGCAAGAATGCGGCGAAATCGGGTTATGATTTCGACGTCTTCGTCCACCGCGGCGCCGGCGCCTATATCTGCGGCGAAGAAACCGCGATGATCGAAAGCCTTGAGGGCAAGAAGGGCCAGCCGCGCCTCAAGCCGCCGTTCCCGGCGGGTGCGGGCCTCTATGGCTGCCCGACGACGGTGAACAATGTGGAATCGATCGCGGTCGTCCCGACAATCCTGCGCCGTGGCGCGCCGTGGTTCGCCAGCTTCGGGCGCGAGAATAACAAGGGCACCAAGCTCTTCCAGATCTCGGGCCATGTCGAGCGCCCGTGCGTCGTCGAGGAAGAGATGGGCATCACCTTCCGCGAACTGATCGACAAGCATTGCGGCGGCATTCGCGGCGGCTGGGACAATCTGCTCGCGGTGATCCCCGGCGGCTCGTCGGTTCCGCTGGTCCCCGCGGCCGAGATCATGGACGCGCCGATGGACTTCGATGGGCTGAAAGCCGTCGGATCGGGCCTCGGCACCGCGGCCGCGATCGTGATGGACAAGTCGACCGACATCGTCCAGGCGATCAGCCGCATCAGCTATTTCTACAAGCATGAAAGCTGCGGCCAGTGCACCCCGTGCCGCGAAGGCACCGGCTGGATGTGGCGCGTGATGGAGCGGCTGCGCACCGGCGACGCCGACATCAGCGAGATCGACACATTGTTCGACGTGACCAAGCAGGTTGAAGGCCATACCATCTGCGCATTGGGCGACGCCGCGGCGTGGCCGATCCAGGGTCTGATCAAGCATTTCCGCCCCGAAATCGAACGCCGCATCCGCGAGAATGGCGGCGTGCTGGAGGCAGCGGAGTGAAGATGGCCTCGTCCCGATTGGCGGGTTTTACCTGCATCATGATGGCTGCATTGCAGCTGTCGGCGCCTGTCGGCGCCCAGCAGGGATCGCATCTGCACGAGCCGAACGCACCCAATGTGCCGCTCGTCGCTGATAACGCCGCCAAGCAGCGCGAAATCGTGATGAAATCCTTCGCCGATTGCGTCGTCGACAGCGCGCGTGCGCGTCGTCTAGCGCTGGAATTCATCGCCATGGATCCGCAATCGGAGGATGGCGGAAAATTTGGCGACAAGGTCACCGAGCCTGGCTGCTTGCCGAACGTCGGTCAGACGAAATATGCGTCGAAGCTGGCGTTTACGCCGTTTCTTTTTCGGTATGAGCTGCTTGGCGCCCTTTATCGTCAAACCTATCGCGATGCGCCGAGCCCGGCGCTCAAGGATTTGCCGGTACGCGATTACGCGAAAGAATTTGCTTCGGGCACCGTCCCGAACACGATTCTTTCGTTGCGGCAATTTGGCGATTGCGTCGCGCGCATCGCTCCCGTCGAAAGCCATAATCTGGTGATGTCCGACATCTATACTGCCAAGGAAAATACAGCGCTTACGGCTGTTCTGCCGAATTTGCAGGCCTGTATGCCGCCGGGGCAGAGCGTAGGATTCGGACGAGGAATCCTCCGCGGCGCTCTGGCCGAGGGACTCTATCGCCTGCGAGAAGCCAGCAATTCATCTGAAAGTTCTGTCGATGCCTAAGGTCACCGTAGATGGCGTAGAACTCGACGTCCCGCAGGGCGCGACCGTTCTGCAGGCGTGCGAGATGGCGGGGAAGGAAATCCCGCGCTTTTGCTACCACGAACGCTTGAGCATCGCCGGCAATTGCCGCATGTGCCTCGTCGAAGTGTCGCCCGGCCCGCCGAAGCCGCAGGCGTCGTGCGCGCTGCCGACCGCCGAGGGACAGGTGATCAAGACCGACAGCCCGATGGTGAAAAAGGCGCGCGAGGGGGTGATGGAGTTTTTGCTCATCAACCACCCGCTCGACTGCCCGATCTGCGATCAGGGCGGCGAATGCGACTTGCAGGACCAGTCGGTCGCCTATGGCCGCGGCGCGACGCGCTATGACGAGAACAAGCGCGCGGTCACCGAGAAATATATGGGCCCCATCGTCAAGACGGTGATGACGCGCTGCATCCAGTGCACGCGCTGCGTCCGCTTTGCCGAGGAAGTCGCGGGCGTCGAAGATATCGGCGCGATCGGGCGCGGCGAAAATATGCAGATTACCAGCTACTTGGAACGCGCAGTTGCGAGCGAGCTGTCGGGCAATGTCATCGACCTCTGCCCGGTCGGTGCGCTGACCAGCAAACCCTACGCGTTCGAAGCGCGGCCGTGGGAACTCAGCAAGACGCTCGGTATCGACATGATGGATGCGGTCGGCACCAATGTCCGCATCGACGCGCGCGGCCGTCAGGTCCTGCGCGTGCTGCCGCGCGTCAACGACGACGTGAACGAGGAATGGGCGAGCGACAAGACGCGCCACCATGTCGACGGCCTCGTTCGCCGCCGCCTCGACCAGCCTTATGTTCGCGTGAACGGCGCGCTTCAGCCCGCCAGCTGGGCCGAAGCTTTTGCGGCCATCAAGGCCGTCAACGCCGGTTCGTCGGTTGCCGCGATCGCGGGCGATCTCGCCGATTGCGAGACGATGTTCGCCGCGAAGTCGCTCGTGAACGCACTCGGCGGCAATCTGCTCGAAGGGCGCCAGACCGGGCTCGACTATGACGTCACCAGCCTGTCGGTGGTCAATTTCAACACCGGCATCGCCGAAGCCGAAAACGCCGACGTGATCCTGCTCGTTGGCACGAACCTTCGCTGGGAAGCGCCGCTGATCAACACGCGCATCCGCAAGGCGGTGTGGAAGAAGGGTGCGAAGGTCTTCGCGATCGGTCCCGAAACCGACCTGACGTACAAGGCGGAGTGGCTTGGCGACGACGCCTCGCTGGTGACGAAGCTGCCCGCAGCGGTGCTCGACGCGCTCAAGGGCGCCGAGCGTCCGATGCTGATCTTCGGCGGCGGCGCTTTGTCGGTCCCGGGCGTCCACGGCGCGGGCCTCGCACTCGCCAAGTCGGTGAATGCGGTCAAGGACGCCGCTTCGACAAGCTCAGGACAGGGCTGGAACGGTTATAACGTAGTCCACTTCTCGGCCGCACGCATGGGCTCGCTGATGCTCGGCTATGGCTTGCCCGGCGGGATCAAGGATGTGATCGCGGCGAAGCCGAAGCTCGCTTTCTTCCTCGGCGCCGATGAGGTCGATTTTGCGGCGCTGCCCGACACGTTCAAAGTCTATGTCGGCCATCATGGTGACAAGGGCGCGCATGCGGCCGACGTCATCCTCCCGGCTGCGGCGTGGACCGAAAAGGACTTCACCACGGTCAACACCGAAGGCCGCGTCCAGCGCAGCGAAAAAGCGGTGTTCGCCCCCGGCGACGCGCGCGAGGATTGGAGCATTTTCCGCGCGCTCGCCGATGCGCTCGGCGTGTCGCTCGGTTTCGACAGCTTTGCGCAGTGCCGCGCGGCGATGATCGCCGCAGTGCCCGCGCTCGGCGTCGAAGGCCTCGCCGATTACGGTTGGACGGTGCCTAAACTGCCCGCGAAGCCCGAGGCGCGCGCGATCCCGTCGCCGATCAAGGATTTCTACCTCACCAACGCCATCTGCCGCGCGTCGCCGACGATGCAGCGCTGCTCGGAAGAGCTGATCCATGGCGTAGATTTTGCGGAGGCCGCGGAATGACCCCGGTGCATGCGATTGCCAGCGTGTTGCTGGTCGGGATGGGCTATTCGGTGTGGCGCGGCTTCAACCCGCGCAAGTCGGAAAAGCCCGGCCCGCATAATGGCTGGCGCAACCAGGACGGAACCCGGAAATGACCGAGACCTTCATCTCCTGGGGCATGGACCCGAATTGGGCGTGGGGCGTCGCGACGATCGCCGGCATCCTGCTCATCGCGCTGCCGCTGATGCTCAGCGTTGCGATGATCATCTATGCCGACCGCAAGATCTGGGCGGCGATCGCGCTGCGCCGTGGTCCGAACGTCGTCGGTCCTTTCGGGCTGCTGCAGAGCTTCGCCGACGGGCTGAAAGTGTTCCTTCAGGAAACGATCATCCCGACCGGCGCCAACCGCGGGCTGTTCCTGATCGCGCCGATCATCACCTTCACCGTCGCCTTGATGGCGTGGGCGGTGATCCCGTTCAATTCGGGCGCGGTGCTCGCCGACATCAACGTCGGGCTACTCTACATCCTCGCGATTTCGTCGCTTGGCGTCTATGGCGTGATCCTGTCGGGCTGGGCGTCGAACTCGAAATATCCCTTCTTTTCGGCGATGCGCGCTTCGGCGCAGATGATCAGCTATGAAGTCTCGATCGGGTTCATCCTGATCGGTGTCGTGCTGTTCGCCGACAGCTTCAACATGAACGAGATCGTCAAGGCGCAGCAGGGCCACGGCCTCGGCATCGTCAACGC
The DNA here is from genome assembly GCF_035250425.1 of Sphingopyxis sp. Lineage (GTDB taxonomy): Bacteria > Pseudomonadota > Alphaproteobacteria > Sphingomonadales > Sphingomonadaceae > Sphingopyxis. The sequence continues at coordinate 8,257 of NZ_DATFFD010000025.1, forward strand.
CTTCGGCTTCAACCTGCTGCTCTTCCCGCTCGCGGTGATGTTCCTGATTTCGTCGCTCGCCGAAACCGCGCGCGCGCCGTTCGACCTGACCGAAGCGGAATCGGAGCTCGTCGCGGGTTACCAGACCGAATATTCGTCGATGAGCTTCGCCCTCTTCTGGCTCGGCGAGTACGCCAACGTCCTCCTGATGTGCACGCTCAACGCGGTGCTCTTCTGGGGCGGGTGGCTGCCGCCGATCGACTGGGCGCCGCTCTATGCCGTGCCGGGCATCATCTGGCTGTTCGCGAAGATCCTGTTCTTCTTCTTCGTCTTCAGCTGGGTCAAGGCGACCGTCCCGCGTTACCGCTATGACCAGCTGATGCGGCTGGGCTGGAAAATCTTCCTGCCGATCTCGCTTCTCTGGATCTTCCTGATCTCCGGCTATCTGATGCTGACGAGGTATTCATGAGTACCATTGCCCACCTCATCAAAAGCTTCACCTTGTGGGAATTTGTGAAGGCGCACGCCCTCACGCTCAAATATTTCTTCAAGCCGAAGGCGACGATCAACTATCCGTTCGAGAAGAACCCGCTGTCGCCGCGTTTCCGCGGCGAGCATGTGCTGCGGCGCTATCCGAACGGCGAGGAGCGCTGCATCGCGTGCAAGCTGTGCGAAGCGGTGTGCCCGGCGCAGGCGATCACGATCGAGGCCGAGCCGCGCGAAGACGGTTCGCGCCGCACGACGCGCTACGACATCGACATGACCAAGTGCATCTATTGCGGTTTCTGTCAGGAAGCGTGCCCGGTCGATGCGGTGGTCGAGGGGCCGAACTTCGAATTCGCGACCGAAACGCGCGAAGAGCTGCTCTATGACAAGGCCAAGCTGCTCGCCAATGGCGACAAATGGGAACGCGCGATCGCGGCGAATCTTGCCGCCGACGCGCCCTACCGATAAGGGCGCGCGATGATTCAGGGGCATTCCTATCGAAAAACTTTCGTCGCCCCCGCGAAGGCGGGGGCCGCCGGAGGCCGTGCACTCACGACAACGGCCCCCGCCTTCGCGGGGGCGACGGTGAAATCATGATTCAAGTTATCGCCTTCTGGCTCTTCGCCTCGATCGTCATCGCGTCCGCGACGATGGTCATTCTGGCTCGCAATCCGGTCCACAGCGTCATGTGGCTGATCCTCGCTTTCTTCAACGCGGCGGGGCTGATGCTGCTCGCGGGCGCCGAATTCATCGCGATGCTGCTTGTCATCGTCTATGTCGGTGCGGTCGCGGTGCTGTTCCTGTTCGTCGTGATGATGCTCGACATCGATTTCGCCGAATTGCGTGCGGGCTTCGTGCGGTACTTGCCGCTCGGCGCGCTAGTGGCGATCATCTTGGCGGTTGAGCTTATCGTTGCCGTTGCGGCATGGAGTGCGGGCAAGGTCGATCTCGCCGCACGCGCCGCGCCGATCGTCAGTGACAAGAGCAATATCCAGCAGATCGGCGAGCTTCTCTACACGCGCTACATCTTCCTGTTCGAGGCGGCGGGCATCGTCCTCCTCGTCGCGATGATCGGCGCGATCGTGCTGACGCATCGGAAACGTGGCGGCGTGCGCACCCAGAATATCTCGCACCAGAACCAGCGCCGTCCGCAGGATGCGACGCGGCTGGTCGATCCGGGCGTCGGGCAGGGGATGGAACTGTGATTTCGGTCGGCCATTATCTCGCCGTTTCGGCGGTGCTCTTCACGCTCGGCGTGCTCGGCATCTTCATCAACCGCAAGAATATCATCGTCATCCTGATGGCGATCGAGCTCATTCTGCTGGCGGTGAACATCAACCTCGTCGCGTTCAGCGCCGCGCTCGGCGATCTCGTCGGACAGGTGTTCGCGATGTTCGTGCTGACTGTCGCTGCGGGCGAAGCCGCCATCGGTCTTGCCATTCTCGTTATTTACTTCCGCGGCCGCGGCACGATTGCCGTCGACGATGCCAACCGGATGAAGGGGTAAACCGGTGATCCAGGCGATCGTTTTCCTGCCGCTGCTCGCGGCACTTATCGCAGGTCTCGGCCAGCGCGTGATCGGCAATGTGCCGTCGAAAATCCTGACCACGGGGGCGCTGTTCATCAGCTGCGCCTTGAGCTGGCCGATCTTCCTGTCGTTCGTGACGGGCAGCGGCGAAGCGAGCGTGACGCCGGTGCTCCATTGGGTTTCGTCGGGCGCGCT
>NZ_DATFFD010000026.1:0-4605 GCF_035250425.1 Sphingopyxis sp.
AAGGGTTCGCGCGTCACCGTCGGCAGGTAATGGAACTGGAGCAGCGCCTGGTCCTGCACCAGCGGATCGCCAGCGAGCTGGCTTTCGAGTTCGTCGCGGAACGCGAGGTCGCTGACCTGCCGCACGCAATGAACGAGCTGAATCTGGCTGAACCGCTCGTAAATGTCGGGATCGCGTGCGAGGCTGAGGAAGGGCGCAAGGCCCGTGCCGGTCGAGAGCAGGAACAGCCGCTGACCCGGAAGCAGCGCGTCGGCGACGAGCGTCCCGGTCGGCTTGCGGCCGAGATAGACGGGATCGCCCGGCTGGATCAGCTGGAGCCGCGAGGTCAACGGACCGTCGGGCACTTTGATCGAGAGGAACTCGAGTTCGTCGGCATAGGCGGGGCTGGCGATCGAGTACGCGCGGAGCAGCGGGCGCCCCTCGCCCGGCAGGCCGATCATTACGAACTCGCCCGAACGAAAGCGGAAGCTCGGCGGGCGGGTGATGGTGAAGCTGAACAGATGCTCGTTCCAGTGGCGCACCGAACGCACCTCCTCGACGGTCAGCGAGGCGGAGGGGGCGAGCTTGGCGGCTTCGGCGATACGGTCACTCATCACTTTGAACTTTCCTGATGTGTCATGGTGCCGGCCGCGAGGGCCGGCAAATCGAATCCCGCCGCGACCAGCCGGTCGACCGCGGCGCCCATCGCCTTGGCGATCGGGCCGACGCTGTCTCCCTCGGCCAGAAAGGCCAGCGTCGCATGGGCATTTGCGACGCTCTCAAGCGAAAAATCGCGCCAGAGTCCAAGCAGAATTGCTTCATCCTCTGAAATCTGGAGACAGGGCAGGGGCGCAAGCAGCAATGTTCGGGCCGCATCGCCGGCAAGCAGCGCCATCGCGACGTGGAAGTCGGGCAGGGCGCCCGCGGCATCGACCGCGGCAAAGCCCCGATGCAGCATCCGCGGCGGACACCGCCCGCGCCCGGCGGCGTGAACCCACCCGCGCATCGCCCAGAGCAGAAAACGTCCGCTGTTGCAAAGGCTGTCCACCCGGCGGTCGACAAAGGCGTACATCGTTTCCCTTTCCAGCGCGCGCGACATGCCGCGCCAGCGGGCTTATATGTTATTGCGAGTCATTTGCAATTCGGAATTTCCATCGGCGGCGCCGCGCTCGCGTCCGACCGCCAGCGACCGATTGCGGACCCGATGATCCTCCCCATCGCGCAGCGTTGGGGAGGGGGACCATTCGCGAAGCGAATGGTGGAGGGGTAATGCGGCCTTGCGCTGACGCTCGACGGCATCGTCCCCTCCGTCGCGAGTTTATCCTGAGCGTCTGCAAAGCAGTCGAACGGCGCTGCCACCTCCCGACAAGGGGGGAGGGTCTGAGCGTCCGCTCCTTACCCCAAACCGACCCGTTTCACGGCCGCTTGCCCTGCCACATGCTGCGGCCGGAATCCGCCGGTTGGGCGGCACCCAGGACGAGGCCGGGGCGGCGTGCGGGGGCGCTCGGGGGCGGGATGATTTCGAAACCGGAGGCGACGGCGTGCGTCGCCGGTGCGGCGCCGCCATGCGCGGCGCGCAAGGACGTGGTGTCGATCGGCCGATCGGTCTCGATGCCGAATCTTTTGTCGACGACCCACCGGACGGTGCCCAGCATCGGGTCGTGGCCCGGCAAGAACACGGTGATTCGCTCGCCGATATGGAGCGCGGCGGGACCCTGTCCGCCGATACCCGTTTCGGACACGTTGCGGATCGTTACATCGAATTGCCCCAGCCGCGCGCAGGCGAGCGCGGCCTTTACCAGGCGCGACTGACGCGGCTGGCGCTTCTCGGCGGGAACGGATGAGGCGGGGGACGCCTCGGGACTGGACATGCGCGACTCATCTCTGTCGGCTGACCCCCACGCCGGCCGATATTGTGGTCCGCCGACAGTCGTAAAGGCAGAAGGTAAATTTTCGTATAGCGTCTTCGGTAATTATTTCGCCGGCGGCAGGCCGCCAAATGTCACGATGCTTTCGCTGCCGTCCGCCGAAAGCGCTGAAACGCCAAAGAAATGATCGTCGACGACGACGCCCGGCAACATAACCTCGGTCGGAGCATCCGACGGGACGACCCGGCTGTCGGACCAGTCGTTGCGGTCGGCGCGGCGCCAGTACAGCCGATAGGCGGTCGCGTCCTTGACCGGCGTCCAGCCTATCGTCGTGTTCGAACTGACCGCGCCGTCGATGCTGACGCTGGCGGGCGCGGGCGGCGCATCGGCAAGCTCGCCGGCCAGCGCGACGTTGAGCGCGGTCACGCGCGCCAGATAGGGAAAGTCCATCTCGTCGACCGTGTCGCCATATTTGCGGCTCCCCTCGGTGCGCAAATCCTGATGCTGATGGTCATAATCCTCGACCCCGACGGTAAAGCGGATCGCGGGATAGCCAAGCTCGAGCGAGGGCAGATGGTCGCCGCCGCGGCGGAAACGGTCGGGGCGGCGGACCGCGAGCACTTCGAGCCCGATCGCGGGATTGCTTTCCCCCGCACGGATCGCGGCTTTCGCCAGCGCGCGCGACGGGCCGTCATCCTCGCCGCCGATGCCGCGCCGCGCCAGCTGCGCCGCCAGATCCTCCGACGCGCGAATGCCCTCGCTGAACACCCGCACCCGATTGTCGACGATCGAACCGTCGGTGCCGCGGGTGCCGCCGACGATGTCGTTGTTGAGCAGTGCCGCGACCTGCCAATTCTGCTCCTTGGCATGGCGCGCGAGCAGCTTGCCGCCCCACAATCCCTGTTCCTCGCCCGACAAAAGCGCATAGACGATCGTCGCGCGATGCTTCTGCTTCGACAGCAGCCGTGCGGCCTCGATCACCAGCGCGGTGCCCGAGGCATCGTCGTTGGCGCCCGGCGCGTCATCGGTGAAATTCATCGGGTCAGTGACGCGGCTGTCGATATGGCCCGCGATCATGATGACATGCGCGGGGTCGCCGGTGCCCTTCTGGATCGCGAGGACATTTTCGACGATCGCGCCGGCGGGTGCGCGCGGGCCTTCGAAACGGTCGGCGACGCGCTCGACCTTCAGGCAGCCGCCACAGGCTTTCGAAATACGCGCGAACTCGCTGGCGCCCCAGTTGCGTGCGGCACCGATGCCGCGCTTGGGGTCGGTTGCCGACGACAGCGTGTGGCGGGTGCCGAACGACACGAGCTTTTCGACCGATGCCTTGAGCCGCGCCGGGTCGGCGGCGGGCGTCTCATCCTTGGCAAAGCTCGCGGCGGGCGCGGTCAGCAGCAGGGCGGCGAGCAGGCTCTGTTTGATCATGCCGCTTCATGCGACCTCGCGCGGATAAAGAAAAGTCCCTCCCCTAGGATCAGGATCTATTAAATCCGTCGTTCTCGCGAAGGCGGGAAGCCCGCTTCATCGCTTTCGGCCCGCTGCCAACGCGTGCACATGCCCTCTTCGCGCCTTCGCGTCTTCGCGTGAACTCTGAAAAATCTCACGCGAAGACGCGAAGGTGCGAAGAAAAGGAAAGAAGGTGCGATTTCCCGCTTTCACGGGAATGACGGTATGAAAATTAATAGGTTCTGACCCTGGTCGAGCGGGGTGGGAACCATCGGCCTGGCGCCACGCCGATAGCCCCCACCCCAACCCCTCCTCTGAAGGGGAGGGGCGTGACGAGTCGTCAGCCGAGGCCCGAGAAACGGACATCCTGGACGCGGCCATAACGCACCTCGCAAGTGAACTTGCCCTTGTCGTAATAGCCGCCGCGGCCCCAGCGGTCGCCATATCCGTCGCGGACGATGACGCGGCCCTTGACCTTGTAACCGTCGCGCTTGCGGTCGATGCTGGTGACCTCGGTCACGTCGGTGCGGCCATAGTGGCGGCTGCCGCGCTCGACGGCGCCGACGCACTGGCTGACCGCGCGGCGGCTGTTGCCATAGCGGTTATAGTCATAGCCATAGCCGTAACGCGCATCGTCATAACGGCCGCGATAGCGATCGTCGTAACGGTCGTAACGGTCATAGCGATCGTTGTCGCCGCTCGACAGGATCGCGGCGAGGCCGCCGATCACGACGGCGCCGGCGATGATTTCGCCCGCGCTGATTCCGTCGCGATCATAACGATCGCGCGCGGCGGCGGGAGCGGCGCTCATCAGCATCGCGCCGGCGGTGGCCGCACCAATTGCGGCCCTGGTCAGGTTGGTCTTGATAGCCATGGTTCGGTCTCCTTAAGCGCAGGCGGCGTCGTCGCGGCCTGTTGGAGACGGTTTAGCGAAGTGGCTGTGACGCCGGCCTGAACCCGGTGCTTATCTGGCGTTCAGCCTTGGTTTTCCTGGCGTTCATCTAAATCCCTTCTCCCCCTTCGGCTGGCTTGACAGCCGCTCAGGACAGGCTTGATGGGAGAAGGATACGCAGCCTTGTCCGCGAAGCGGCTAGGCGGAGTTGGATGAGGGTGATCGCGCGTTTATGCGCCGTTCGCTTCAGGCTGAGATCGCACCCCACCGCTGCGACTAGGGTCAGGACCCATTAATTGCACGATCGAGGCGTCGAAATGGCGAAGATATTGGGTTCGGGTGGCCGCAGCGGGTAGCATCGCTACCCGCAAGGTCGCGCGGACCCAAGATCGAAGCCATTTCGACGTCCCTTCGGGA
>NZ_DATFFD010000027.1:0-3491 GCF_035250425.1 Sphingopyxis sp.
CTCATCCGAACTGCGCCCAGTCGGTCTCGCCCTCATAGACGCGCGTCGCGGCGCCGCTCATCACGATCGGCTCGCCGGGCGCCCAGCGGATGACGAGGTCGCCGCCGGGCAGCGACACCGTCACCGGCGACTGGACCAGCCCCGCACGGATCGCCGCGACCGCGGTCGCGCACGCGCCGGTGCCGCACGCCTGCGTCAGCCCGACGCCGCGTTCCCAGACGCGCAGCTGCAGCTGGTTTTCGCCGTCGAGGCTGGCGACATTGACGTTGACGCGTTCGGGAAACAGCGGGTCGGTCTCGATCCGCGGGCCGAGTTCGTCGAGCGCGACGGCATCGGCCTCGGGCACGAAAAAGACGATATGCGGATTGCCGACATTGACCCCCGCGCCATGCTCCAGCTCGTCCCACGCGACGGGCATGTCGCGCGTGTCCATCGGCATCGCGAGCGGGATATGCTCCCAGTCGAATTCGGGTTCGCCGAGCACGACCTCGGCGCCGCCATCGGCGGGCGTGACGCGCAGCATGCCGCCCAGCGTCTCGATCACCGCGGGCTTGCCGATCAAAGTCGCGACGCAGCGCGTCGCATTGCCGCACGCCTCGACCTCGCCGCCGTCGGCGTTGAAGATGCGCATCTTCACGTCGGCACTGGTCGACGGTTCGAGCAGGATCAGCTGGTCGCACCCGATACCATGGCGCCGGTCGGCGATCGCATGCGCGCGCGCCGGCGTCATCTCGACGGGCGCCACGCGCGCGTCGATCACGACGAAGTCGTTGCCGAGGCCATGCATCTTGGTGAAGCGATCTGCCATAGTCCGCGCATGTAAGGGCGCAGGCTCGCGAAGTCTAGCGAGCCATATGTACCTTCCCCCTTGATGGGGGAAGGATACGCAGCCTTATCGCGCAGCGATTAGGCGGAGTTGGATGGGGGTGACGGTGCGTCCTTGCGCCGCCGTCTCAGGCCGAGAGCGCACCCCCACCGCTGCGACTAGCCAGCAAGCTGGCAAGTCTCGCTGCCTCCCCATCGAGGGGGAGGGGAGCATGTTAGGCCGTCTTGCGCAGCGCTTCATCCTCGCGCGTATCCGGGCCGACAGGCGGCGCCATCGGCGTGCGCAGCAGGCCGCGCTCGGCGAGCAGCCGTTCGGTGTCGGCGGCCGACGCGGCGCGGCCGAAATACCAGCCCTGCCCCTTGGAACAGCCAAGCCGCGTCAGTTCGATCGCGGTCGCCTCATCCTCGACGCCCTCGGCGGTGATCGGCATCGACAGGCTTTCGCCGAGCCGTACGATCGCGACGACGATCGCCTGCGCATCGGGGCTGCCGCGCATCGCGGCGACGAAGCTGCGGTCGATCTTGATCCGGTCGAACGGCAGCGCGCGCAGGTGCGACAGCGAGCTGTAGCCGGTGCCGAAATCGTCGAGGCTCAAGGACACGCCCTGATTCTTGAGGCTGGTGACGATCGAGCGCACCAGCGGCAGATTCTCGAACAGCGAGCTTTCGGTGATTTCGACCTCGAGCTGCGCGGCCGGGAAGCCGACCTCGACGAGCAGCTTCGTCAGCTTCTGACTGAACCAGGGGTCTTTCAGCTGCTGCGGCGAGATATTGACCGCGAGCATGATCGAGGGATCCCAGCGCTTGGCGGTCTCCATCGCCTCGCGGATCACCTGCAGCGACAATTCGCCGATCAGCCCGCTTTCCTCGGCAACGGGGATGAAGCGTTCGGGCGGGATCATGCCATATTCGGGCGATTCCCAGCGCATCAGCATCTCGAAACCGATCAGGCGTCCGCTGGCGATGTCGACCTGCGGCTCGAAATGCGGGACGAACTCGCCGCGCGGCATGCCGTCGCGAATGCCGGTTTCGATCTGGTTGCGTACCTGCACTGCCATCTCCATCCCGGCCTCGAACCAGCAGAAGCGGTTCCGGCCCTCGTCCTTGCAATGATACATCGCGATGTCGGCCTGGCGGACCATCGTCTCCATCGTCACGCTGGCGTCGCTGGCGAGCGATATGCCGAGCGATGCGCCGACCCGGATCTGCTGCGCGTCGTGCGCGACACTATTGTCCAGCGCCATGACGAGTTCGGCCGCCAGCGCGTCGATGTCGGCGCGCGCCGCGGGCTCGAACACCAGCATCGCGACGAATTCATCGCCGCCGAGCCGCGCCTTGGTGGCATTGGGCGGCAGCACGGCCGATATGCGTTCGGCGGCAACCTGCAAAACGCGGTCGCCCGCGGCATGGCCGTGGATGTCGTTGACCGTCTTGAAATGGTCGAGATCGAGCAGGAACAGCGCGACCTGGCGCTTTTCGGCGATCGCGCCCGCAATCTGCCGCTGCCCCGTCGCGAGCAGGGCCCGGCGGTTAAGGAAGCCCGTGAGCGGGTCGGTGTCGGCGAGGTAGCGCGCGCGCTGCTCGGCCTCGGTGCGCTCGAGGATTTCGCGGTTGAGATCCTTGTAGCGGCGCCAGCCGAACAGGATCAGCGCGACGTTGAGAATGAGCGCGGTGGCGAGCGCGCGGTCAGGGCCGCCGCCGATGCCGATGAGGGCGCGCACGGCCGCCTGCATCACATTGCTGCCCGTCCCCACGAACAGCAGGATCGCGGCGACGACGATGCCGCCGGCGATGATGTCGCGTTTGGCGCCCTCGCTGCGGTCGAATGGCTTCGACGTCGATGTCATATGAATTTGTCCCACCCTTACGGGCTCTATGCGGGCAAAGCGGTGAAATTTGGGTTAAGTGCAGATCCTCCCTGTGGCGAAGCCATGGGGAGGGGGACCGCCGCGAAGCGGTGGTGGAGGGGTTGCAACGTCGCGTTATTGCCCCTCCGTCAGCGGCTGCGCCGCTGCCACCTCCCCATGCCTATGGCACAGGGAGGATCAGTTGCCCTTGCCTTTCAGCCGGCTTTTGCGTAAAGGCCGCCGCGTCCGCGCGCATCTTGCGTTCGGGCATATCGATGTCCGCGACGGAAAGTCTGTCCACGGATAGCCGCTGGTTGGCGAGGTTTCGCTCACCGGCGTCTTTTGCGTTGCGGGCTCGTAAGCAAGGATTTTGGCTGTGTTCGATAGTCTGAGCAACCGGCTTGGCGATGTTTTCGGGAAGCTCCGCGGCCGCGGTGCGCTGACCGAGGCCGACGTGCGCGCCGCGATGCGCGAAGTGCGAATCGCCTTGCTCGAGGCCGACGTCGCGCTGCCCGTCGTGCGCAGCTTCATCGACCAGGTCACCGACCTTGCGATCGGCGCCAATGTCCTGCGCTCGGTCACCCCGGGGCAGCAGGTCGTCAAGATCGTCAGCGACGCGCTGACCGAAATGCTCGGCTCCGAAACCGCCGAACTCGAACTCGCCGTCACTCCACCCGCCGTGATCATGATGGTCGGCCTTCAGGGCTCGGGCAAGACCACGACGACCGCGAAGATCGCCAAGCGGCTCAAGGAAAAAGAGCGCAAGAAGGTGCTGATGGCGTCGCTCGACGTCAACCGCCCCGCCGCGCAGGAACAGCT
>NZ_DATFFD010000028.1:0-51886 GCF_035250425.1 Sphingopyxis sp.
AGCGCCGAGGAACTGCTCGCCGCCAAGGCCGAGCAGGCGCAAGCCGCCGCGATCGAGGCCAAGGCGCAGGCCGAGGCCGACAAGCAGGCCGCGATCGCCGCGAAGGAAGAGGCGAAGGTCAAGGCGGCCGAGGAACGCGAACGGCTGCGGCTCGAAAAGGCCGCGGCGCGCGAAGCCGCGAAGCCGTCGATGACCGAAAAGATGGTCCAGTCCGCGGCGCGCTCGGCGGCGACGAGCCTCGGGCGTCAGGTCGCGGGCAAGCTCGGCGGCCAGCTGATGCGCGGGATATTGGGCAGCCTGTTCAAGTGAGCGAAGCCGATGCCGCGCTGATGGGGGCGAGCCTGACGGTCTCAGAACCGGGCGACGCGGCGGGCGCGGCCTTGGCGATGATCCCCCGCGCGCGCGCCGAATGGGAGAGCGCGATGCCAGCCGGAATGCCGCAGCCAGCCGAGTAATAGCCCACCCTCGTCATCCCCGCCTTCGCGGGCACACTTATGTTATAACTCACTGAAAGTAGCCATTTGAGTCTGCTGGCCGACATGCTGCGATCGGCTTGGGCTTTTCGGTCAATCGACGAGCGATCGGATCCTTTGCAGCGTCTGCGAAGGCAATTCTCCGAATAAGGCGCGATATTGCTGGGAGAATCGTCCGAGATGTCCGAAGTCCTGCGTCAGCGCGGCATGTGTAATGCTCGCTTCGGACCTGCGCATATCCCAAAGTTCGTTGCGGACGTGGTTGAGGCGGAGTGTCAGGATCAGATCGAGTGGACTTATGCCGAGCATTGATCGGGCGGCATAATGCAGCGCGCGCGGCGTAACATTCAGGTCACCGGCAACTTCATTCACGCCGATTTGCTGACCAAACCGGCTTTCGACATATCGGATCATCCTCGATGTCAGGTCATAGCCTCCAATGGGTTGATGAGGACGGGGAGTATCCCGTTCGGGTGCGCCGAACCTCAGCGCTTTGTCCAGTGCCCGCAAGATCGTGCTGCGCAGTCGAGCGTGGTCGACCGGTCTGCTGTCGCTTCCGTCAAATGCCGTTTCCGCCAGTCGGCGAAAAATGCCGACAAGCTCGACCGGCAAGCGAATGGACGCGTCTTCGGTTTTCAAAAGGCAACGAAGGGGCAGCGAGATGCCTTCTTCGGCCAGCACGGATGTCTCGATCATGATTCCGATAGCATGCCAGTTGCTGGCAATGACGCTGCGATATTCACGTCCTGGCTGGAGGATGGTCAGATGGCTCTCTTTCAATGTGATTCCGCAGAAAATGGCCGGCGCGAGATTGATGACGAAATAGGTCCAGCCGCATTCTATGCGCGAGTGATCGATCAACCGGCGGTTCACCCGGTTATCGCTGAAGATCATGCCGCTCAGATTAATTCGCCGGAACCGGATGCTGATCCGGCCGGGTTCGATCTGGATCGCTGGCGTGTCGCGACCCTGCAATTGTTCGCGAAAGTGATCGAGATCGTGAAACTCGCGCGCAACCAGCTTTTTCATTCATCCCCCCAAAAAGCCTCGAAGCCCTATCGTGGTTAACCCGGCGACTTCCGATATCGGATAGCGAATATTCAACAACTCTTTACGATATACACCTGAATTCCTTGCTTAATGCGTTCCCTGGGGCGTTGCGGATGCGAGAAATTCTTTCATAGGGCGAAGGGGAAGCAGCATGACGAAGCGTATCGCACCGGCCGGGCGAAGGCGCGCCGGGTTCGGCCCCGCTCGCTTGCTTTGCGGTGCTTCGCTTTCCGCGCTCGTCGTGTTCGGGCTGCCATCAATCGCGCGCGCGCAGGACCAGGACCGCTATTGGGACGCCAACGGCACGGCAACCGGCAGCGGCGGAAACGGAGACTGGAACACGAGCGCTCCGGTCTGGAGCGAGTCGAACAGCGACGTGCTGGGACCTTACCGGACCTGGGATAATAACGCGCTCGACAACGCCATTTTTGGCATCACCGCGGGCGGCACGACCACGACGGTCGGTACCGTGAATCTGATCGAGCCGATCAGGGTCCACAACATGACGTTCCAGACAGTGAATAACTGGGTGATCAATGGAAACACCCTGACACTTGGCGGGACCGCTCCAACCATCAATACGATTGGTAACACGACCATCAATTCGGTGATCGCGGGAACCAGCGGGCTTACGAAGATCGGGGGCGCCCAGCTCTTCCTCACCGGTGCCAACACGTTCAGCGGCGGCATAACGCTGGGTGGCGGGACCTTGCGGGTCGCCAATGATGCGGCTCTCGGCAACGCCAGCAACAACATCACGACCACAGCGAACGCCGGTCTTATTGTCGATACCGGGACCACCAACCGGACTGTTGCCATCGGCGGCGGCACGACCCTCTCGGTCAGTGGTGCCGGGACAGGGTCTGCCCTTCTTACAGGTAGCGGCAATATCAGTGTCTTCAGCGGCGCGAGGCTGACCAACGACGCGAACACCTATACCGGCACGACGCGGCTGAACGGCTTGAGTCAGGGGTCGGGGAGTGTCTTCTTCTCGTCGGTCCGCAATCTCGGTGAAGCAAGTTCGCTCGGGGCACCGACGACCGTGGCTAACGGCACGATCACCTTCGCCGGGGGAAGCCAATATTCGGATTCCATCGTCTACACCGGCGACGGCGACAGCTCGAACCGCAACTGGGTGCTGGCGGGCGGGCCAACTCGCGTGTTCAGGCAGCGGGGTACCGGCACGCTGACCCTGACTGGCGACATTTCCGTAACGCCGACGTCCTTCATCGCCGAAACGGCCGATCTTGAGCTGCTGGGGGTGATCAGCGGCAGCGGGAACGTCGGGTTCGGCGCCAGCGCCGCGGGCAGCATCACGCTGGGCGGCGCAAACACATTCACCGGCAATGCCGGAGTTTCCGGCGGGATTGTCCGGGCGTCCGTCCTCGCCGATGGGGGGCTTGCGAGTTCGCTCGGTACGGCGCCGACGATCAGCCTCGGCAATCTCGGCCAGCTCAGCTACACGGGGTCGGGCGATAGCAGCAACCGCACATGGAGCAGCGACGGCGCCACCTCCATTCTCAACGACGGCACGGGCGCGTTGGCGCTCAGCGGCAATCTGGCCTTCAATCCCGCGGGGTCGACCGATACCCTGACTTTGGGCGGCAGCTTTGCCGGAATAAACAGCTTCTCCGGTATTATTTCAGGCAACGGCCATCTCTCCAGCAGCGGCAGTACCACCTGGATACTGGACGGCCTCAACACGCGGACTGGCGCCATCACGATGAACGGCGGGACGCTCCGGGCCGGCAATGCGTCGGCGCTTGGCACTACGACCGGCGTTACGATCAATGCCGGGACGCTCGACCTCAACGGTTTCAACCTTGCCGCCCCGACGCTGAACGGCACCGGGGGGACGCTGGAGCTGGGCAGCGCCATGCTGACGCTCGACACCACGACGGCGAACAGCTTCGCGGGCAGCATCACCGGAAGCGGTGGGCTGATCAAGCGTGGCACGGGCACGCTGACGCTAAGTGGCGCGAGCACCTACAGCGGCGACACCAGCATCGAGGGCGGCACGGTCGCGCTCAATTTCGCCGCGGCGGGCGCGCCGGCCAGCAACATCATCGGCGCATCGTCGACGCTCAACATGTCCGGGGGCACGCTGAGCATCGCGGGGGCCGCGGGCCAGCCCAATGTCCAAACCTTTGACGGCCTCAACATCACCACCGGCGCGAACACGATCACCGGAACGTCGGGCAGCGGCGGAAGCCTGACCGTCAATTTCGGCGCGATTGCCCGAACCGGCGGCATCGTCAATTTCAATCTGCCGACCAGCGGCAACTTCACGACCAGCAACACCAGCCTGGGCGGCTGGGCGACCGTCAACGGCACCGACTATGCAAAGGTAGTCGGCGGCAATATCCTTGCCTTTACCGATACCGACTATATCGACAAGGACGACGCCTCGACCTGGGCGGCCGGCGAGTTCATCTCCGACAGCGACGGCGATGCCGACAGCTATTTCGGCACGGTCGGGAGCAGCATCCAGCTCGGCGGCCTGCAATTCACCACGCCCGACGCTACGACGACGGTTACCGTTGCCGGCGGCCAGACGCTGGGCGTTGACGGCACGATCATCGTCGCCCCCTCGGTCCTCGCGAACAACCAGACAATCACCGGCGGCAATTTGACGGGCCTTTCCGGCGCGGGCGGCGCGCTGGGGGTGCTGCACAACGGCACGGGCACGCTCAGCATCGAATCGACGATCGTGGACAATGGCGGCGCCACGGGTTTCACCAAAGGCGGGCTGGGCACCGTCAGCCTGACCGGCGCCAACAGCTATACCGGCGCGACAACGCTCAGCAACGGCCGCCTTGTCGTGAACAGCATCGCCAATGGCGGCGCGACGAGCGCGATCGGCGCTTCCGGAGCGGCGTCATCGAATCTGGTGCTCCAAGACGGAACCCTGCAATATACCGGCGGCACGGCGACCAGCGATCGCGGCTTCACACTCGTCAACGGCGGCTCGGGCACGCCGACGATCCAGGTCGACGGCACCGCCAACCTCACCTTCACCGGCCGGGTCACCAGTCCCGACGACGAAGGCCTGGTAAAAACCGGAACCGGCACGCTCTCGCTCGACAACGCGACGAACAACTATGTCGGCGTGACCACCATTTCGGGCGGCACGCTTTCAACCAACGCGCTCGCGGGCGGCGGGCTTGCCAGTGGCATTGGCGCGGCCAGCACCGCTTCGTCGAACATCATTCTCCAGAGCGGTGGACGGCTGCAATATAACGGCGGCACGGCGTCGACGAACCGTGGCTTCACGGTGGGAGCCGGAGGCGGTCGGATTGGCGTGGCGACCGCCGGGACAGTACTGACGGTCAGCGGAACCGCGGTCGGCACCGGCGGCCTCGCCAAGGATGGCGACGGAACACTGATCCTGGCTGGCGCGAACACATATTCAGGCCAAACCTGGGTGATGGGGGGCACGCTGCGCGCCGGCTCCACCAGCGCGTTTGGTGCGGCGGCCAGCGCAATGAACGTCGACGCCGCCGCGACATTGGATCTCGCCAATTTCAACAACACAGTCGGCGGGCTCAACGGCAGTGGTCTCGTCACCCTCGGTTCGGCGACGCTGACATCGCAGAGCAACAACGCCACGTTCAGCGGCGCGATAACCGGGACCGGCGGCTTCACCAAAGGGGGTGGCGGCGCCCAGACATTCACGGGCTGCAACAACACCTATACCGGCGTGACCACAATCCAGGGTCTTCTGATCGTAGATTGCCTGGCGAACGGCGGCGCGAGCAGCGGCATCGGTGCTTCGAGCAACGCCTCGTCCAACCTTGTCTTCATCGGATCGATGCTGCGCTATACCGGCGGCACCGTGACAACCGACCGCGGCTTTACGCTGCAAAGCACGGGCCAGATCGACGTCAACAACGCCGCAACCACCTTGACCTTCACCGGCACCGTGACGGGCGCCGGACAGTTGCAGAAATATGGAGCGGGCACGCTCGTCCTGACCGGCGACAACAATAATAGCGGCGGCGTCAACGTGCAGGCTGGCATCCTGCGGGCCGGTTCGGCGACGGCGTTTGGCACGGGCAGTTACACGCTCGCCAATGTCGCGAGCGCGGTGCTGGACCTCAACGGCTACAACATGTCCACGAACGTCCTGAGCGGCGGCGGCGCGGCGGGCGGCAACATCCAGCTCGGCTCGGGGAATCTCACGCTCACCGATGGAACTGCCACCTACGCCGGTCTGATCACCGGGACGGGCAGCCTGACCAAAGCGGGCGGCGGCACGCAGGTTCTGTCCGGCTGCGTCAGCAATTACACGGGCGGCACGACGGTCAGCGGCGGCGGGCTGCAAGTGCAATGCCTGACCAACGGCGGCACCAACAGTTCGATCGGCGCGTCGAGCAACGCAGCCAGCAACCTTGTCATCGACAACGCCTTTCTCAACTATGTCGGCACCGGCAACAGCACCGACCGGCTGATGACAATCGGCGGCTCGGCCCAGATCTATTCTTCGGGCACGGGTGCGGTCAATTTTACCAATACGGACGCGATCGTCTTCGCCAATCCGAACACCGCCCAGACCGTTCAGCTTCGGGGCGTCAATGCCGATGACAACCGGTTCGGGCTGCGGCTCGACAACAATGGTGCCGGCGTCACCTCTTTCATCAAGCAGGACGCAGGCACCTGGATCCTGACCAATCCGGGCAGCAGCTATACCGGGACCACCCAAATCCTCGGGGGCGTGCTGGGCGTCGACAAGCTGTCGGACGGCGGCGGCGCGAGCAGCATCGGCGCGTCCTCAAACGCGGCCACCAATCTGGTCATCGGTAGCGGTTCGACGTTGCGTTACACCGGCATCGGCGACAGCACCGACCGGCGGTTCACGTTGGCCGTGGGGTCGACCTTCATCGAATCCTCCGGCACCGGCGCTGTCAATTTCACCAACACGGGCGCCGTTTCCTATTCGGGCAATGGCGTGCGCGTGATGGCGCTCGGCGGCACCAATGCCGGCGATAATATCATGGGCGCGACGATCGGCAACCAGAACGCGACCAGCATTACGTCGCTCGCCAAGAATGACAGCGGCAAATGGATACTGACCGGCACCAACAGTTACACCGGCGCGACCAATGTGAACGCCGGGACGCTGATCGTCGGCAACGGCGGCACCGCCGGATCGATCGTCAGCGGCACGATCAATGTCGTCGGCGGCGGGACGCTGGGATTCAACCGGTCAGACACGCTGACCATCGGTGGCATCATTCAGGGCGCTGGCGTCGTCCAGCAACTCGGTACTGGCACCACCGTGTTGACCGGGACCAGCACCTATACCGGCGGGACGGCCATCGCCCAAGGCATGCTGCAACTCGGCAATGGCGGGACGACCGGCAGCATTGTGGGCAACGTCGCGAACAACGGCACGCTCAGCTTCAACCGGAATAACAGCTATAGCTTCGGCGGCACCATCTCGGGCACCGGTGCGGTCCGGCAGATGGGCACCGGCACGACGATCCTGACGGGCGCGAACAGCTACCAGGGCGGGACGCGCATCGACGCGGGCACGCTGCAAGTCTCGAGCGACACCAATCTGGGCGCGGCGAGCGGGGGGCTAACCTTCAACGGCGGGACGCTGAACAGCACGGCGAGCTTCACATCCGGTCGCGCCACCAACCTGGTGGGCGCGGGCACCTTCTCGACCAACACCGGAACGACCTTGACGCTGGCGGGCGCGGTCTCTGGTGCGGGCGCACTGACCAAGGCGGGTGCCGGAACGCTCGTGCTGGCAGCGGACAACGCCTACGCCGGCGGCACGACGATCAGTGCCGGCACGCTGCGCATCGGCGATGGCGGCGCGTCCGGCAGCATCGCCGGCAATGTCCTCAATAATGGCGCGCTGGTGTTCAACCGCTCGGGCACGCTGACCATGGGTGGGACGATCATCGGCGGCGGATCGGTGACGCAGTCGGGACCGGGCACGACGGTGCTGACGGGCGCGAACAGCTATGCTGGTCCCACGACCGTGAATTCGGGCACATTGCTCGTCAACGGCAATCAGGCGGGCGCGACGGGCCTGACAAGCGTGGCATCCGGCGCGACGTTCGGCGGCACCGGCACGATCGGCGGCAGCGTCGCCGTCGCCGATGGCGGCACGCTGGCGGCCGGCTCGAACGGCGTCGGCTCGCTCGCAATCAATGGAAACCTCGCGCTCGGCGGGACGTCGCAACTCAATTTCGAGTTCGGCCAGGCGAACGTGCCGGGCGGCCCGCTCAACGATCTCGTCAATGTCGGTGGCGACCTGACGCTCGACGGTATCGTCAACGTGACGCAGACGCCCGGCGGCAGCTTCGGTCCCGGCGTCTATCGGATGCTCAATTATTCGGGCGCGCTGACCGACAACGGCCTGTCTGTTGGCACGATGCCGCCGGGCAGCGACGTGTTCGTCCAGACTGCCATCGCCGGTCAGGTCAATCTGGCGAACACGGCCGGCCTCACGCTCAATTTCTGGGACGGCACCGGTCAGCCGAAGAACGACGGCACGATCCAGGGCGGCGATGGCACCTGGGTTGTAGGCGGCGGCCAGAACGACTGGACCGAAGTCAACGGCACGGTCAATGCCGACTATGCGCAGGACAGCTTCGCGATCTTCCAGGGGACGGCGGGGACCGTCACCGTCGATAACAGCAGCGGCAATGTCTTGTCGGCGGGCATGCAGTTCGCGGTCGGCGGTTACACGATTACGGGGGGCCCGCTGACGCTGACCGGTACCGATGCCCTGATCCGCACGGGCGACGGCAGCCTAGCCGATGCCGGGATCGCCGCCACCATCACCGCCGAACTCACCGGCTCGGCGCGACTGGTCAAGGATCTGGCAGGCACGCTCGTCCTGACCGGCATCAACAGCTACACCGGCGGCACCCAGGTGGGCGGCGGCACGCTCAGCGTCTCGGCCGACGCCAATCTGGGGGACGCGACCGGGGCGCTTAGCCTCAATGGCGGCACGCTGAATACGACCGCCAGCTTCGCATCGAACCGCACGGTCGATCTCGCGGGCGCGGGCACGGTCCTGACCGATGTCGGCACGACGTTCACGCTCGGCGGCGCTGCGTCGGGCGCGGGCGCGCTGACCAAGGATGGCGCGGGTTCGCTCGTCTTCACCACCGCCAACACTTACGCCGGTGGCACGACGATCGACGCCGGCACGCTGCAGCTCGGCGACGGGGGGACGGCGGGCAGCATCACCGGCGATGTATTCAATGACGGCATGCTGGCATTCAACCGCTCGGACAGCCTGACCTTTGCGGGCGCGGTCACGGGCGGCGGCATGGTCAACCAGATCGGCACCGGCACTACCATCCTCACCGGCAACAGCAGCTATACGAGCGGCACGACGATCAGCGCCGGGGAGCTTCGGCTCGGAAACGGCGGGACGACCGGCGGCATCACCGGCGACGTTGTCAACAATGCCGCGCTCAGCTTCAACCGATCGGATGCGGTGACCTTCGCGGGCCTGATCTCCGGAGCCGGCACGCTCGCCCAGATGGGCTCTGGCACGACCATCCTCATCGGCGCCAACAGCTATGCTGGCTCAACCGCTGTGAGCGCGGGCACGCTGCTCATCAATGGCGACCAGAGTGCCGCGACCGGTGCGACAAGCGTCGCTGCGGGCGCGACCCTGGGCGGTACCGGCACGATCGGCGGCGATGTCGCGATTGCCGGCGGCGGTATCCTCGCGCCGGGCGACGGTACGGGACCAGGCACGCTTGCGGTGGGCGGCAATCTCGCCCTGGCTGGCGGAGCGCTCCTCAATTACGACTTCGGTCAGACCAATGTCGTTGGCGGCGCGTTCAACGACCTCGTCAATGTCGGCGGCGATCTTACGCTTGCCGGCACGCTCAACGTGACCACCAGCGCCGGCGGCAGCTTCGATCCGGGCATCTACCGGGTGATCAACTATGCGGGCACGCTGACCAACAATGGCCTTGCCATCGGCTCCATTCCCTCGGGCACCGATTTCTTCGTGCAGACGTCGGTCGCCGGCCAGGTCAACCTCATCAACACCAACGGCCTGGCGCTGCGCTTCTGGGACGGGGCGGCGGGCGGACGCAACGATGGCGTCATTACCGGCGGCGACGGCGTGTGGCAGAACGTATCGGGCAACGACAACTGGACGCTGGACGATGCGTCGATCAACGCCCCGTTCCTCGACAGCGCGTTCGCGATCTTCGGCGGCGTCGGCGGAACGGTGACGGTCGACCAGAGCCTTGGTGCGATCAACGTCGCAGGCATGCAGTTCGCGAGCGACGGCTATGTGATCGAAGGCGATCCGATCAGCCTGACCGGCGCATCGGGTTCGGTGATCCGTGTCGGCGACGGCTCGGCGTCGGGCGCGGCGATCACGGCCACGATTTCCTCCCAACTGCTGGGCGCGAGCCAACTCGTCAAGACCGATCTCGGCACGCTGGTGCTGACCGGGACCAACAGCTACACCGGCGGCACCGCGGTGAACGGCGGGACATTGCGCGTCGCGAGCGACGTAAATCTTGGTGCGGCGGGGGCCGGGCTGAGTTTCAACGGCGGCACGCTCAACACCACAGCGGACGTAACGTCGAGCCGTGGGGTCGATCTGATCGGCGCCGGCACCCTGGCCACCGAGACCGAAACGATCCTTACGCTGAACGGCGTGATCTCCGGCACGGGCGGGTTCACCAAGGCCGGGACCGGCAGCCTCATCCTGTCCGGTACCAACAGTTTCGGCGGCGATGTCGACGTGACCGCGGGCAGCCTATTCGTGAACGGCGACCAATCGGCGGCGGCAGGCCTCACCGGCGTCGCGTCCGGCGCACTGCTTGGCGGCTCGGGTATCATCGGCGGCGATGTCACGCTTGCCGACGGCGCGACTTTGGCTGCGGGGGCAGGCAATGTCGGCACGTTGACGATCAACGGTAACCTAGCGCTCGGCGCCGGCTCGGTGCTCGATTTCGAGTTCGGCGCGGCGAACGTCGCGGGCGGCGCGCTCAACGATCTGGTCGATGTCGGCGGCAACCTGGTGCTGGACGGCACGATCAACGTTTCGGTGCCGACGGGCGGCAGTTTCGGTCCGGGCATCTATCGCGTGTTCAACTATGGCGGCAGTTTGACGGACAACGGCCTGGCGCTGGGTGCGCTGCCGGGTGGCAGCGTCGTGTCGGTGCAGACGGCGATCGCGGGCCAGGTCAACCTCGTCAACACCGCCGGGCTGACGCTGAGCTTCTGGGACGGTAACGCGGGCCCCAAGAATGACGGCGCGGTCAATGGCGGCGACGGCGTGTGGCGGGTCGGCGGCGGCTCCAACAACTGGACCAGTGCTTCAGGCACGCCCAATGCCGATTATGCGCAGGATAGCTTCGCGATCTTCTCGGCCGCGCCCGGAACGGTGAGCGTCGACAATAGCGGCGGCACTGTCCTCGCTTCGGGCATGCAGTTCGCAAGCGACGGCTATCGCATAAACGGCGATCCGCTGACGCTCACCGGCGCGCAGGCGATCGTGCAGGTCGGCGACGGCAGCGCGGCAAGCGCGGGCTATACGGCGACGATCGACGCAGCCCTCGCCGGCACGGCAGGCCTGGTCAAGACCGATGCCGGCACGCTCGTGCTCACCGGCAACAACAGTTATGCGGGCGGCACCACGGTGAGCGGCGGCACGCTACGCATCTCGGCCGATACCAACCTCGGCGATGCGGCGGGCGAACTTGCGCTCGACGGCGGCACGCTCAATTCCACGGCGGACATGAATTCGAACCGGGCGGTGGATCTCGCGGGCACAGGCACCTTCCTCACCGACGACGGCACGACGCTGACGCTGGGCGGTGCGGTCTCGGGCGCGGGCGCGCTGACCAAGGACGGCGTAGGGGCGCTCGTGCTGACGGCCGCCAATGCCTACACCGGCGGCACGACCATCGCTGCCGGAACGCTTCAGCTCGGCAATGGCGGGACCAGCGGTTCGATCACCGGGAACGTCGCCAACAACGGCGTGCTGGCATTCAACCGCTCGGACGCGGCGACCTTTGTGGGCGCGATCACGGGCAGCGGGGCGGTCAACCAGATCGGCACCGGCACCACCATCCTCTCAGGCGCCAGCAGCTATACGGGCGGCACGACGATCAGTGGCGGCACGCTGCAACTCGGCAACGGCGGCACGAGCGGCGGCATCACGGGCGATGTCGTGAACAATGCCATGCTCGCCTTCAACCGTTCGGATGCGGTGACCTTCGCGGGGCTGATCTCCGGGACCGGTACGCTCACCCAAGCGGGCGCGGGCACGACCCTCCTCACCGGCACCAACGGCTATACCGGCGCGACCGACGTCCTTGCCGGCACGCTGCTGATCAATGGCGACCAAAGCGCCGCGACCGGCGTGACGAGCGTCGCCTCGGGCGCGACGCTCGGCGGCACCGGCACGATCGGCGGCGATGTGACGCTGGCCGACGGCGCAACGCTGGCGCCGGGCGCGGGCGGCGCGGGTGTGCTCACCGTCAATGGCAGCCTTGCCCTGTCCGGCGGCTCGCTGCTCGCATACGATTTCGGCCTCGCGAACGCGCCGGGCAGCCCGCTCAACGACGTGGTCGATGTCGGCGGCGACCTGACGCTCGACGGCACGATCAACGTTGCGGTGACCCCGGGCGGCGCGTTCGACATCGGCCTCTATCGCGTGATCAATTACGGCGGCACGCTCACCGACAATGGCCTTGCGATCGGCGCCATGCCGACCGGCGCCGATGTGTTCGTCCAGACCGCGGTCGCGAACCAGGTCAATCTGATCAACACCGGCTCGGCGGTGCTGAACTTCTGGGACGGCGCAGCCGGACCGAAGTTCAACGGCGCGGTCAATGGCGGCGATGGTGTGTGGCAGAACGGTACCGGCAACGACAACTGGGCCGATGCCACCGGCACGGCCAACGCGCCGTTCGACGACGGCGCGTTCGCGATCTTCACCGGCGCGGCAGGCACGGTCACGATCGACAACGGCTTGGGCGCGGTCACCGCCTCGGGCCTGCAGTTTGCGGCCAACGGTTACACCATCACCGGCGGAGACCTGGCCCTGACCGGTCCGCAGTCGGTGGTCCGGGTGGGCGACGGTACGGCGGCGGGGGCGGGCTACACAGCGACCATCAACAGCGCGATCACCGGCGCGACCCAGCTGGTCAAGACCGACGCGGGCACGCTCGTGCTCTCGGGCGCCAACAGCTATACCGGCGGCACCGCTATCAACGGCGGCACGATCCGCATCGCGAGCGATGCCAATCTCGGCGCGGCGGCCGGGGGCGTGAGCCTTAACGGGGGCACGCTCCACACCACGGCCAGCTTCAGCTCGGCGCGCGCCGCCGATCTTGCGGGCGCGAGTACATTCCTGACCGATGCGGGCACCACGCTGACGCTGACCGGCGCGGTCTCGGGCGCGGGCGGCCTGACCAAGAATGGGGCCGGCACGCTGGTCTTTGGCGGCGCCGGCAGCCATGCCGGCGCGACCAGCGTCACGGCAGGGACGCTGCTGGTCAACGGCAACTTTGCGGGTGCGACCGGTGCGACCAGCGTCGCCTCGGGCGCAAGCCTCGGCGGCACCGGCACGATCGGCGGCAATGTGACGCTTGCCGACGGCGCGATCCTGACCCCGGGCGCGGACGGAGCGGGCACGCTGACTATCGGCGGCGATCTGTCGCTCGCCGCCGGCACGACGCTCGCTTATGAGTTCGGCGCGGCCAACATGGCGGGTGGCGCGCTCAACGATCTCGTCAATGTCGGCGGCAACCTCGTGCTCGATGGCACGATCAACGTGACCGTGCCGACGGGCGGCGCGTTCGACGTCGGCGTCTATCGCATGTTCAACTATGGCGGTGCGCTCACCAACAACGGCCTCGCTTTGGGATCGCTGCCGGCCGGCAGCGACGTCGCGGTGCAGACCTCGATCGCGGGCCAGGTCAACCTCGTCAACAGCGCTGGCCTTACGCTCAACTTCTGGGACGGCACGGCCGGGCCGAAGAACAATGGCGTGATCAATGGCGGCAACGGCACCTGGCAGGCGAGCACCGGCAACGACAACTGGACCGACGCCACCGGCGCGGTGAACGCGCCCTATACCGATGCAGCCTTCGCGATCTTCGGCGGCACCGGCGGCACGGTGACGGTCGACAACGGCCTGGGCCCGGTTACTGCGGCCGGCATGCAGTTTGCGGTGAACGGCTACACGATCGCCGGCGGCGGCGTCGCGCTCACGGGTCCGCAATCGACCATCCGCGTCGGCGACGGGAGCGCGGCGGGCGCCGGGTTCACCGCGACGATCATTACGGCGCTTTCGGGCGACACGCAGCTGGTCAAGACCGATGCCGGCACGCTCGTGCTTGGCGGTGCCAACAGCTATACCGGCGGAACGCTGGTGAGCGGGGGCACCGTGCAGATCGCGGCCGATGCCAATCTCGGCGCCGCTTCAGGCGATGTGACGCTCGACGGCGGCACGCTGGCGACCAGCGCCAGCCTCACCAGCGCGCGTGAGATCGCCATGGCGGGGGCGGGGACGATCGCGACCACGAGCGGCACAACCTTCACCTTCAATGGCCTGCTGTCGGGAACCGGCGCGCTGACCAAGGCGGGCGCAGGCACGCTGCTCGTGACCGGCGACAATGGCGGCTATACCGGCGCGGCCACGGTGTCGGACGGCACGCTGGCGATCACCGGCAGCCTTGGCGGGGCGGTCACCGTCAACAGCGGCAGCCGCCTCGAGGGCACCGGCTCGGTCGGCGGCGTCACCAATGCCGGAACCATCGCACCGGGCCGCGACGGGTTCGGCACGCTCACGATTAATGGGAGCTATACCGGCGCGGGCGGCACGCTCGAGATCGAGACCGCGCTTGGCGGCGACGGGTCGCAGAGCGACCGGCTGGTCGTGACGAACGGCACCTCGGGCACGGCGGCGATCAACGTCGTCAATCGCGGCGGCCTGGGCGGCCAGACGGTCGAGGGCATCAAGATCATCGACGTGACCGGCGGAACGTCGGCGGGCATGTTCACGCTGAGCGGCGATTACAACTTCGAGGGCAGTCCGGCGGTGATCGCGGGTGCCTTCGGCTACCGGTTGTTCCAGGGCGGCATTGCAACGCCGGCCGATGGCGACTGGTATCTGCGCTCGGCGCTGCTCGATCCCCAGAACGAACCGCAAGGTCCGCTCTACCAGCCCGGCGTGCCGCTCTATGAAAGCTATGTCGCGACGCTGCAGACGCTGAACCGCGTGGGAACGCTTCAGCAGCGGGTGGGCAACCGGCAATGGTCGGGGTTCACCCAGGGCGGCGTCGGCATGTGGGGCCGCATCGAAAGCACCCGCCATCGTCCCGATGCAGCCTTCTCGACCGGCGGCACCGATCTCGACGTCGACAATTGGTCGCTCCAGGCGGGATTCGACAAGGCGCTTGTCGACAACGCCGAGGATGTGATCATCGCCGGCATCAACGGTCGCTATGGCAAGGCCGATGCCCAGGTCCGCTCGCGGTTCGGCGACGGCTCGATCGATATCCGCGGCTATGCCGTCGGCGCGACGCTGACCTGGTACGAGAGCAGCGGCTTCTATGCCGATGCCCAGGCGCAGATGAGCTGGTATCGCAGCGATCTGGACTCGGCGGTGCTGGGCAAACTGGTCGATGACAATCACGGCTCGGGCGAAGCGTTCAGTCTCGAACTTGGCAAGCGTGCTCCGCTTGACGGCGGTCTCAGTGTCACGCCGCAGATCCAGATGACCTACTCCAATGTGCGATTCGACAGGTTCGCCGATCCGAATGAGGCATCGGTAGCGACCGACAAGGGTGACAGCCTGCGGAGCCGTTGGGGCATCTCGCTCGATCACCAGCGGAGCTGGGATGGCGGCAACGGATCTCGGCAGAGCCATCTCTATGGCATCGTCAATCTCAACTATGAATGGCTCGACGGAAGCATCGTTGATGTCTCCGGCACCCCGCTCGCCCGCCAGGACGATCGGCTCTGGGGCGAGATTGGTTTTGGTGGCAGCTACAGCTGGGCAAATGGACGGTTCACCATATACTCTGAAGTGTCCGCCAACACGGCGCTCAAGGATTTCGGCGACAGCAACAGCCTACGCGGCAACGCGGGCTTCCGGATGCGCTTCTAGCGACGCGGTTGACGACGTCGGCGAAACAGCGAAGGTGATCGGCGCCATGGGCCATCAGGAGCATCTGTTGCGGCAGGCGGTCGAGCGTTCGTCCGGTTCGGTGCAGGCTTATGCCGATCTTTGTTCCTTCTTGTGCAGTGAAGGGCGTTGCGACGATGCGCTGGCTCTGCTCGGCATGATATTTGACCGCCAACCGGATAAGCTGTGGGCGCTTTCACTCAAGGCCGCGGTGCTCGACGCCGAGCGTCGCGCAGACGAGGCGCTGGTTGTCCACGAGGCGTTGATCGAGCGCGCATCGCAGGCGGCGATTCCTTGGGTCAACTATGGCCATGCCCTGAGGACGGTCGGACGTCTCGCCGATGCGGTCGCCGCGTACCGGCGTTCGCTGGCGATTGATCCCGCCAGCGGGTTTGCATGGTGGGGGCTCGCCGACCTTCGGGTCATACCGTTCGAGGCCGACGACATCGCACGGATGGAGCAGGCGCTCGGACAAGCGCGAGACGACCTCGGCACGGTCCAGCTTCATTTCGCCATGGGAAAGGCCTATGCCGACCTTGGAGGGTTCGAGGCGTCCTTTCGCCATTATGAATTGGCAAATGATCTTCGAGGGCGGCTGGTTCCATATGCTGCGGAAGCGACGAGCGACCTTGTCCGAGAGATCGAAGCCGTTTTTACACCTGATCTGCTCGCACGGCGCGCTAAACCGGACAACGGGGCGTCCACCCCGATCTTCATCATCGGCATGCCGCGATCGGGCTCCACCTTGATCGAGCAGATCCTTGCCAGTCATCCATTGGTAGAGGGGCTGGGCGAATTATCCGAGCTCAAGAAGATCGCGACGCGGATCGGCGGCGCTTCACCCGCCGGCTGGGCAACGCTCGATGCAGTAGAACTCCGAGGGCTGGGCGAGAGCTATCTGGCATCCATACGCCGATATAGACGCACCGATCGCCCCTTCTTCACCGACAAGATGCCTGCGAACTGGCAATTTCTCGGTCTGATCCGACTTATCTTGCCGCAAGCGAAAATCGTCGACGTGCGGCGGCACCGGATCGCCTGCTGTTTTTCGACATTTACGACTTATTTCAACAGCCGTACCAGCGTGCCTACAAACCTGTTCGATCTTGGACGCTATTATCAGCTTTATGTCGATGCGATCAGTCATTTTGAGAGGATTACCCCAGGCGTCCTTCACCGGACGGATTATGAGCAGGTTGTCAAAGACCTAGATGGCGAAGTGCGCCGCCTGCTCACCCGGCTGGACCTCCCTTTCGATCCCGCCTGTCTGCGCTTCCATGAAAATTCACGCGCGGTCCATACGCCGAGCGCCCAGCAGGTTCGAAGACCTATCAATCGCGACGGCCTTGATCGTTGGTGCGCTTATGAACGATGGCTTGAACCTTTGAGAGCCTGAAACATCGAGTCAATGATATCCGTAGCGCGCGCGGCTGATTGAAATGGGACCCGGCTATCGCAAGCCGTCGCTTTTCCCGCCTTGGCAGATCAGCAGTGTCTGCTTCTCAAGATCCGTCCCCGAAAGCTGTCAGTCCCCTCTCGGCCACATTCGACCAAGAACTCTTGAGGTAGATCAGCCTCGGCCAACCGCCGCGTTCCGGCGATGGTGAAATCCCGCGCAGCAGCTATTGCGGCGTTCCGGCTCGGGATGCTGCGCAATAGCACTGAGTTCCAGCAGGCCTGACCTTTGGCCGCAATACAAGACAGGAGGCCGCACCGAGCTCCCGAGCGGGAGCGAAGGGAGCAGATGCTGGCGCCTATTCTGTAGCATGCGGCCGACCCGTCGACCGACGGCGGTTTCAACCAATCCACGCTCGCACCCGGCTGACCCCATCAAGTGCCGATATTGAGCACGCGAAGAACGCGGTCACTCCAAGGCATCATCCGCTCAGGACCGAGTAGCCAGACCTTGACCCATCACAGAACAGCATTGGCTAGCCGCCCCAAAATAAGGACGGCGCGAGAAGGACCAACTAGCTCGCGCCGTCCCGTCGATACCGCGCGCAGTGGTGGGGGTGGCGCGGCATTTCTGGTTCAAATTACAAGGGATGACGATAGCGGCGGTCCTTCGTAATGCGAAGTCCGGCTACGCCGGCGTCGGCCATCGAGCGCCGCCACGCAACAATCTCCTCGAGACCTAATCGATATCGCTCGCAGGCCTCGTCGACCGTCAGCAAACCGCCGTCGATCGCGGCGAGCACTTCGGCCTTGCGCCGGCTCACCCAATAGGTGGTGGACGAGGACGGCAAATCACCGATCGTCAGACGACCGAACGGTCCGATGACCGATGTAGGCTTCGTGTCGCATTCGAACACCGCGAAGAACTCCATTCGCACGGCTCGCGCCGCCAACGTGGCCCCAAACCGAGCTTGCGCCAAATTGGTTAACAAGATGTTGCCAATTGTCAGCGTGTGACAAGGCGACCATGCAGCAGGCTGACTAAGCGATTTTGAGGTTGGCACCTGCGCACAAAGAAAATGACGCACAAGCTATCGTTCGACCGTTGGCGCGCGCGTCCGGATCGATCATTATCTCAGCGCGAGGACCAATAGGGCCACTAGCAGGAGCATGAAGCTCACAAGCTCACTGCTTTTCAGTTTTCGCTGCATGTAACCAGATCGGCTGTCGAGGTAAGCATCTCGTTAATTTACGGCGGGAGGTCAAGCGCATCGCACGCTAGTCCATCATATCCGGTTTCGTTATTGCAACGCCACGCTCTGAAGCAGAGCATCCATTTCGCGGGTGACGGCCGGCGTGATATCCATCGCGTTGTTCCAGCCGTAGCTGTTATCGCGCTCGAGGACGACGCTGCAGTTGGCTTTCGTCACCATACGGCCCAACGCCGTATTGAGAGCTTGGTCGATCTGCTGCTGCCCGCGCGTTTGCGCTGAAATGAATCGCAGATTTTGCTGCTGTTCAATCGACTGCGCTTGCTGGTTGAGAGCGGAAACTTGCCGCTGATATTCTATCGGCGCCGTCGAGTTCTGCCGCGCCTCAAGCGTTCGGCGTTGTTGATCGATCGAGGAGCGCTGCCGGGCGAGATCGCCCGACAGCGCACCCTGCATCTGCTTAAGCTGGGCCTGCATCGACTGGCCGGCCCGCGACGCGGCGATAGCGCCGTTCCGGGAGAGCAGGCAAAGGCCCTGGATCGGCGGGCCGAAGGTCTGCGCCGACGCGGTGACGCTGGCGAAGGAGAAGGCAGAGGCGGCGAACAGTATGATTATGCGCATGACGCCACCTCTTGCCCAATCAGCTTGCCGCCGCAACCCGGTCGGCGCAGGATTGCTCCTGCCACACGACTTCGGACACCACGACGCTATAGTGCCCGCGCGGGCGTTCGAACCGGATTTCCATGCGGCAGCGCACCCGTTCCGTGCTTCCCGGTGCGACTGGGAAAAACAGGACATAATTCCATCGCCGCGTAATCCCTTCGGCAAAATGCGGCGCGCCGATCAGCGGATAGATGCTGAACTTGTCGACGCCGGGCGTGATCAGCCGGATCGTGGCCGGGGTTGTGGTGACGCCCAGCTTCTTGTGCTCGAGCACCACCGGCCGAAAGGCTGCGGGATCGACCGTCGCCTGATAGGTGGGGGCGGACGATGCAGGCGAGGGGGCGTGTTCAAAGGCTAGGGCCGGACTCGTCAAACAGGCGCCCGAGAGACAAAGGGTGGCGAAGAACTTGGTTTTCATGACATCCTCCTTGAGGAAAAAGCGATCGATGATGGACGAAATTAGAACTGGAACCCGACGCCCACGTTCGCTCCGGCGCGTTGCTGCGTGTCGTAGGTCGCGCCGGCCTTGATGACGGTGCGGCCGTCATCCATCACGCGCGACAACCCGAGCGCGAATGCCGACTGCCCGCGATAGGTGCCCGCGCCGAAAGCGAGCATTCCGCGGCCGGGTTCGAAGGCCTGCGGAAGCCCCGCCGCGGCAAGCGCGCCCGCCGTCCCGGCAAAGCTGTCACGTCGCGCGTTGCCCAGATCGAACTCGAAGTTCGCCAGCCGCGAATCGGTGTAGGCGTTGGCCGACTGGAGCGTGTTCGCGAGCCCGTCGCCCAGCTGCTGGACATTGACCGCATCGGTCGGCGCGACGCCGGCCGCGACATTGTGCAGCGTTGTGGCCGATCCGCCCGGATTGAACGTCACGGAGTTGCCGGCGGCATCATATTGCACCGAATTATTGGCCAGCTGTTGGATCGGATAGAGCTGCGACCCGTTCACCGCATCGGTCGAAGTGGCGTTTATCGCGCCGGCTCCGACATTCTGGACGACATTACCGCCCATGTTGACACTGGTGTTGGCGCCCACATTGAGGCCGCCATTGGCATTGACCACGCCATTGAACGTCGGATTGTCCGCCATGGCGATTTGCAGCTGATTGCCGCTCAGCGTCACCACCGTGTTCGAACCCGCGGTCACGTTGAGCGTACCGTTCGACGCGATATTGGTCGAAGGTCCGCCATTGGCCTGGATGTTCCAGCCGGCGCTCGCCGTCTGGTTCAGCGCCTGCAGCGCGTCGTTGACGTTGTTGTAATTATTGCCACCGACATTGAGGTTCGTCGTCACCGTTCCGGTCGTCGAATTATAAGTCGAGCCGCCACCGAGACCCGCCGCGACGCTGTCGCCAAGATTGGTGACGTTGCTTTCTACCGTGGTTACGCGATTGTCGAGATTGGTGACCGCCGTATTCTGGGCACCGAGCGCATCGCCGACATTATTATAGGTGTTTCCGCCTACATTATAGGTCGGCCCGGTATAAGCGCCCGTGGTCGGATCATAGGACGCTCCGCCACCCAGGCTGGTGGCAGTATTCTGCGCCACCTGATTGAGCTGGCTGACGTTGACCGCATCGGTCGGGGCCGAGCCCGCGGCGACATTGGTCAGCTGCCGCTCCGCCCCTGCGCTGCCCACCGAAACCTCGCCCGCCGAGTTTTGCGGCGCGGCAAGGCCATACCCCGCATAGCCGGTCCGCGAACCCACGCTTGTCGTCGCGCCTGCACCGAGCGCTACACTGCCCGCGAAGCTCGCATTGGCGCCGGGGCCGATCGCGATCGACTGGATGCCGTTGGCAATCGAGTTGGTGCCGAAGGCGATACCGTCAGCTAGGCTGACACGGGCGTTCTGGCCGATCGCCGTACCTCCCGGCGCGGTCTGGTCGACGATCGCGCCATTGCCGATGCCGATGCCATTGTCGCCGTTGACCACCGTGGTCGGACCGACCGCGATCGATTCCGCACCGGCCGCTAGCGAGTCCACCGCGCTCGAGTTGGCGTGGAAATATTGGATCGGCGTCACCGAGACCGACGAGATCGCGCCCTGCAACTGGCGAAGCGTCACGGCGTCCTGCGCCGCGGTGCCGTCGGCGACATTGGTGATCTGGCGATATTCGCTCGTCGCCGCATTGCCGACCGAGACTGCGCCCAGCAGCGTCGCATCGGTGGTATTATAGGGAACGAAGCCAATGCCCGCGGGGATCGTGCCGCTGATTGGCGCGATCGCGCGATCGGCGACTGAGCCCGAACCGAGCGCCAGCGACCCGTCGATGGTCGCCTGACTGTCCCGGCCCAGCGCGACCGTATTCGTCCCGGTAGCGGCCGCCTGATAGCCGAGCGCGGTCGAACCCACGCCTTGCGCGAAAGCATCAGTTTCCGCGAGGCCGGTTTCATTGGTGCGAGCATAACGAATGCCATCGCCATTCGCGTCCGTGTAAGTGGTCGAGGTGTCGCCGGCGATTTCGGTGAGCGCATCGCCGAGGTTGGTTACGGTGCCCTCGACGGTGGTTACGCGGTTATCGAGATTGACGATGTCTCCCTCGACCGTGGTCACCCGCCCATCGAGATTGGCGACGTCGCCCTCGACCGTGGTCACCCGCCCATCGAGATTGGCGACGTCGCCCTCGACGGTCGTCACCCTTCCGTCGAGATTGGTGACATCGCCCTCGACGGTCGTCACGCGCCCGTCGAGAGTGGCGATATCGGTGGTGTTCTGGGTCACCTGCGTGTTCGTCGCGAACAACTGCGAGCCATTCACCGCGTCGGTCGAGCTGCCGTCGATCCGGCCTGCCGCGACATTGGTGATCGTCCGTTCGGCACCCAACGCACCGATGCTCAGCGTCGACGTCGGCGCGATGCCCGCAAAGGCATAGTTGGTGCCGCCGATCGTCGTACCCGTGGTCGCCACCGCAACGTCGGTGGTCGAACCATTGCCCAAAGCGATGTCCCCGGCATTGTTGGCGACCGCGTTCGGGCCGATCGCTACCGAGTCCGTACCCAGCGCCTGGCTGTCCGCCAGCGCCGAGTTGGCGTGAAAATATTTGATCCCCGCGCCATTATTGATGTTGGTGATCGTGTTGCCGAGGTTGGTGATATCGCCTTCTACCATTGTCACCCGGCCGTCGAGATTGGTGATATCGCCTTCCGTGGTCGTCACGCGCCCGTCGAGATTGGTGATGTCGGTGGTGTTCTGTGTCACTTGCGTGCCGATGCTGTCCACCGCCTGGTTGGTCGCGAACAGCTGCGAACCGTTGATCGCGTCGGTCGAGCTACCGCTGATTCGGCCTGCTGCAACATTGGTGATCGTCCGTTCGGTGCCGGCGGCGCCGACACTCACCGTGCGGGTGGGCGTGGTGCCGGCGAAGGCGTAGTTTGTGCCGTTGATAGTAGCGTTCGTTGTGGCAACCGCCACGTCGGTCACGCTGCCCGAGCCTAGCGCCACATCGCCCGCATTGTTTGCGACCGCCGTATCGCCGAACGCCACGGCGCCCGCCGCCAGCGCGCTGCTGGTGCTGCCGATCGCGACCGAGCCCTGACCGATGACGGTGTTCTGATAGCCAATGCCGACCGCGCCCTGCGCCGCCGTGCCGGGCGTGCTGATCGCCTGACCGCCGCCGCCGACCATGTTGGTATTGCCCATCGCGACCGAACCATTGCCGGTCGCGGTGTTATCCTTGCCCTGCGCCACCGCGCCATCGCCGGTCGCGGTGCTGGGGTCGCCGATCGCCACCGCGCCGTCGCCATTGGCGACGTTGCCCGCGCCGATTGCCACCGCCTTGCCGCCGGTGGCCCTGGTGCCTGTGCCGATGGCGACCGAGTCAGCGGAGTCCGCGACGGCGTTCGTTCCAGCAGCTATCGCATTCTGGGCGCTCGCATTCGCGGTGTCGCCCATGGCCAGCGCGCTTGCGCCGCTCGCCAAAGCGCTAACCCCCAGCGCTGTCGAGCGCGCGAGGGTCGCACGGGTGCCGTTGCCGAGCGCTACAGCGGCAATGTCCGTACCTTCGGCGCCCGACCCGATCGCAATCGAGCCGATTCCGCTCGACACAGCAGCATTGCCTAGTGCCAATGCGAAGTTACCCGAAGCATTTGCATTGGGACCGAGAGTTGACGAGCTTATGCCCGATGCACGGGAATTTACTCCGATCGCGACTGCGAATTGGGCCGATGCCACGCTTTGGCGTCCGATCGCGGTGGCGTCCGCCACATTTGCCGTTACGTCCGTCCCGATGGCGATGGCGCTTTGTGCGAGAGCACCCGTTCCGGCGCCGGTGCGTCCGCCCAGATAGATGGCGTTCACGCCGGTGGCGGTTGCTCCAAAGCCGATGGCAGTGCCGTTGGTCTGGCTAGCTCTGGCATTGTGGCCGATCGACGTCGTCCCGTTGGCAGCGACGCCGATACCGGCATTGGTTCCGATCGCGACGTTGTCGCTGCCCGTGACCAGATTGCCTGCGGATGCGGAGAGCGTAGCGTCATAGGCGACGGTGCCATCGCCGGTTCCGAGGGCGACGTTGCGTACCCCCGTGACGCCGGAACCGGCGCCGCGCATCACACTGGCGATGCCACCCCCCAACGCGGTATTCTGCGCGCCTTGAACGAGCGTGCCGGCAGCAATGCCAACCGCAACGGAGCTGGCATTGCCCGTGGTAGATCCCGCGCCGGCACCTTGGCCCACGGCGACGGTGCTTGCACCAATGGCCAAGGCCTGCGCACCGAGTGCGGTCGCGCTGTCCCCCGTCGCCTGGGCGCGGTTGCCAACGGCGGTAGCGGCACTGTTTGACGCTATACTGAGGCGGCCCAGTGCCACAGCGGCCGGGCCTGAGGCTGTGCTCTGAAGCCCGATCGCGACGGCCCATGAGTCGCTTGCTGTTACGTCCGTGCCGATTGCGATAGCTCCGCCGCCCGTGGCGCCCGTGCCGGGCACCGTGCGCGCGCCGAGATAGATCGTGTTGACCTCCGATGCGATCGACCCGACGCCGATCGCGACGGCGTTGGTGGCGCCGGCATTGGCGTTGACGCCCTCGGCAATCGAGCCTGATCCGGATGCCGACGCGTTGCCGATGGCGATGGAGTTGGGAGCCGTCGCCGAACCGCCGCCGGCCTGATATTGCGCATAGGCCGGCGCGGCTATGCCACCCGCCGCGATCACCGCGAGACCGCCGATCAGGCCAGCAGGACCGACCGATGAGAGCAGCGCTGCGCGGCCGCCGCCGCCGAACGCGCCAAGCCCCAGCGTGTCGCGCTTCATGCCCAACACGCGGTGCGCGCGGCGCAGCACCGCCATCAGCCGGCGCCGCTGCGACCAGCCCATGCCATTCGCACCCGGCGTCCAGTTTTGCGCGAATTCCGCCATGCGCCGTCCGTTCGATACGGTGTCGATCTTGTCCATAATGCTTCTCCTGCTTTGTCCCGGCCACATGCGCGATCCGGTGCTGAAAGGGTGCAGAGGACCGTTGCGCGGTGACGCACGCCCGGAATCTGCAATGTGTGATTGAAAAATTCTGCAGCAGCGCCCGCGGGCGCTGGCTGACGGCTTCTGTCTAGAGTGCTTGGCTACCCGGCGTGACGGTAACGACCACGCAGCTTGCGCCGCTCGGGATCATCAGCGCCTGCCCCTGACCACCGCCGAGCTGATAGACCGGAACGCCCGACAAATTGGCTGCGCCAACGCTCCCCGCCGGCAGGTCTTTCACGACCTGCTCACAGGGTTTCTGAAACGGGGCAATCCGCACGAAATGGCCTTCGCAGCCGTTCGCGACGGGCGCGGCGAAGACCAGTCCCGCGGCCTGTCCCTTCAGATCGGGCAGATTATAGGTCATCCCGACCGCCCCTTGGATGGGATGCGCATCGGGCGCTTGCTTGTTCGTCTCGGTGCGAACCGCATAGTTGGCGCCCTGCGACACCAGATCGCCCAGCACCGAATAAAGGCGGGCGCACTTCTGTGCCCCGAGTTTCCCTGCCTGTTCGGCGAATACTCGCGTGCCCGGTGACAGTGTGTCGGGTGCCGTCCGAGCCGACGGGGTCGCAGTGGGCGCCGCCGATGCGGGCGCGCTCGCTACACAGGCGATCATCGGACCCGCGACGAGAATATGCAACCTCTTCCGCGCCGAAAGCGTCCGGCTTCCCGTCCGCTTATTATAGATCCCTGCCTCATAGCTCATGTGACGACCCCCTATTTTTATTGAAATACCAAGCTATTTACATAGTTGTAAAAAAAGTCTAACTTACATATTTGTAAATTAGTGAATCACTATATTTCATATGGATAGGGATATGTAATGACATTGGGGTCGTCAAATATATTTTTGAAAAAAGATACTTAACATATAATTAAAATATAATTACACAGATACAGATTTCCTATTCTTGAGCTAGAAGCGATCAAGAGCTATATCGCCTTTATTTAAAGGCTCGAAAAAATCTGAATGTTTATCTAAAATATAGTTACGTCATAACTTGAGCCTTATTATTCTATCGATTGAAGCTGTACGGCGCGATACCTTACCAGTTCCGTATCTGACGCCCTTGTCCTGACACGCGTCATCGCAACGCATCCGCACGCCGTGCGTCCAAATTTCAAAAAAAATGCGGCCGATAAAATGCGGACGAGGAGGTCGCGCCAGATATTCTCGCGATCTCATCCGCCCCGCTACCAATATCATGGTGATGATATAGTGACACATTGGATCGAGCGTGAAAAGTCACTTTGTTATCGTTTCCAATATGTTGTCAGATACGGCAACCGGCGCTTCCGGTCTCGACCGATGGTGGCGGGTGGCGAGTGTCGGACGCGGCCTAAGGGGTGACGTTCCATGAGTATCCAGCCCAGTTGGTGCGAAATCTATCGGTGTCGGCCGCAAACCGTCGGCATTGTAATGCGCGTAGAGCGCGGAGGCGGCGACTTTGCCAACCTCGCGTTCGCGAGCAGTCGATCGCGTTGCCATAGGCTCGGCTGACGCGATCGCTGCGATAGTCGTGGTATGCGGCCTGAAGCGTCCATTCAGGGGGCCGTCCGCTTTCCGGCTTCGCAGTCAGCTCGCTTGCCCGGAAACTCGATTTATACGTCATTGTTCATCCCCCTCTAAGACGGGCAATGAAAAAGCCGCCAGGACGGCCGCCACGCGGGCGCATCCTGACGGCTTCATTGCCTGTTGGAGTGCGGCGAAAGACTCCCCACCTGCCGCGCGGACCGGCCCCGTCGTTGGAGCCGTAGCCGCTTTATCCTGCTCCGGCATCCTTGCCGAGTGCGTTCAAACTGCCTGATTCGCCCTATCCGCGCAAGGCGTAACTGTCGAAAAAGCGGTCACTTACCAGAAGGCGACGGTCCTGTACCGACCCGGCGCATAAGTTCGCGGCGGGAAATTTACACGCGAATCTCTATGTGAACCTGTGGATCGGGCCATCACCGAGATTGCTATGCCCCTACGCCCGCTTTTTCCCGGTCTGCCGCCGGAAGCCGATAGGCGGGCGCGGTCGGCGACAAGGTGACCGCGCACGACCGCAGGACGATATTGCCGCCGGACATTTTTCATCGCTTCGAGAACGATGCGTTCTGGCTCGACAGGCAGGCCAATATCCGCGGATTCCGAGTGGTTTAGGCATAGCGCACGCGTCTATGTTTTGGTCTTGGCACTTGATGGTGCGCTCTCGATATCGCTCTCGACAGGCATTGTTGAACGATCGCAATCGTGCACAACTCACTATGCACGACACCATTAACCTGACCTTCAATGGCAGGAAATCCGTTGAAGCGATGTTCTCCCGAAGAGCGAGCCCTGACGCGAGCAAGTTAATCGAGTTGAAATCGAGCGACACTTTCGAGCACGGCACGCTCAAGCGGCGTAGTGAACCAGAGTCCCCCACACAGTTCGCGTGACCACCGGACGAGTGCACACCGCGGATGGTCTTCGCCGGGGAGAATAATATTGAGAATGCTGCCGGGATTCAGTGAAGTTTCGCAGTGGAACCCCGCGCCGGCCTGCGAAATATCGACAAGGTCGATCGGCCGGGCTCCACTGGGTAAGGCCAGAATCGCCTTCGCGCTTACTTGCAGGCGAAGGGCGCGATAGCCTTCGGCCCGCTGTTCCGCCGCGAGCGCGGCGAGGGTCGCTGCCACGTCGATCTTCCTCGAAAAAACGACGCCGCAGCGGCCCTTGTCTGACCACACAATTCTTCCGCTGATTGTAATGCTGTCGGAGAGATCGATTTCCACGTCTTCGCCACCGTTTAGCGCGACATTGGCGACCAGCATCATCCCTTTGTCCGAGATATTTCGAACGAGCCACAGGCCGGCATCGCTGGCGCGCCGCACGCGGGCGATCCGGCATACCGAGCGATAGCGATCCGATGCGCGGCGATCGGCCATCGCAAGGATATTTTTGTCCTCGACAGCTGGACGCTCCGAAAACTTATCATCCTTCTGGGGCATGGAGCCCTCCTCATCCCAACTGCGGGCTCGATCGAATGAGGAGCCGCGCATTATCGCCGGAGCCAGACGATCTTGCCTGGTTCCTATTAGCCTCTGTGCCCCAACACGCGCGGCTATGAAGTGGTCCGAACAATGGCGCTACACCACGTTTACGCTACGGCAAGCAGGCAATCAGCAAGATATTCTTCGAGTGATACAAGGACGAATATGTTGCGCCCGATGGGGCTGTGTATCCGGTCCAGCCGGGTAATCACGTATCATTCGCAAACAGGACTGAAGAACAGGCAAGACTTCGTGCATCGTCGTGCGTCAGCGGGCGACTGAGCAGATTGCCTTGCCCATTGGAACAACGAAGCCGAAGAAGCAGCTCTCGCTGCGCCTCGGTCTCGATATGCTCGGCGATACAAGGCGTATCGAGCGCCGCGCATAGCTGAAGCACGCCTTCCAGTAGCTGCCGGCTTGCCGCACAATCGACAACTGACGCGACCAGCGATCCATCGAGCTTGATGGCGTCGAAGCGGAGTTCGCGCAAATAGGCGACCGATGCGTAGCCCGCCCCGAAATCGTCAAGCACGATCCGGGCGCCCGCGGCCTTCAAGAGTCGGAGATTGGCACGGACCGTGTCGAAGTCGACGAGCAGCGTAGTTTCGGTAACTTCGATACTGAGCCGACCCGCATCCATCCCCGATCGCGAAAGCGCTGCGATCAGATGGGTAGCCGAACCGGGCGAACAAAGCTGGACGGCGCTCAGATTGACGGACAGCCGGACAGTTTCGGGCCAGTCACGGGCGGCAACCATGGCCTTGACGATCAATGCATCGTTCATTTCGTCGATAAGATGAAGCTGTTCGGCGATCGGAACAAACTCCGCGGGTGACACCGCTCCCAGATTCGGGTGTTCCCACCGGGCGAGAGCTTCGAACGCCTCCAACTTCATATCGGACAGCCGAAAAATCGGCTGGTAGACTAGATAAATATCGTTGCGGGCGGCGGGCTCTTTGAGTGCGTTGGCGATATCCGATTTCCGCTTCCGCGCCTCTTCGTCGCCAGGGTGAAACAGGGCAAATTCGCCCCGACCGCGCCGCTTGGCAGAGTGAAGCGCGATATCGGCCTGCATCATTGCTACCGACGCCTCCGAAGCGCCCGGACGAAGTAGCGCAACGCCGCAACCCGCGCTGAGCCGGAACGGGCGCTCGCCTTCAAGAAATGGCTCGGCGAACATTGCGGCAATTTCGGTCGCGATGTGATCGGGCGGATATTCGTCCACACCGCCCAATAAGAGCCCGAATTCATCGCTACCGAGACGCGCCACGAACTCTGTCCTGCCTCCAAGTTGCAGAAGGCGGTCGCTCACCTGTTTTAGCAGCGCGTCGCCTACTTCATGGCCAAACACATCGTTGATGGGCTTGAAATCGTCGATGTCGATGATTGCAATGGCGCCCGAAGTTGAACCGGAGCCCGCGGTTGTTGCAACCGCCCAGCCATTGCTTGCGTCGATGAAGGCGCGCCGATTTGGAAGTCCAGTGAGTTGGTCGGTGTAAGCTATACTATGGACGCGCGCCGCTTCGGCAAGTGCGCGCTGTTCAGCCTCGATAGCTCGCGTTCGTTCCAGGCCAATCTCCCACCGCGTACGCACAAGTTCGACAAAGCCGCGCTCGTTCCCATCCAGCAACCGCAACACCATCAAGATCACCAGGCCCAGGCAAATCCCGACCCCCATCAAGGCGGGTTCGCCCTTGGCCATCAGCCAAATGGCCAGGGGAAGCGCGAGAAAAAGGAGAGGCATGCGGGCAGCATTGGGAAAACTGCTCAATCCGAACGCCGAGCCGAGGCTAGTGAGGCTGCAAAAGAGGATAGCGAAATTGAGCTCCGGAGTTGTGACGTTCTCGAAAACAACCACGCCCCATCCGACACTCAACAGTGCCGCGATCAGGGGCATCGGCCGCAGGCGACGCAGAATTATATCGGGCGATAGCGCTTCGCGCTCGCGCTCCGTCCAATAGATGGCGCGTCCGGCCATGACGAGGATCGGCAATCCGGCGGGCCAGATCGATGATTGCCAGTCCCGCCCGGAAGCGAAATGAAACGCCGCGAAATTGGCCAGCGCGATGGCGTAAATGAGGGGTATCTGGGTCCCCAGGCTTGCGTAGCGAGCTTCCAGCAGCGCTCTGCCGCTTGCCGTAGCCGCCTCTCCCGCTCCGAAATATTGTTTCAAGAATAGCGAGGATTTTGACAGCATGGAACTTGCCTATGCCGCAAGTCTTAACGAAAACTTTTCACGTAACTCCAAGGATTAGATCAGTCCCAAAACGAGTCACCGCCGGTACCCCGCCGGATAGTTTGCGCACGTCGCCGGATGGTAGGAATATGTCGGCAGCTTAATCGGTATTAGCGGCCTAGGGCCGTAAATATCACCGATTTTTGGGCCACTTAAAGGGGGCAGATCAGGAAGCGGTGCTATCGTCGGACGGTCCGCTGGGACAATTGCGGCGGGCGTTGTCTACGCTAGCCGCAGGCGAACTGGACACGCCTCTCATATCGATGGAGAAATTAGACGGCCACGTCTGCGTGGCAAGGCGCGCAGTCAGGGGCCAGTACATGGCGGCATTGCCCGCGAACTCGTCAGGCCGGCGGATTTCTACACGCATGAGGGAATGAGGTCCTGTCGACGTACTGGTTGTGCAATTAGCCGCAGCAATCTTGTATAAGATCGGCCGGCTGCATTGATTTCGATGGGTCAAGTCAGTCGGCCGCCCAGGCGACAAGTTCTCACCATCACTTTGTATCGACGCCAATATCGATGGTGCAGCGAACGGGCTTCTCCCGCTTCGCGGCCCTCTGTTCGCACGCGGCGATCGTCTCCTTGTTCTCGTGCCGCATCACAGCGGCGGCGGTTATCGCCCGCCACGCCTCCGGGCTGCCCACCTGCATCATGCGGCTCCCGGCTTCCCATAGGCTCGGCTCGCCAACCGTACGACGCGCGATGCGCTCGGGCCAGTGCCAGCTCTCCGGAACGGCACGTGCGACCATGCCGGGCAGAAACGACCAAAGAAGGCACCCGGCGAGGATGCCGCCCCCGATACCCCATTGAATATACTCGCGTTGGCCTTGCCTCGTGCGCGCATGGCCGATGATCTGGTGCAGCGCCTGCACGGCGTCGCGCCGGTCCTGTTGTACGCGCCTGATACTGGCGTCGTCATCCTCGCGCGCCCTGTGCGCGGCCGCCGCGATGCGGCTTCCCATCGTTTCCGGCGTCACTCCAAGCGCCGGTGCCTCCTCGATCTTCTCCAGTCGTTGCAAGATGTCGGCGAGCCGGGCGTTCGTCTTTTCTAGCGTCGGATTATAGTCCGGGATCTCGACCTCGAACCGCTCGGCGGCCATATGCTCGACCGCGCGGACCATGAGCGCGATGCGTCCGTCGAGTCCCGCCACCCGGTCGTCGAGCCGCGCGAACGCTTCCGCCGCGGTTTCCGCATGGGGTTCCGGCCCCGGTGCGTTCGTCGGCAATCGTTGTTCGTCCATCTATATTCTCCTGCTAATGGCCGATGCCCATGCCGCGCCCAAGGTCGCGGACCTGATCGAAGGGGATGGAGTTCGCGAGATCGCGCGACAGGCTGCGCCTCATGTCGCGGCTGATCTCGAGACCAAGTTCGCGGCTGCGCCCGCAGAGCACCGATTCAAGCTGGGCGTCGCGTTCGAGACTTTTCGCCATCCCCGCCATGCTCTGCGCGACCCGCTTCGCGCCGCGTAGATCGCCGTCGCGCACCAGCACTTCGCGCTGCCGCTGCAACTGCTGCCAACCCTCGACGAAGCGGTCGGCGCGCTGGAATGGATCGATGCGGACCTCGGCTTCCTTGCTCATCGCCTTTAGCGCAGCCTGACCGCGTCCCTCTGCCGCCTCGCGGACAAGCTCCGGCTGGCGCTCGAAAGCCGCGCCAAGATCTGTGGTGGCGTGGGGCCGGATCGTATCGAGCGCATCTTTCGCCCGGTCGAGCGCCGCGCGCTGGTGCGGCATCGCTTCGAGACCCTGCGCACGGGTTTGCTGCACAGCGTCGAGCGCCTTGGCGTAGCGCTCGACCGCTGCACGAACGCCACCGGCGGGAATGGATTGCTGGTCGCGGGCGAACTGGTCACTCCGATCCGGCTCGTGCGACCGGGCCATTGGCCGGAAATCCGCGAAGATCGAGCGCTCGCGTTCGGGTGCTACCACTTCGCGTTCCGGCTTGCTGATCGCAAGGCGCAGACCATCGAACATGCCGCGCGCCTTCTCGGGGACGGCCTTGACGATTTCCGCGACACGCTCGCCAAACGTGATGCCGCGTTGCTCGGCAAAGGACCGGGCGGGATCGGCCTTGGCGTAATCCTGCGCCATATCCTTGGCGCGCTCGCGAGAGAGCACGCGGACAAGTTTGCCCTGGTCCTTGAAGTCGTCGCGGCCATAGTGGAGCGCCACGCCGTCGCGATGGCGCGACATCGCGACATAAGCGCCGTGACGGTCCATGCCCGGCGTCGCCAGCACATGCGTCCGGTCCACCGTCATGCCCTGCGCCTTGTGAATCGTGGCGGCATAGCCATGATCGACGTCGCGATAGTCTTTGGTGTCGAACGCGATCGACCGGCCATCATCGGTGCGGACGGTCATGCTGTGCTGGGTCACCCGGTCGATGGTGCCCAGCGTGCCGTTCTTCACCTCAAGACTGCGCTCATTCTTGAGGAACATGATACGGTCGCCGGTTGCAAAATCCCGATCGCCGCGCTCGACCTTGAGCCGCACATCGTCGCCAAGATCGCCGCTGGCACGCATCGCTTCGCGCGCCGCTTCGTTCAGCTCTCGCACTTCGGCATTGGTGTGGGTCAGGATGATCCGGCTGGCGTCGGGATTTGCTTGCCGCTCGCGATCCCAGCGTTCGACAAGGTCGCTGCGTGCCACCTCGCGCGTGCCGGCCGCGTGGATCATATCGCGGTCGGCATAGGCGACGATCGCTTCGCCGGTCCGTCCGGTCGCAAGGTGCCGGGTCGCGTCCTGCTGCCAACCATCATGCTGGCGGCGCACCTCGGTGATCTCGACGCCGCCATGCCGCTCGTGGAGTGAACGTGCCGCCGCACCCGCTTCGATCGCCTGCAACTGCTCGGGGTCGAAGACCATCGCCACCTTCGCGCCCGCCGCTTCGGCATGGGACAGGAGGCGTTCCATCTGGCGCGTGCCGACCATGCCGGCCTCGTCGATGACGAGCACGTCGCGCGAAGTAAGCATGTCGCGCCCCTGCGACCAGCCATGCTCCATGCTGGCAAGAGTGCGCGAAGCGATGCCCGAGCCGTTCTCCAGGCCCTCGGCCGCGATGCCTGACAGCGCCACACCGCGCACCTCATAGCCTCCGCGCTCCCACGCCTCGCGCGCCACGCCCAGCATCGCGCTCTTGCCGGTGCCCGCATAGCCAACGACGAGGCTCAAATCCCGCTCGCCCGTCACATGATCGAACGCCGCGCGCTGCTCACCCGACAACTCCATTCCGCGCTCCGCCGCGCGGGCCAGCGCCGTTTCCCGGTCCGCCTCGCTGACGCGATGCCGCTCGCGCTCCGCCATGACTTCGGCGGCGCGTTGCAACCGCTGCTCGGTCTCGATCATCTCGCGGCTGGTGAACCGGTCCTCGCCGCGTCCGTCCTTACCGAGCGCGACCAGGTCGGGCGATGCTTTGACCGCTGACATCACGGCATCAAATTGATCCTTCCCGTCGCTATGACGATGCACGAACATTGCTATATCGCGCTGCGTGAACGTCGCCTGGTGATGGGTGATCGCATCGAGCGCGACGCGGGGTTCCGCGATGATGCGGTCGCCGTTGCGCTGCGCTACCGCGCGGTGATCTTCGATCCGTTCGACTTCAAGGCCGCGGTCCCCCATGCGCGATGCGGCAGGACCGATCTTGTTTTGCGGTTCGAGCGCAATCCCCTGCGCTTCCAGACTGCGGTGATCAATGCGCGCGTCGATGTCGAGTTCGGCGAGCCGCTGGTTGACATGATCGGCCCAACGCTCGCGCCACTGTTCCACCAACTCCGTTCGGTTCCAGTCGCGGACCTTCGCGCCGAGCCCTTCTGCGTCCACCTCGCGCATAGTCAGCATGACATGGGCATGCGGCTTCGCCATGCCGTCGGC
This sequence comes from Sphingopyxis sp., assembly GCF_035250425.1. Classification (GTDB taxonomy): domain Bacteria; phylum Pseudomonadota; class Alphaproteobacteria; order Sphingomonadales; family Sphingomonadaceae; genus Sphingopyxis. The sequence continues at coordinate 33,511 of NZ_DATFFD010000028.1, forward strand.
GCCGATGTCCCAATGGACATTGAGGTCGGCGATCATGCCGGCATCGACAAACTCGGCCTGTGCAAAATCGCGCGCCAGCTCAATGCCCTGCTGCTGGTTCATCTCGCGCGGAATGGCGAACTCGACCTCACGGCTAAGCTGCGCGTCCTTGCGCTTCTCGAACGCCTCGACTTCGTTCCAGAGCGTTGCGCGATCGGAGAGGCGTTCGGGTGCGCCGTCGGGCAGCAGTACTTCGCTGTGCACGACGCCCGATTTGTTCGTGAAGTCATGATCGCGGTCGAGCCGTTCGTCGTGCAGCCGGTCGGCGGAGCGATAGGCGGCAGCGGCTAAGGCGCTCCGTCCGGCAGCGCGGCTGATGACTTTGACCGAGAGATGATAGATCGCCATGGCGACCATCCATCTACACTTCAAAAGCCACGTCGGCACGACGTATAAGCGCGCCCTCACACGGAAAAATCCGCGGAGGGACTAGGCGGTGCCAGACTGTCCCGACGACCTTGCTGCGCATCGGGAGGCGCGTCTTTATGATGGGCGCATCACCCCATCATGGAGATGCGACATGCGCAAACCCCGCGATATCGATTCGGAACTGAAGGCGCTCGAAGCCAAGGCGAAGACCCTCAAGGAACGCCGCGTTCGCCAACTCGGCGAACTCGTCATTGCCACTGGCGCCGATGCACTCGATGCCGAGATGCTGACCGGTGCGTTGCTCGGCGCGGTAACGACGAAGGACGGACAAACGAAGGAGGGCTGGCGCAAGGCGGGCGCGAGTTTCTTTCTGCGCACGGTACGCCGGTCTGCGTCGGGCTCTGCATGTAGCGCGGGCGACGCTCCGCCGCACGACGGCGGCGCGGCATCGGCTTGAGGCGAAGAAGGCACGAACCGACATGCGCGAATGGCAAATCAAACGGCGCGAACGCACGCGTCACCTGATCGAGCTCGGCGGACTTGTCATGAAGTCAGGGCTCGTCGAACTAACCGACGATGATCGCGCGATGCTCTACGGCTCCTTCCTCTGGATGGCCGATAAGCTACGGAGTGATCAGGGCGAACAAGCATCGGTGCTTTGGAAACGGAGAGGGAAACGGGCATTCGAGGATTTGTAGCTGCGTTGACCTCGAGCAAATCACCCGAGTCAACGGGCCGCTCCATGTTTAGAGCATGCTCCCGACCGACGCTTGACTGGTAGAGTTTTCCGGTGAAGTTGACGGGTTTAAAATATGTGCAGGCGGGCAACGCGATGTCGGACATTGATGCAGAGGACGAGCAGCATAACCGCCTGCTAACGGTGTTGAGTCATGCCGTTTCGCACGTTTCGAACGAGGCCATAATACTCGCTCAATTCGAGGCGATCCAAGACGAGCCATTTCCCCACCTCTGGGCGCGAAACGATGACGGGCAGTTTTCAATGCGCATGGACCGGGTGGCAGAGCACCTTGGCGGACCGCTGGACATCTATGTTGTGCGCGACGGCCATCAGGCGCCGCCGGCCGACAACTACCCGCCTGCGGCGCTTCAAGAGGCGACCGACGTCTTTGCGCGAGCCCGGAAATCAGTGCTGCGAGCGTTGATGTTCAGCGCGGGATTCCAAGTGTTAAGCGAGAACCCAGACCTGACGGACATGTCCGACGAGCCTGCCGTGGCCCAAGCTTTGGTGAGTCAGGCCCAATCGGCTTTCTGGGAGCACGCTGAGGCGGCGTACATCCGGCTCTATTCCTTTTGGGATCGGGTGGGGCAGGTTCTGGACTTCGCGTTCTTTAACATCAGGAAGTTCGATCAAAACGGCTTCAACTCGGTGATGGACCGCATCCATGTCAATGCCGTGCCGATGGATGCCCGATTAAAGGCGAGCGGAAGCTGGAAGCGGCTTCGAACATTCCAGTGCTCCGAAAAGGAGGACGGGCTGAAGTGGCTGCTTCAGCGGCGCAATCTCGTCGTTCATAGCCTGCATCTTCATCCGGTGGAGGCCGTGCAGGAGGACGTTTTCAAGTCCCAGTTCAATCACCTCGATGTCGCGCATCGAGAGAAGCTGCGTCCTCGTACTCCGCGTGACGAGATGGATTTGCTCGCCGGACAGCTCAATAGGGCGGCCGAGTTGTTTTCCGATTTCCTTGCTATCATCGAACTCACCCCCTCGCGAAAGCCCGAAAGATTTGTCGATTGATGGACCGCGGCGGCGCCACGAATACCGGACTTTGCAAGTCGGGATGGCTACCAGTAGTTCGCGCCGTATTGTCGGCGAAAGCTGATCACCGCCTCATTCGCCTTTGTCGTGTCTGAACGAATTGAAGTGTGAGGCGGTGCCTGATACTTTTCGCGTCGGGGGTGAGAATGGTCCTGTTTACGAAATATAAGGCGATCGGGGCTCTCGCGCTGGCAGTTGGCCTTGCCGCCGTGCCGGTCATGGCCGAGCACAAGCCGGATACATTGCTCGCCAGCCTGAAAGAATGGCTATGGTTGATCTACCCAACCATGGTGCTTCTCTCGCTGTACGCTGCCGCGACATTTGGATACTTCCTTGGCAAGCGCGAGCGGCTACCATCGCAAGCTATCACCGCCCCTGCTCCTGAGCAGGCTGCCGATCCCAAAGGCCGGACCCTCAACGACCTCATTTATGCGACTCGGACGATTACGAACACTCTGCTTGAGGACGGCGAGTTGCGGCACGGAACAATCGAGGCGCAACTGCCGCAGTTGGAACGTCAGCATCGCGCCTGGCACGATTACATGCGCCACCAGGCGCGCGACAATTTCCTTTCAGTGGTCCGCCGGGCAATGCAGGCCCGGCAGCTGAAGGTTTCCTGGATGGCCGGGCCTGGGCCACATTACGGCGACTTCTCCGTCGAACAAAAAGATGGCTTCCACGCGGAACTGAAGGAGCGGCGGGATAACCTCGTGATGGTGCTACAAACTCTCCAGATTATGGAGGGCGTGGGCGGTGGTGGCCCGGAGCTGATAGCGGACGACGACCCCAAGCCGACATAACCATATGCTCGCTCATGCTCGACCGAGTTGGCAGCCGACAATCGATTTGGGCGCAGGCGGCCAGGCGATCGGCGGCGCGGTCAACGTCTTCGACCGCCGCATCCCGCGCGGCACTCCCGAAGCGCCGATGCCGAACCTGCCTCGGCGCTTTGGAGCCGTAAGAGCAAGCGGGCGTTCGCCCCAGACGCGTTGCCCGATGATGACTGTCGTGTCATACGCGCGCCATGACGCGGGAACCGACAAACATCGTTCTTCGAGCGGTCGAACGCGCGCCACGATGGATTCGGCGCGACCTCGATGCGAAAGATCCGGTCGCGCGCATCCGTGCAGAAGAATTGCTCGCGGCTATGATCGCCGATGCGCTCGATCAGCAGGCTGACGCCGAGGTTTGACTGCTATTTCGCGCGGCGCGTGATGGTTTTCTTGCGCCCGCCGCCGCGGCCCTTGGTGCCGAGGCCGATTTGTTTCGCAAGCTCGCGGCGTTTCTCGGTATAGTTGGGCGCGACCATTGGATAATCCTTCGGCAGGTTCCACTTGGCGCGATAATCTTCGGGCGTCATGTCGTAATGCGTCATCAAATGACGGCGTAGCATCTTGAGCTTCTTACCGTCTTCGAGGCAGACGATGTAATCGGGTTTAACCGACGCGCGGATCGATACCGCCGGCTCCTGCTTGACCTCGGGCTCGGTCTTTTCGCCAAGTCCCGCAAGCGCATTATGCACCGTCTTGATGATGAGTGGCAGGTCTGACACCGCGACGCTGTTGTTACCGACATGCGCCGCAACGATGTCGGCGGTCAGTGTTATCAAGGCTTCCTGATCTTCCATTACAATCTCCATCGGCGCGACCTTATTGTTATTGCCAGCGACATGCACGCATGCAGTCGTCACTTCAAGAGCATCGCGCCGCGGCGGCCCTGCGGCACCGCGCCAAGGCACGCATCATATGATACTCGACGGCCTTGTCACCGATGCCAAGCCTCTCGCCGATTTCCCGGTAGGACATGCCTCGCAGCCGGTGCATCAGGAAGATGCGCCGCGTCCTGCGCGGCATGGCGCGAAGCGCCCGCCGAAAGATGCGCCGCAATTCCGCTGCCTCGATCCTCCATTCCTGTTCAGGTTGCACGGGCGCGTCGCGCCCTTCGTCAAGGGGACAGAGGGTGCTTTGCTTCCGCTGCCAATGACGCGCGCGCTCGATCAGCAGATTGTGCGCAGTCCGGGTCAGATAGGCTTGGGGATTTTCGACCCTTTCAAACGCCCCGCAGCGGAGCATTCGCGTGAATGCCTCCTGCACCAGATCGGGCGCCGCGTCGCGGCCAGCCCTCTTTCTGAAATAGTGAAAGAGCCGTTCATTCTGGGAGCGATAGAATGCGTCAAACGACGCGACCGAGCCGGGAAACATCATGGCCGTGGCCCCTGACGTTCGCGCGCGCCCAACGGCGCATCGCGCGATGCGCGATAGAGGGTGATGCCCGCTTCGATCCGATCGAGGATGAAGGTGTCGCGCTCGGCTTTCGCGATGCGGATGTCGGACTTGGAATAGATTGCCAGATCGACCGCGCAGCGATTGCCGAACTCGCTGCGAACGACATCGCGGGCGCGACGCCAGCAGCGTTCGTCGGTAAACAGCGGATGATTGACGACGAACCAAAGTTCGTAATCGGAAAAATCGATCGTATGCTTGTCTTCGTACCAATTTCTGCGCGCATAAGGGCCGATCAGGATGATGCGCTTGATGATGCCCGGTTCGGGCGCCTGCACCTGATCGGGATCGAAGAAGCATCGCAGGATGCGCGTGATCCGTTCGATCTCGCTCTGCTTGCGGCGGATGAGATGACCGACGCGCGCCATCACGACTTCGCGCGCGTAAACGTCGTTCGTTGGGGTGGTCATGGTAAGCTCGCACACTGGCGGTCCGCGCGTCGGCGCGCGGATGTGCAAGCGGTGTCCGCTGTGTGGCGCCGATCTATCGGCCTACAGCAACTGCCCGACCGTGATGGCCGAACCTACATGATGCCTGGCAGGGTTATCCTCGGGATGGCCGCCAGTCACTCCATCCCGTGACGGCGATTATGCCAGAATCGGGGAGTCTCGACAAGTTGTGCTGCGACCACGCACGCGGCCCAAAGACCGCCTGTTCGGAATCGGCAGGCATCGATCATCGACGTCGCGAAGCGCCTTGCCTGAAAGCCGCCATGATGGGACACTCAGCATCCCACGTTTTGTGGGCGAATTTTGGAAGAGCGAACAAGTGATAGAAGGAAGTTGCCTGTGCGGTGCCGTTGCATATGAATGCGGTGATCTGCTGACTCCGATTGGCTTGTGCCATTGCCGCACCTGCCAGAAAGCCCATGCAAGCGGCGCCGTTGCGACGGCGCGAGTTGCCCGGTTTGATTTTCAGTGGAAAACCGGTGCCGATCTAGTGGCGGGATTCATGAGCACGCCGGGGAAAACTCGCTGGTTCTGCCCAAAATGCGGAACACATCTCATGGCAGAATGGTCGGATCAGGATCAGGTGATACTGCGCGTTGGCGCAGTCGACACCAAGCTAAGCGAGCGTCCCAAAGTGCATATATGGATGAGCCATTCAAACCATAGCTTGGAAGCCGCTACCGGGACGCCCGAATTTGCGGAAGGTATTCCCGCGCCTCTCGACGATTGAGTTTCAACTATCCGCGCGCGGCTTCACTAAGTTCGGCGATCTTGTCGGTGCAGACTTGATGGACGACCCGGCCCAGTTCCTCGACACGTTCGCCGAGCCAGGTCAGTTCCTCCTCGCTGATCTTGTAATGCTTGGAATAGCGCGCCTTGGTGTAGGCTTCCTTTAGCTTCTGGAACGTCGCACGCTCGCGGCGATTGGTCTCGGGCCAGATGCCATAAAGCCGCCGGTCGAGCCCTTCGGCGAGCGAGCGCAGGAAGGCGATATTGTGATTGTAGGGCGTGTAGAAAGTCAGCGTTAGCAGGACGCAGGAGTAAAGGCGCTCTGTTGCCTGATGCAGATCGAAGACCGCGTCCTTCAAATATCCCTTCTGAAGATAGAATTGCGCCCCTTCATATCGTTTCATCGCCGAAGGGAAACCGTCCTCGAAATACTCTTTGGCCGTTCCCAGCGCCTGTTTTGGTGTCTTCGGCTTTGGCGTAGCCAGTTCGCGATCATCGGCCTCGTAAAGCGCGATGCCGTCCTTGGCGACTTCCATGAAGAAGACGCGGCCATGAGCGAGGCCATCGTTCACTTCATGCAGCGAATGGACGATAAAATTGACAGGCGTGCGAAGCGTCTTCTCGATCGTGTAGGCGCGGATCAGCCGTTCCTCGGCCTTCGCCCAATACGCGGCGCGGTCGGTCAGCTCTTTCTGGCTGACGATGACGAGAATATCATAGTCGGATTTATACTGGTTCGCCGACATCGGCGCATCGACCCAATCGCCGCGCGCGTGACTCCCGAATAGGATGATCTTCAAAATGCGAGCGCCCTTGCGGCGCCCGGTTGCATTTTCCGTCGCTTGGCCGAACTCGTCGAAAATGATTTCGACGATGCGCTCAAGCTCGCGCTGCTTCGCGGCAGGAAGATGATCGATGTCGGTACGCATGTGCCCGAGAATCTTCGGGAAGTTCCTGCGCTTTGGCAAGGACAGAATGCCCGGCGCTTTCGCGCCGGGCAAAAATTTGGAGGAACGGGCGAAGTCGTTCCTCCAGTGCTGCTTGCGGACGGCGATCAGGCTGCTTCGCGCATCGCCGGTTCCTCCTCGATTTCGGCGGGGGCGAAAAACGCCGCCATGCGCCCGCTCCGTTCGACGCAGCCGATGCCGCCGCGCTCGGTATAGCCGGACGGCGGGAAGGCGAACCATTTGGGAAGCCAGTTTTCGACCTTGGCGCGGCCATTGCTGCCAGTGAGGCAATCGACGAGAATGCCCCGCTGCACCTTGGCGGTCGCTCCCGCGTTGGCTTCTGCCACATCGGCACCCGCAACCTCGGCAACAACGGCGGTGAGCAACTGCTTGTCGCGGATCAGGTCGGGCAACACGGCCGTGTCCTGCCAACAAGCCCGCATGTCGGTTCCGAGCAACTGGCCCAGCATATCGACCTCGGCACTGCCAACGGCAAGCGCCTCGCCCATCATGATGGGAAGGATGCTCATCACCGCCTCATCTGACAGCGCAGCCAAGCGAACAAACAGTCCAGCGATACCCTGCTCGCCGTCGTAGCCACCGACCACGGTGGGCGTTTCGGGATCGAAACGGAGCAGATCGATCACCACATGGCGCGCCTTATCGAACGCCACTTCGCTCTCCGACAACTCGACGCTCTCGGCGATGGCATCGCTCGCGGCGCGCTGCCGTTCGACATCGACGCGCCATAGCGGTGATCCGACGATGGCATGGGCAACCATCATGCGCAGCGCCACGCCCGGTTCGGACAGCAACGACGCGCGCACGGCGGCGTGGCGGTGCAGATCGATATAGTTGCCGAGCGCCGCGCTGACCTCAAGACGCACCGGCTTGGGAGTGTCGGAACCCGTTTCTCCTTTGGCGCGCTGCCGTGCTTCTTTCATGGTGATATAGCCCTCGTGAAAACCGACCTCGCCGCGATGGCTGACCGACACGAAGACGTTGCCGTCCTTCTTCTTCGGGCAGCGTTCGTACTCCCACGAATTGAAGTATGCGCCGCGCTCCATGACCACGACCTCGGACCAACCCGTCTCGCGATAGAAGCTTGCCTGTTTCTCGACCTCGGCCATCTGCGCCGTCCAGAAGGTATCGGCACAGGCAAAATAGCTGTCCTCTCCGAACAGGTCGGAGATGATCTCGCCGGCGTAGTTTGCGACATCGAACATCGCGACCTTGGCCGCAATCGCGCTGCCGCCGAACAGCCATGCCTTCAATTGGGTGCCGATCGGGGCGTGCTTCTCGGGACAATCGACGAGCGCCAGCCAGTCGCGCTGCTGTGCCTTCGATGCCAGCGTCAGGTGGCGCATGGTGACGACATCGATCTTCTCGGCCCGGTAGAAATTGCGGATGCGGGGCAAAAGATTGCCGATGGCCAGCGTCCGCTTCACCTGCAACGACGTGAGTCCGAAGGTCAAACCGATGTCCTCGACGCTCCGCCCTTCGCGGACAAGGCGCGTGAAGGATTCGCAGCGGTTGATCTCGTCGGGATCGAGACGGGCGATATTCTCGATCAGCGAGGCTTCGAGCGCCGCAGCATCATCCCCGGCTTCCATCACCGCACAGGGCAGCGGGTCGATGTCGCCGCACTCTTCGGCGATAGTCAGCGCCGCATGATAACGCCGCTTGCCCGCAACGATCTCGTAACCGCCGTCCTCTGCCCCCGGCCTGACGATCAACGGCACGAGAATGCCGCGCGCCCGAACGGACGGCAGGATATTGGTGAGGTCCGGCTTCTTCGTGATCCCGCGCATGTTGACGGGCGAAACCGACAGGTGTGCGATGTCGATATGCTTGAGTTCCATGACTTGTCTCCTGTGCTCTTCCAAACCACCGCAGCCCCGGCTGAGCGGGGTGGGCGGCGAGAGCGACCGGAGAGGTTCGCCATGAAGGCAGGGCGCACCCGAAGGGTCGGAACGAATGTGGAGAACCCCGAAGGGGTTGCGCGCTGCCGGGCGGGCCTCAGAGGAGAGCGACGACCACTCCGCACGGCCGGAGGCCACCGCCATCGCGCGAACGCGCGATGACCTTCAGAGCCGGAGCCTGGCTCCGGCCCTTACGTCAGCGATTGTTACGGCGACGCCGACGAGACGGCGCGCAGCGGTGGCTCGGTGGAGCGAAGCGGAATAGAGCGCGGCCGCCGAAGGCGGGGCGCCACTCCAGCTTCGTACCATGAGGCGGAATATCGCCCGAAGCTAGGCGATTGCTGTTGGTTGGGTCGTTCTAGTACAGGTCCGTTTCGTCCTCCCATCGGACCAACGCAAATTGCTCGATCGCATATTCGCTGCGTAGATGATCGCCCCAGGAGAACCAGCGCACGATAGGATCTTCCCCCTCGACGTGGAACGTCGGCGCCACGGTCTTCTCATCACCATAAACGCCGGCGATCAGGTCATTCAGCAGGTGATCCGATCCATCCGGGCGCAGTTTCTCTCCGCGATCGAGGAACCCCGCCGAGACCTTGCCCAGAAAGGTTGCCAGGTCCATCGATCCGTCCGGCAGCGCCTCGGGTGAGTGAAAGCAAAGTTCGGTCCCGCTTTCGGTGAAACTGTATTTATGCGACGCAGTGGTGACTGCGGCGTGCGGCGGCACGGAGATATGTTCTGCGAATACCGGCATTCGATCGAACCGAATCCAGCGTCCGCCATCCTCGATCAGTACCTCATCGAGTTCCCAGGGATAGTGGCGCCAGAAACGCCCCCACCGCGTGAGACCAGACCAATGCAGGTTGAGCCGGTAGGCCGAGCGATCCATGAACAGCGGGCAAACATAGGCTGCGTCGCCTAGCCCGCGATTGAGCAATCGCTCCCGCAAGCGAAACAGGACATTGTGCTGAAAGTCACGATGCGTCTCCCGCTTTTGGCGCAGCGGAAAGTAGAGCGCGCGGGGTGTCGTCGCCAGCCCCGCCTTGCGGCGGTCGGTGATGATTTTCGAGGTGCTGAAATCCGGATAAGCGGCCGGTCGCTTGAACTGCATGTAAAAGACCCGAAACCCGCGGATTCTAGTGTGGAGCCGCGCGTCGGCCCCAAGCCAGCGCTCCTTGCTTCTTGAAAAGGGCTCGATCGAAAAGCGCTGTCTCGGGAAGCTCAGCAGGGTCAGGAAGGATTCCAATGCGAAGCCGACGACATCTTCCGTATAGTTGGCGTCGATCCGCAGGCCTTGTCTCACAGCTTTTCCCCTCGCCAAATTCCCCACGCTTGCATAACTTGCTTCGCGGCATGGTCGACAAATATTCTAACTTCGCCGAGCTGGCGGCGAATGAGACGGCCGAGGTCGACTACAGAATTCGCGCCGAGAACCGAGGCACGCCCGTAGTCATCATCGCCCCGCATGGCGGACGCATCGAACCGGGAACATTGGAGATCGCCGCAACGATCGCGGGTGACGCACTATCATTCTACGCTTTCGAGGCGCTCCGCGCCTCCGGCAAGCGCGGGAGCTTGCACATCACGTCGACAAGATTCGACGAGCCGCAAGCGCTTGCGCTCGTCGGTGCGGCCCAAAAGGCGATCGCTATCCACGGACGCGCCGATAACGGTGACCCGGTGACGGTGGGAGTGGGCGGACGAGATACGGCGCTTCGCGACGCAATCGTGGCCGCATTGACAGCAGCCGGCTTCGACGCAGTTCCCGTCACCCACGGTGGTCTCGCAGGGCGGGACGCAGCGAATATCTGTAACCGAGGCGCGACCGGCGCGGGGGCACAACTTGAGCTGCCTCGGACGCTGCGCATTCAATTGAGCACCAAGCCGATGAGATTAGCGGCGTTTTGCAATGCCGTTCGCAGCGCGGCGGTGGCCGGCGAAGCGAGTCTCGTCTAGGGGCAATGCCGCCCTGCTCGTGGGCGAGTCTATTTGCCGTAGATGCAGGAATATGTGTCGCGGGCAAAGCTGATGATGATCGCGTTATTGCTGCTCAGATCCTGAATGATCTCATCGGGATCGATTACCATGACTTTCGCGAGAAGGCTGCTGACCTGTGGATTTTCCCAGTTCCACGACGGATTGTCGATCATCGATGTAAAGGCGCGGATGCGGCCAAAGTGCCAAGTGAGTTTTGTCACCGCGTCTTGGCATTTTCGGTATTCCTTGAAATTGAACATCTGCCCCTTCACAGCGAGCGACCTCAGTTTGATAACCGGGTGTTCGATCGCTGTCAGCGCGTCGCCCAATCGCTTGCCGTCATCTTCGCCACGCCGCTTTATGTATGCGATCGCCCCGGCAGTGATCTTGTCATTTTCGTCACCCGCGTTCCAACTCTGAACATGACTGGCCATGCCGATCTTTGCGGCACGCAACAGTTCGACTGGCCTTTGCATCTCGATGATGTGTTGGTGCGCCGCATCAATGAGGCCGTCCAAAAACTCGACCTCGCGCTTCGCGCGATCCTGGCGCTGCCAGTTCCGTAGCGCTCGAAAGGCGATGTACGCCGTCGCGACGGTCGCCACGGTTTTGATGACTTCGAGCCAAGGCATCGCGGCGACAATCTCGGCTAGTGCTTGCGTCACTGTTGCTATTACTCCACGTTCCCATTGCGCCCATTTAGTAGTTCGCAGCAGTGTGGCTTAGTCGGTCTTCGCTAGCCAGAGGGTTTCGCGAATCACGCTATCCCGATTGAATCCATATTTAATCGTGCCGCCGGCTGAGCGCCTCGCTCCTTTCGGGACAGTATGGGAAAATTTCTTTCACCGCATTTGACAACATTGGGACGCAATGGAGCGCAACGGAAAGCAACAGGAAACAGGAGCCACACCGGCACTGTTTTTGGCACTCTTGCGCGAGATTATTCCATCGCCAATTCTGATCCTGGGGCGCGCCACCCACACTCAGACGATGGAAGCTCGATCATGCCTAACCTTGACAGGATTATCCGCCTTCAGACCGTTCTTACCCGCACCGGGCTATCCCGCTCAACCATCTATCGCAAGATCGCCGAAGGCACGTTCCCTCCGCAGGTGCGCATCAGTGTTCATGGCGCTGGCTGGCGTGAATCCGCGATCAATCGCTGGATTGCGGACCCGCCCAGTTACCGGGCCGACAACGACAATCGGGAATTGGGTCCGGGGCCGGTATGAAAAAGGACGAGGCACGCGGCTCTCGCCTCGTCACAGCCGCGAACGATAATGACATCGTTTCCGATCCGGTTGTCATCGACGCAGCCCTGATCCGCATCGCGGAGGCGATCGGACGGCACATCGCGCGCGAGCATGTCAATGCCCGAAAAGCCGCCAACGACAATGACGCCGCGCCGAAAAACCCGAACGCGCCAAAGCATTGACCATAGGGTATTCGCGCGGGACACTGTCTTACCCGGCTGTGCAGGACCTTGTCCCGCCACTCGAAAGGAAGACATGATGATCCGCGCCGCGCTCTACGCCCGCTATTCCTCCGACCAGCAGAATGCCGCGTCGATCGCCGACCAGCAGCGCATCTGCCGCGAGCGCGCGACACGCGAAGGATGGCAGATTGTCGGCAGCTATGAGGATGCCGCGATCTCGGGCGCGAGCATGATCCTGCGGCCCGGTGTCCAGAAGCTGCTCGCCGATGCGCAGGCTGGCAAGTTCGATATCGTGCTCGCCGAAGCGCTTGATCGCGTGTCGCGCGATCAGGCCGATGTCGCGACCTTCTACAAGCATCTCCAGTTCGCAAGGGTGCCGCTGGTGACGCTCTCCGAAGGAGAAATTTCCGAGCTGCATGTCGGGCTTAAGGGCACGATGAACGCGCTGTTCCTGAAAGACCTCGCCAAGAAGACGCACCGCGGCCTGCGCGGGCGCGTGGAGAAGGGCTTTTCGGCAGGAGCGGTAGGCTATGGATATCGCATGATCCGGCGCCTCAGCAGCGAAGGCGAACTGGTACGTGGCGAGCGGGAGGTCGATCCGGCCCAGGCGCTGATCGTCGAGCGCATCTTCCGGGAGTTCGCGGCAGGTAAGAGCCCGCGCGCCATCGCGCGCGATCTCAACGCCGAAGGCATCGCCGGCCCGGCAGGGAAGCCGTGGCGTGACACGAGCATCCGCGGTGATGTGCGCCGGGGAACAGGCATATTGAACAACGAGCTTTATGTCGGGATCCGCGTCTGGAACCACAAGCATAGTGTGAAAGACCCGAGCACCGGCAGGGAGGTAACCCGGCTCAACCCTGAATCCGAATGGATCAGGAATGCGGTTCCTGAGCTCCGCATCGTCAGCGATGCGCTGTGGGAAGCGGTCAAACGTCAGCAGCAGGCGCTTGCTGAGCGCTACGCATCGGTCAAAGAGGCCGCACAGTCGAGGGGTGCGCAAGGGCTGCGCCGTCCGGCCTACCTGCTTTCGGGACTGCTCGAATGCGGCAACTGCGGCGGAACCTACGCCGTCGTCGTTGGCGACCGATATGGCTGCGTCCGCCATCATCGCAGCCGCTCCTGTTCCAATAACCGGACGATCCGGCGCGGAGAGTTGGAGCGCCGCGCGCTCACGGGCATTGCCGACCGACTGGTGTCCGCCGACAAGATCGAGGCGGCAGTTGCGGCCTATGCGAAGCATATCAACCGCGAGAATCGTGAGCGGCGGATACAGGCCGATACCGACCGGCGGGCGCTCGCCAAGGTCGACAAGGCGGTTACGGGCATCATCGCGGCGATCGAGGACGGGCTGTATCAGCCGGTCATGAAGGCGCGCATGGCCGAACTCGAACGCGAGCGGGTCGAGATCGCCGCGCGGCTTGCCGAAGCGCCGCAGGATGTTCCCGACGTGTATCCCGGCATCGCCGAAATCTACAAGCGCAAGGTCGCCCGGCTCACTGAAACGCTCGGCGAGCCCGACACGCGGCTTGATGCTTCAAGCGACATCCGCTCGCTCGTCGGCAAAATCGTCCTCTATCCGGGCGACAGGCGCGGTGAGGTCCATGCGACCCTCCATGGCTCGCTAATGGGTATTCTTGACTTCGCCAGCGACAGCCAGCAACCCCGCGAAGCCCGAGTTATAACAAAGGTGTCCTCGGGTTCGCGGGGATGACGAGATGGAATATCTTTTATTTCGCCTTCAGCCAGCCGGCGATTTCGCCCTTGATCCGTGGGCGGCTGACGCTGCGTTCCTTCAAGGACGCCAGCGTCTTGTCATAGGGTTTGCGGACATCGGCGGGCAGCGGCGCCGCGATCCGTTCGAGCTTGGCGATCATCGCGGGATCGTTCGACGACGCCGCCAGTCCCGCGAGGAAACGCGCACGCGCCGAAGCGTCGATCAGCCGGTCGACCGCGGCCTGGTTCGCCTGCGCAAAATCGACCGCCCGTTCGGGGTGTTTCTTCGCGACGGCGCCGATGATCGAGGCGCTGACGGTCTTGCCGGGTTCGGCGGTGAGCGCGAGGTCGAGCGCGCGCTTTGCCAACGCTGCGTCCTTCGCATTGCCGAGGAAGGTGTAGAAGGCGCCGCGTTCGACCGCCGATTTCGATCCCTTGGCCATGGCGCGCAGCTTGGTCCATTCGGCCTCGCTCGCGTTCGCCGCGACGATGTCGAGCCAGCGCGATTTCAGCGGGCCATCGAGCGCCGCGGGATTGCTATCGAGCAATGCGAAGCGGCGGCGGGCCTCCGCCAGCACCTTGGCGTCGCCCAATGTCCCGAGCGCGCCGAGCAGTTCGGAGCGCAGGATGCTGTCGAGCACGGGTTCGCCGGCGCGCGCGTCGAGGCCGAGGCGTCCCAACGCGGGGGCAAGCGCCGTCGTGCCGCGTGCCGCGATCTGCTTCTGCACGGCGGGTTGGTCGTCGAAATAGCCATATAGCGCCGCGTAACGCCCCGCGACGTCGCCGAGCAGTTTCTGGTTCGCATCGCGCGGTGCCACCGTGAGCAAATCGAGGGCGGCGCCCATCGGCTGGTATCCGGCATAAGCGAGCGCGAAATTGTCGCCGAGCAGTCCGAGTTGGTCGATCGGGGCCAGCTTCGCGAAATCGCCGCGGAGTGCGGTCAGCGCGGCGGGCGAATAGAGGGTGCGGTAATAGCCCGCTTGCCCCGCATTGATCAGCACCGGGCCGCAGCCGGGCAGGGTCAACTTGCCCGTCCCGCCAGTGATCACCTGCCGCGCGACCGCGCCATCGCCGGCGCGCGCGAGGACGGGCACCTGCCAGCGGCGGCCTTCGGCGGCGATGCTGTCCTTGCGATCGCGCGAAAATTCGCTCTGCGTCAGCTCGACGGTCGTGTTGCCACCCGCGCAGGTCACGCCGCCGACGCGGAGCAGCGGGATGCCCGGCTGGTTCGTGAAGTCATGCGCGATCGCGGTCAGCCCCTTGGCGCCCGCCGCCTCGACGGCGTTCCACAGATCGTCGGTGCGCGTGTTGGCGTATTTATGCTTTGCCATGTAGCTCTGCAGCCCGCCGCGCCATACATCCTCGCCGGCATAGGCCTCGAGCATCGTGATCACCGCCTCGCCCTTCTGGTAAGTGATAGCGTCGAACGCCTGGTTGGTGTCCTCGACGGTGCGGATCGTCTGGACGATCGGGTGCGTCGTCGCAAAGGCGTCGAGCCCCATCGCGCGCTCACGGCCGTCGACGCGGTCGAGCAAGGGCTGCCAGTCGGGGTGGAAATGGTCGCTCGCCTTGGTTTCCATCCAGCTTGCGAAGCCTTCGTTGAGCCAGAGGTCGTCCCACCACGCCATGGTGACGAGATCGCCGAACCATTGGTGCGCGACCTCGTGCGCCTGCGTCGAGTAGATCTGCTGGCGCGTCGCATCGCTGGTGATCTTCGGGTCGTCGAGCAGGATACGCTCGAAAGTGAAGATCGCGCCCCAATTTTCCATCGCACCGAAAAATTGCGACTGGCCGGGCCCCGCGACATTGTCGAGCTTGGGCAGCGGATAGGGTTGGCCGAAATAGTCGCTGTAATATCCGAGCAAGGGGCCGAGGCTGTCGAGCGCGAAGCGCGCCTGCTCGCCCGACCCCTTGGGCGACACGATGCCGACCTCGGCGCCGCTGCCGCTCTTGGCCGCGAGCCGCTCGAAATTGCCGGTCGCGAAGAAAAGCAGGTAGGACGACATTTTGGGCGAGATCTGGAAGGTTACCTTCTTCTTGCCGCCTTCGACCGGCGTTTCGCTCGCCACGGGCATGTTGCTCACCGCCAGATCGTCCGCGGGAACGGTCGCCGCGAGGGTGAAGGTCGCTTTGTAGCTCGGCTCGTCGAAGCTCGGGACGAAGCGCCGCGCGTCGGGCGCCTCGAACTGGGTGAACAGCCCGCGCACCTCGCTCCCCGTGGCCTTGTCGGGATAGTCGAGCGCGAACAGCCCGTTCGCCTGCGTGTTGATCGTGCCGGTGTAGCTTGTGGTCAGGCGGTATTTGCCGGGTGCGAGCGGCACCGGGGCGGTGAAGGTCGCGGTTTGCGCCGCGGCGTCGACCGCGACGGTCAACGGAGTCGCCTTGCCGTCGGCGCCGGTCAGGCTCGCGCTCGAAAAGCTGAGGTCGAGCGCGTTCAGCGTCAGCGTTGCCGAGGGTTCGTAAAGCTCGAGGTCGATGCCCGCGTCGCCGGCAAAACTCAGCGCCTTGGTGTCGGGCGTGACGTTGATGTCGTAATGCACCGGCCGTGCGATGCGCGGCAGCTGGCTCGGCACGCTCACATCGAGCGGTGCGCCGGCGAGCGCGGGCGCCGCCGCGACGGACGCGGGCGATTCGACTCCCGGCTGCGCGGCGCAGGCGGCGAGGCTGAGTGACGAAACGGCGGCAACAAGCAAATGACGAGTCGAGAGTTTCATGATTGCGATCCCCGTATGATTTTGCGGTCCCGGCTAGGCGCATGCGCCAGCTCCCGCAACGCCCCCCTTTCGGCAGGCCGTCGTCGAGGCTCGACAGACGGCACGCGATGCGGCAGCTTTGGTTGCATGACAAAACCTATATTGCCTGGAGAGGTAGCCGCCGCCGTCGTCGACCCCGTCGCATATGGCCAATGGGATCCGCTGCACGAACAGCTCGCCTGGGCGCGCGCCAATGCGCCGCTCGCGGTCGCGGAAAATCCCGAGATCGATCCCTTCTGGCTGGTGACGCGGCACGCCGACATCATGGCGATCAGCCGCGACCCGCAGCGTTTCGCGAACGGCATCCGCCCGACGGTGCTCACCAATCGCGGCGGCGAGGCGATCGCGCGCGCGGCGACCCCGAACAACGACGGGCATCTGATCCGCTCGCTGGTCCAGATGGATGCGCCCGATCACATGAAATACCGCCTGCTCACCCAGAGCTGGTTCATGCCCAAGAATTTGAAGATCGTCGAAGACCGCATCCGCCAGATCGCACGCGAGACGGTCGATCATATGCTCGAACAGGGCGGTGAATGTGATTTCGCGCGCGACGTCGCGGCGCATTATCCCTTGCGCGTCATCATGGACATTTTGGGCGTGCCGCCCGAAGACGAACCGCGCATGTTGATGCTGACGCAGCAATTGTTCGGATCGACAGACCCCGACCTCAATCGCAGCCGCGAGGCGATCACCAGCGCCGAACAGGCGATCACGATGCTCAATTATGTCATCGCCGATTTCGAAAATTATTTCGGCGCGCTCACCGCCGAACGCCGCGCCAACCCGCGCGAGGATATCGCGACGGTCATCGCCAATGCGACGATCGATGGCGAGCCGATCCCCGACCGCGAACTGGCGGGCTATTATATGATCGTCGCGACCGCGGGGCACGACACCACAAGCGCGTCGACCGCGGGTGCGATCATGGAACTGGCGAAGAACCCGGCGCTGTTCGACCGCTTCCGCGCCGCTGACAGCGACAAGGCGGGGCTGATCGAAGAAGCGATCCGCTGGACGACCCCGGTCCAGCATTTCATGCGCAGCGCGAAAGAGGACGTCGAGATCGGCGGACAGACGATCCGCGAAGGCGACTGGCTGATGCTCAACTATGTCTCGGGCAACCGCGACGAGGCGGTGTTCGGCGACCCCTTCGCCTTCGACCCCGACCGCGAGAAGAACCAGCAGATCGCCTTTGGGTTCGGCGCGCATGTCTGCCTTGGCCAGCATCTTGCGCGCATGGAGATGCGCATCTTGATGGAGGAATTGCTGCCGCGGCTGAAAAGCCTCGAGCTGGCCGGTGTGCCCGCGCGCGTCGAATCGGTGTTCGTCGGCGGACTGAAACGCCTGCCGATCCGGTTCACGGCAGCCTAAGCGCCGGCACCGGGCGCGTTACGTCGCGTTGGACAAATGGAACGAAGGCCGGTCGGCCGCGTTTCACACCGGCCTAAAAAAGGAGTCTGCCATGATTTTATGGAAAAAAGCCGCGATTTCGATCGCCGCCGTGTCGATGGTTCTTTCGCCGGTCGCTGCTTCGGCGGCGCCTGCGCTGGACGGTGCCCGTGCGGCGTCCGTCATTGATGGTCAAAATGAACTCGACGGGGCAAGCTGGCTTCCGATTGTGCTGGGTCTTGCGATCATTGCCGGCGGAATCTGGCTGGTGGTCGATGGCGACGATGACGACGAGCCGGTAAGCCCGTAATATTCGCCTAAGCTAGGGTCAGGACCCATTAATTGCGCGATCGAGGTTTGAAGCGATTTTGTTCAGTGCGAGGAGGCAAGGCGCGGAAATATGTCGATATTTCAAGACTTGCCGACGACGCAATGGACAAAATCGATCAAATCCCGAAGGGACGTCGAAATGGCTTCGATCTTGGGTCCGCGCGACCTTGCGGGTAGCGATGCTACCCGCTGCGGCCACCCGAACCCAATATCTTCGCCATTTCGACGCCTCGATCGTGCAATTAATGGGTCCTGACCCTAG
>NZ_DATFFD010000029.1:0-35160 GCF_035250425.1 Sphingopyxis sp.
GTACGAGCGACGCCGACCTCGACGCGATGTGCGCCAAGCTGCTCGCCAACACGGTGATCGAAAACTACCGCATCGAACGTCCGTAAAGGGAGCGCACGCCATGAAGACCGCCGTCATCGTCTTTCCGGGCTCCAACTGCGACCGCGATATGGCGGTCGCGCTGGAACAGGTGACCGGCCGAGCGCCCGCGATGGTGTGGCACCGCGAGACCGAGCTGCCCGGCGGCACCGACTTTATCGCGCTGCCCGGCGGCTTTTCCTATGGCGATTATCTGCGCTCGGGCGCGATGGCCGCGCGGTCGCCGATCCTGCGCAGCGTCGCCGATGCCGCGGGGCGCGGCGTACCGGTGCTCGGCGTGTGCAATGGATTTCAGGTGCTGACCGAGGCGCTGCTGCTGCCGGGCGCGCTGATGCGCAACGCCGGGCTCAATTTCGTCTGCCGCACCGTGCCTCTCAAGGTCGAAAACAGCCAGTCGCTGTTCACCGCGAGCTATAACGCGGGTGAGGAGATCAACATCCCCGTCGCGCACCACGACGGTAATTATTTCGCCGACGCGGCGACGCTCGACCGTATCGAGGGCGAGGGGCGCGTCGCGTTCCGCTATGCCGATAGCGTCAACGGGTCGGCGCGCGCGATCGCGGGCGTGCTCAACGATGCGGGCAATGTTCTGGGCATGATGCCGCACCCCGAACGCGCGATCGACCGCGCGCACGGCGGCACCGACGGGCTACGCCTGTTCGAAGCGGCGCTCGGCGTTCTCGCCTGACATCATTCGGCCGTCGCCGTCCGGGCGCATTGCATCGGGTTGCAACCAGCGTCCGATCAGCAACAGGATCGTCGGCCAGAACATCGTGTTCCAGATGTCGTGCCAATGCGCGGCGTCGGGCTGGATCGCCGCTCGCTTTGCTTCGAGCGACATGTCGAGCCATTCGCCGCCCGACGCCATCGTCAGCACCGCGAGCCACGCGACCAGCCATCCGCCGCGCCAGCGCCAAGCCAGCCGCACCGCCATGAACAGCGCCAGCCCGAAATAGATATGCAGTGCGTCCTTGCTGAGGTCGGTCGAGGTGACGAGCCAGGCCTTGCGCTCGGTGAACAGAGCGGCGAATTCGATCAATGTCATGCCGTCAGACCTTGGCTCCAAAAGGGTTGAAGTCGGTGCCTTCGTCGAACACATCGACACCTTCGCGCCGCTTCAACGCCCCCACCACCAGATAGGTTGCCGGGGTCAGCGCCGCTTCCCAGGCGATCTTCATCGCCCAGTTCGTGGTCAGGACGAGCAGCACCTGCTCGGTTTCCCAGATGCCGAGGAAGGCGATGGGATAGAAGATCAGGCTGTCGATACCCTGTCCGACGACCGTCGACCCGATCGTGCGCATCCACAGGAAGCGCCCGCCCGTCGCGAGCTTCATCCGCGCAAGGACATAGGAGTTCACGAACTCGCCGGCCCAGAACGCGGTCATCGAGGCGAGGACGATGCGCCACGCGCTGCCGAACACGCTTTCATAGCTTGCCTGGCACACCGCTCCCGTCCCGCCGGCTTCGCCGGTCTTGAGCGTCAGCGCGTCGGCGCCGCTGCACCACCAGTCCTGCGCGGGCGGCAGTGCGAGCACGATCCAGCTCATCACCGCCATGAACAGCAGCGCGCCGAACCCCGTCCAGATGACACGGCGCGCGCGGGCATAGCCATAGACTTCGGTCAACACGTCGCCGATCACATAGCTGATCGGAAAAAACAGGATGCCGGCACCGAACGTCAGCCCGCCGACTGCCGACAATTTCGACGCACCGATGATGTTGCTGAGCAGCAGGACGGCAACGAATGCCGCCATCACCAGATCATAATAGCGAAAATGCCGGATGCTCGCGGCGCTGACATGGGCGGGTTTGGCGGGCGGGGCGTCGGAATGGATCATGGGCCGCTGCTTAACCCGCTTTGCAGCCTACGCAAACCACGCTATTCGCCGCGCGACGCAAGCAGCGCTGCGCGCCCGTAGCTCAGCTGGATAGAGCACCCGCCTTCTAAGCGGGTGGTCGCAGGTTCGAATCCTGCCGGGCGCGCCACACCGCCGCAAGCGCGGCAATCCGCCATTCTCGATCGCCACCATTCCCGAACAAAAGAGAGAACCTGGCGGGCTTCGGCCGACACTATGATGCCGCTCGGTGCAGTCACACGACCTTCAATCCCGATGCCGTAGCGCATCGACGATGAACTTGAACGCGGGAAGGTTCTGGCGCCGGCTCGGATAGTAGAGGAAATAGCCGTCGAAGAAGGGCGACCAGTCATCGAGCACCTGCACGAGTTCGCCCGACGCCATCTGCCGTTCCACGATGTTCTCCGGGACATAGGCGATGCCATAGCCGCTGACCGCCGCGTCGATCATGGCGTAGCTGTTGTTGAAGGCGAGTTGCCCGCTGACCCGGACCCGCAATTCCTGCCCGTCCTTCTGGAACTCCCACGCATAAAGACCCCCGGCGGTCTCATGGCGCATGTTGATACAGATATGCCGGACCAGGTCCTGCGGGCGTTCCGGAATGCCGTGCGCGTCGAGATAGGCAGGCGAAGCTACGGCCACCAAGCGCCAGTCCGGCCCGATCCGCACCGCGATCATGTCCTTCTCGACGCTCTCGCCCAGCCGCACACCGGCGTCGAAACCTTCCTCGACGATATTGCGGAAGGTGC
This sequence comes from Sphingopyxis sp., assembly GCF_035250425.1. Classification (GTDB taxonomy): domain Bacteria; phylum Pseudomonadota; class Alphaproteobacteria; order Sphingomonadales; family Sphingomonadaceae; genus Sphingopyxis. The sequence continues at coordinate 2,684 of NZ_DATFFD010000029.1, forward strand.
TGTCGAGGATCAGCTCGACGCTGATGTCGGGATAGGCACTGAGCACCGGCTTCAGCTTGGGCCATACGACGCTTTCGAGAGCGTGGTCTGACAGGGTCAGCCTGATTGAGCCTGAGGGCTTTTCGCCGAGCGCGGTCAGCGATGCGATCTCTTCCTCTATTTCCGCTATGCGCGGCGTGAGGGTCGCGAGCAGCCGTTCCCCGGCGGCGGTCGGGGCGACGTTGCGGGTGGTGCGCGTGAGAAGTCGTATGCCCATGCGCGCTTCGAGCTGCTTGATCGTGTGGCTCAGCGTCGATTGCGCCACGCCGAGCTTGGCCGCAGCCTTGGTGAAGCTGCGTTCCTGCGCCACGGCCTGGAACCATGTCAGCTGGTTGAGATCGGTTCTGGCCATAACAGTCCCTTGCCATCGCATCGGATTATTCGATGTCATCGATTAGTTCATTCGGATTTCAACGGCTAATCGTTTTATAGGGGGTTCGCTAGTTTGCGCTGCAACAATTGACGCAGGAGCAAGCAAAGATGGCGGTTGCCATATCAGCAGAAGGAGTCCGGCCAGCCGCCGCCTGGGGTGCCGTCCTGTCGATGGCGCTGTGCGTCGCGATGCTGATCGCGTCGGAATTCATGCCCGTCAGCCTGCTCACGCCGATGGCCGAAGGGCTGCGTGCGACGGAAGGGCAGACGGGGCAGGCGATCTCGATCAGCGGGCTGTTCGCGGTGGCAGCAAGCCTGTTCATCACGACAGCTGCCGGGAAATTGAACCGGAAATGGGTTCTGGTCGCGATGACCGCCCTCATGCTGGCGTCGCTGGTTCTGGTCGCGGCCGCGCCGAATTTCGCAGTGCTGATGATCGGCCGCGCCCTGCTCGGCATCTGCATCGGCGGCTTCTGGGCGCTGGCGACCGCCGTCATCATGCGGCTGGTTCCCGAACGCGACGTCCCGAAGGCGCTCGCGCTGATGTATGGCGGGCAGGCCATTGCGGCGGCCTTCGCCGCGCCGATCGGCAGCTATCTCGGCGGGATGTTCGGCTGGCGCGCGGTGTTCTGGGCGCTGACACCGATCGTCGCGCTCAACCTTGTCTGGCACATGATCGCGCTGCCTTCGCTGCCCGCGCGCTACGCCCAAGATTTCCGGGCCATGCTCGACCTGCTGAAGTGGCCTTATTTCCTGCGCGGCCTCATTGCCTCGATGCTGTCCTGGGGCTCGGCCTTCACCATGTTCACCTATCTGCGCCCCTTTCTGGAGCAGGTGACGGGCGTGGACGTGACGATGCTGTCGGTCCTGCTGCTCGTGCTGGGCCTTGCCGGGTTCGTCGGCACATGGGCTTCTGGCCGTTTCGTGCGCGGCAATGTCGCGCCGCTCCTGAAGCTGCCCGCGCTGCTGATGGGCGGCTGCACGCTGGGGCTGCTGCTTCTGGGAAAGTCTATCATTGCAGCCGCTTTGCTCCTCGCCGTCTGGGGCGCGATGAACACCGCCATGTCGGTGATCTGGATGACCTGGATGTCGCAGAATGCCGAAGACGCGCCGGAGGCGGCCGGCAGCCTGATGGTCGCCGCGATCCAGTCGTCGATCCTGCTCGGCGCCGTCGTCGGCGGGCTGCTGCTCGACCGTATGTCCATTTCCGCAACCTTCATCGGCAGCATCGTTCTGGCGTGCGCCGGAATCGCCGTGATCGGCAGCGGGCGCGGCCTGCTGCAACCCTAGGAGACCTCCATGAATACCCCTGACGCGAACCCTCAGACCACGCCGATCCGCCACATCGATCGCCGTGCGCTGATCAAATGGACCGGCGCTGGCGCGGCCGCACTGGCCACCGGCCCGCTTTTCAACCTCTCCAATACAAAGGCACAGACCATGTCGAACGAATGGGACAAGACTTTCCCGAAGAGTGCGAAGGTCGATCATCAGAAGGTGACGTTCAGGAACCGCTACGGCATCACCTTGGCGGCCGATATGTATTCGCCCAAGGATCGTGGCGACAGGCGGCTCGCGGCAATCGCCGTTGGTGGCCCGTTCGGCGCTGTGAAGGAGCAGTCGTCGGGTCTCTATGCCCAGACCATGGCCGAGCGCGGTTTCATCACGCTGGCTTTCGATCCATCCTATACCGGCGAGAGCGGCGGCGAACCGCGCAACGTCGCCTCGCCGGACATCAACACCGAGGATTTCAGCGCGGCGGTCGATTTTCTCGGCCTGCAGCCCTCGGTCGACCGCGAGCGGATCGGCATCATCGGCATTTGCGGTTGGGGCGGCATGGCCCTGAATGCCGCCGCCGTCGACAAGCGTGTTAAAGCCGTGGCGACTAGCACCATGTACGACATGACCCGCGTGATGTCGAAAGGCTACAACGACAGCGTGACGCTCGAACAGCGCGCGCAGACGCTGGAACAACTGAGCCGTCAGCGGTGGGCGGACGCGGAAAAGGGAACCCCGGCATACGGCCCGGTTTCCCTCGAACTCAAGGGCGGCGAGCCGCAGTTCGTGGTGGAGTACGCCGACTACTACAAGACGCCGCGCGGCTTCCACCCGCGTGCGATCAACTCGAACGCCTCATGGACACTCACCAACCCCCTGTCGTTCATGAACATGCCGCTCCTGACCTACATCAAGGAAATCTCGCCGCGTCCCATCCTGCTGATCCACGGCGAGAACGCCCATTCGCGCTACTTCAGCGAGACGGCCTATGCGGCCGCGGCGGAGCCGAAGGAACTGATGATCATCCCGGGCGCCCGCCACGTCGATCTCTACGACCGCGTGGACGTGATCCCTTTCGACCGGCTCCAGTCATTTTTCGAGCAGCATCTGGCGTGACAGGAGCAGCGTCATGACCATGCAGCGACGCGCGAGAATCGCGACCGGCCTGACGATAGCCATTTTGCTGCTGCCGGCCGCGCCGACGATCGCGCAGCCGGCAAAGGAGGAACAAGCGATGACGATACTCTATCCCAACGGCACCCGGCTCTCGCAGAAGGGGCCGGCCGAGTGGTTCACCGGTTCGGTTCGAATCGATCCGCTCAATACGGCGCCCGCGCCCGCGCGGCACGGCGTGGCGCGCGTGACGTTCGAACCGGGCGCGCGCACTGCCTGGCATACCCACCCGCTTGGTCAGACGCTGGTCGTCACGGAAGGCGTCGGCTGGACCCAGTGCGAAGGCGGGCCGGTTGTCGAGATGCGCGCGGGCGACGTGATCTGGTGCCCGCCCGGCCATCGCCACTGGCACGGCGCGACACCGACGACCGCCATGACCTACATCGCCATCCAGGAAGCGCAGGACGGCAAGATGGTCGAATGGATGGAGCATGTTCCCGATGACGAATATCTCGCCGGTACGATGGAAACGCCGGGTGGCGGAAGCTAGCCTGAGATGGTGGGTTTTGGCAGCACTTGCCGCCCTGGTCAGCGCCTGCACCGGCCCGGCATCAGACGCGAACGTATCGGCGCAAGAGCAGAGCCGTTCGCAGCAACGCACGGAGGAGCCGATGAAAATCCGAATTGTCACCGCCGATCGAACGCTCACGGCCGTCTTGGATGACCACGCGGCGGCGCGGGACTTTGCGGCATTGCTGCCGATCGAATTGACGCTGAGCGACTATAACCGCACCGAGAAGATTGCGGACCTGCCGAGGCGCCTCTCCGTCGAGGAGGCGCCGGACGGGATCAAGCCGAGCGCCGGCGACATCGCCTACTACGCCCCTTGGGGTAATCTCGCGATCTTCTACCGCGACTTCGGCTATTCACGCGGCCTGGTCCGCCTGGGCCGGCTCGAAGGCGGCACGGACGCTCTTGAAAAGCTGGATGAGGGGCGCGTGCGTATCGAACGAATCCCGTAATATATGGAAATCGTTGGTTCCGGTGAACCTCAAACGACGATCACCCAGTTATCATCTTCATCATCTTGGGGGCGCCATCATTTGAGCTCGAAGAGCGTCGGTTCGTCCTGCACCGGCGTTTCAATGACCAGCAGGCCAAGGTGCATGGCCTGCGTTATCAGGTGCGCGCGGTTGCGTGCATTGAGTTTGAGCCGCACATTCTCGATGTGCCGTTCGACGGTTCGTGGTGCGATATTGATCTCGAGCGCGATCTGCTTTGCCGAGCAGCCCACTGCTACCAGCTCGAGTATTTGATGTTCACGAAAGGTCAAATGCGGTTCGACGTTCAAAGCGTTTTGATGCACAGCGCAATCCCCTGATACCCAAGGCGTAGACACAGTGCGACCGGCGAGCATTTTGCGCGGGCATAGCCGCAATCCACCTGCTCTGACTTCGATGATATATGTTTGTGCGCCGTTTATCAATTAACCTAAGCTAATTAAGCATATGGCAATGTTGCGCATGTCAATGTATCTATACTACTGAAATTCAGTATAAACTTCGCCTGAAACGCTAAGGAAATTTACACAGGTGATTTTCCTGGGCTGTTCATACACATGAATTTCTCGGTTTTTATGCGGATGGATTCAACACCCGCAAAGGCAGATGAGACTCGCAAACGGGGTCGCCGCAAATACCAATTCCAGATTGGAGACGTGGCGTGCAAGGTTTGTCGGCAGAGTTTCAACGCGGGTCGATTCCGCAGGACACCATCCTAAAATTTCGAAAAGGCGAGATTATATTCTCGCAGGGCGATCCGGGCGATTGCTGGTTCGAAGTCATCTCGGGCACCGTCAGAACCTGTCATTTCCATGTCGACGGGCACCGTCAGCTGACGGGATTTTTCTATCAGGGCGATGTGTTCGGCGTCGAATATGGCGCACGCGACGCGGCTGCGGAGGCGGTGACCAACGCGATCCTGACCCGCCGCCCGGCGCTCAATGGCAACCCCGATTCGCTCGGACAGAACCGGGCGCTCGAACGCGCGCTCGACAGCGCAAACCAATGCATATTCCTGCTCGGCCGCCGCAATGCCAACGAACGCGTCGCGGCGTTCCTGTTGATCGCGGCGAAGCGGCTGTCGGCGCTCGGCAGCATTCCCTTGCCGATGACGCGCGGCGATATTGCCGATCATCTGGGCCTGACGATCCATACGGTCAGCCGGACGATCTCGGGCTTTGTCCGCCAGGGGCTGATCGAGCTGGAGGGGCCGCAATTGTGCCGGCTGATCGACCTGGACGGGCTGCGCGCCATCGCCGGCGACGAAATGGGCGTCGCGATCGACAATCTGCGGGCGATGCAGCCGCAGCGATCGTTTACCGGGCAGGGGGCAGGGGCATGAGCAGCTATCTGTCAGCGCCGCCCGCGCTGCGCCACATGGGTGTGGCAGCTATTGGCCTATGGGTGGTTTTTGCCCCTGCGCAGGCCAAGGCGCATGAAGCGCTGGCGCTCGAATGCCTGTGCGAGGCGCTTCCCTTTCTCGATAGCGCGCCGACGTGGAACGCGGCGGCTGCGGCTCCGGGCGGCGGCGCCGAAAACCCGCCGGCGGCGAGCGCCGGGAGCGAGATCGACGCGCAGCGCCGGATCATCGCCGAGCAGCGGGCGCTGATCGACCAGCAAAATGCGATGCTGGCCGAGCAGCGGCAGCATATCGTAAAAATGCAGGGGCAGCTTATCACCCAGCAGGCGCAGATCGACCGGCTCTCATCCTTCGCGCTCGCCGAGGCGCCGCTCGACATGTTCCGCGGCACCGGCATGGGGCAAGGCGTTGCCGGCCCCGCGCTTCCCGGCCCCGGCAGCGACGCGGTCGCGCTGCCCGACGCGCCGGTCGGCGAGGCGCCGCCTCCGGGCGAGTCGACCACCGAACGCGTCGCGGCGGTTCCCGAAGGGCAGGGGGTGCTGACGCGCGCCGGCCACCTCATTTTCGAACCGTCGTTCGAATATACGCGCTCGTCGACCAATCGCCTCGTCTTTCGCGGGATCGAGCTGATCCCGGGAATCCAGATCGGCCTGATCGAGGCGACCGACGCCGACCGCGACACGCTCGTCGGCACGGCCTCGCTGCGCTATGGAATCAGCGACCGGCTCGAGGCCGAAGTGCGCATGCCCTATCTCTATCGCAATGACCGGATCGAGGTCGTCCAGCAGCGCGACGAAGGCATCGTCCGGTCGATCGCGCTGCGCGAGGACGGGATCGGCGACGCCGAATTCTCGCTGCGCTATCAATTCAATCGCCCGGTCGGGCAAAAGCCGATCTTTGTCGGAACGCTGCGCGTGAAATCGGACACGGGCAAGGGGCCGTTCGAGGTCGGCTACGACGAATTCGGGGTCGCCACGGGGCTGGCCACCGGGTCGGGTTTCTGGGCGGTACAGCCAGGGCTCAATTTCCTGATGCCGTCGGATCCCGCGGTGATCTATGGCGGCGCGGCCTATCTTTATCATATCCCGCGCAACGTGAACGAACTGGTCGGCGACGTGCTGATCGGGCGCGTCGATCCGGGTGATGCGGTGTCGGCGAATATCGGTTTCGGTTTCGCGCTCAACCCGCGCTTTTCCTTCTCGCTCGGTTACCGGCACAATTATATCTTCCCGACCAAGACCGAGATTGGCGATACCGACCAGAAATCCAACTATCTCCACGTCGGCTCGCTCAATTTCGGCATGTCCTATCGCCTGACCGAGCGCGACGTCCTGAACATGGGGTTCGAGATCGGCGTGACCGAGGATGCGCCCGACGTGTCGATCACGCTGCGCATGCCGTTCGGCGGGAAACTATGATCCCGGCGACCCGGCCCAACCAACCCAACCCTACAAGGGCGACATAAAGAAGCCCCGCCAAAAGAGGCGGGGCGAGGTGAACCGTCCCTGTCGAAACAGGGGCGGGGGGTCGTTCGGGTCTTTCCGGGCTAGATCGAGACGTCGTGATTGGCGCTTCCAGCGCGAACCCCGAAGGGGCGGGCCGATTTTGGCCGACTGCCGCGTCGCTCGTCAGTCACGATGCAATGGCATTGCTCCCTCCTCTCTCCTCGCACTCGGCCAAAATCGGCTCCGTCACGATGCCTCGATCTAGCCCGGAAAGCCCCCTAGTTGCCGAGCGCGCCGACGGTCTGCGCGCCCATCGCAGCGCCGATCGCGTCGCTCATCCGCGTCGACGCCAGCGCGTCGCGGAAGCCTTCATAGCCGCTGAGGTCGAGCACGGCGTCGACCTGCTGGTTCAGCGAGACATTGCTGGCGGTGTTGATCAGGACATTCTGGATCGCGTCGGTGCGCTGGATCAGCGCGGTCTGGCCGTTGTTCGCGAGGAATATCGGTTCATCGCCCACGCGCATGGTGATGCCGCCGCTGGTCAGGATGCCGCCCTGGATCTGCGCCGCATCGACCGCGGTCAGCGCCGGTGACACATAGCGCTCGATCGAGGATCCCTGGGGCGTCCAGCTGACGATCGTGCGGAGCGCAAGCTCGTCGTTCACGAAGCTGCGAATATCGGCACCGAAGGCGATCACCATGCCCTGAAACGCAAAGCCGCCACGCTGCGCCGCCAGCACCTCGTCCGATACCGTCTCGGCGTCCACAAGCGGATCGTCGGCTGCGGGCTCGCTGGCTGCGAGGAGCACCGGCGCGAAGGCGAGCAGGAGGATGCGGGGGGACATGGTCGGCCTCATTTCACGGTGCCGACGCGCACATCGAGCAGGATCTGCGGCGTCAGCTGATATTGCGGGGGAAGGTTGGTCGTCAAATCGCTGATCGAAACGCGAAGCGCGCCCTCATCTTCGAGCGGCGCCTGTGACCAGGGACCCCAGTCGCCGGCAAGGTTGAAGGAAGGACGCTTTTGTCCACCCTCGACGATGGCCAGCGCAATGCCGTTCCAATGTTTCTCGAAGTCGCCGAGCGAATATTCGTTGAGGCCGAGAACCGAATCGCCGGTGAGCACGCGGTCGCCGCGGACGCCTTTGACGACCACGAAATGCTTGAAGCCTTTCAGGTCCATCAGGACGATCGTCGGGCGCTTCACCTGCTTCAATTGCTCGGCGGTGATCCGGAAGCCTTCGGCGCGATAACCGCGCGAGGCGAGATAGGTTTTCATGTCGAGCATCGAAAAGCCGACCTTGCGGATCGCCTCGCGGTCGCCCTTTTCCCACATCGCGCGAAAGGGCATCGTTTCCGACGTCGGTGCGCCATAATGATAGGTAAGCAAGGTCGCGATCGCGGCGGAACCGCAGCTGAAATCATAGCGCTGGCGAACGACCGAGCGGAAAGGAATATCCCACCAGGTCATCACCTGAAGCTGGTAATTGCCGCCCGTTTCGGGTCCGGTCAGCCGGACTTCGGCGGCGGCGGGCGCCGCCGCAAGGGCGCACGCCATGCCCGCGATCAAGGCTCGCATGGGCCGCATGGCGAATTCAATCGCCGAGGTTGATGGTCAGGTTCATGCCGCTCTGGGCACTGACCTGCGCACCGGTGTTGATCAGCAGATTGCCGACACCGTTGAAGTTGGAAAGCGCGAAATCGCTCAGCGTAACCGCACCCGCGGTATAGTCGCCCTGCAGGATGTTGCCGCTAACGATCGAATCCAACGTCTGATTGGTGATGACGAGCGACTGGCCGCCGCGTTGCGTGTCGAGCTCGTTGTCGTTCAGCATTGGCGATTTGCGTTCGGGCCGCACCGGGATCGCCGGGGCTGCATAGGCTTCGGCCGGGACGGCCTCGACCACGCGCGGGGCCGCTGCTTCTGGCGGAGGCAGCTGCGCCGATACGGGCACGGATAGGCCTGCCAGGACCAGCAGGACCGGGACGATCGGGGGTTTCATGACGCGGGCGCTCCTTGAAAGCAAAAAATCGGGAAATGGCCGGCCCGCCAGTGGTGCCGGGCCGGCCATCCGGGGGGACTCTTAGTCGTCGTCGCCGCCGCCGCCGCCGCTATCGGCCGCGCAGCATTCGCCGAAGTTCACGCTGCCCGATGCCGCGATGTTGGTCGCAGCTTGGGTGTTGGCGTTGATGCCGGTATTCCAAGCGGCGTTCATGATGCCCGCATAGGCCGCAAAAGCATTGCCGCGGACATAGTTGTCACCGCTGTTGTAGCCGACAGCCGTATCGCTTTCGTCTTCGCCGTCCAGGTCGACGACTTCGTCGAGATACTGGTTGGTGTTCGTCGCACTCAGCGATTGGCTGGCAACGACAATGGTATTGCCGTTGAACGAACCATTGCCGTCATTATCCTGATCGTCGTCCGAATAGCTGTCGGCGGCATTGTCCTGGACGAACAGGTCGATCAGGTCGTTCACAACGACCGTATCATTGTCGCTGTGGTTGCCCGACGCACCCGTGGTGGTGTTGTCGTTGTCCTGATTCTGTTGCGCGATGGCCGGTGCGGCCGTGGCTGCAAGCGCCAGCGTTGACACCGCCAGCATGACTTTCTTGATCATGACTACTCTCCTTACAAAAGGGGATGGCGCGCGATGCCGAACGGCATGGCTGGTGCGGATCCTCCCCGACTCCGTCCGCATCGGTGCGAACAAGGCGATCATGATCCGCCGCGGCACCCGCCGCTTTGCGAATTGGCAATGTCGGGGGCGGAGAAATACCCAGATGATCTCGGTGGGTGGATTCGCTTGGGCCGGATCCCGCTATGCGACCTCGGCGCGCATCGTCGTTCGCCCCGCTGCATCGCGCGTCCACAATCGCGCCGCATCGCCATCGCGGGCGAGACAGAGGTCAAAGGGCGCGCCGTCGATCAGCGGTGCCTCGGCGCGGAAGCTGAAATGGCGGGGGGTCGCACCGGGCGCGGTGCGCAGGAAGTGATCCATCAGCAAGGTCGCGATCAGCGGGCCGTGGACGACGAGCCCCGCATAGCCCTCGACATCGCGGGCATAGTCGCGGTCGTAATGGATACGGTGGGCGTTGAAGGTCAGCGCCGAGTAGCGGAACAGGAGTATAGGATCGGGCGACAGGCTGCGCACCGCTTCGGCGGGCTCGGGTTCGGCCGGTTCGACCGGAACGGCGGCGGGTGCAGGCGCCGTCGGCGCGGGTTCGCGAAAGACGATGTCCTGCACCTCGCGGATCGCCGCGACGCCGTCCGCCGCGATGTCGTGGCGCAGCGTCACGAAGAGCAGGTCGCCGCTTGCGCCGCGCTTGGGCTTGATCGCATCGATCGTGGTGACGCGGGTCAGTGCGGCACCGACCGCGACCGGGGAAAGGAACTCGATGCGGCTGCCCGCCCACATGCGGCGCGGGAGCGGAACGGGCGGGAGCAGACCTGCGCCGTCGCGGCGCGGGTGACCGTCTTCGCCGATCGTCGACTGCCGCGCGGTGGGCAGGAAATAGAGCCAATGGGCCAGCGGCGGTACGGTGCCCGGCAGCCATGGCGAGATATCGTGATCGAGCAGGGCGGCGAGACCGGCGAGCGGTGCCGCGGCCGCGACATCCTCGCGCGTTTCGCTACGGCCGACCCAGGCGGAATAATCGTCCATCGGCTCAGAAGCTCTTGGGCAGGCCGAGCGCGTGCGTCGCGACGTGGCTCAGGATCAAATTCGTGCTGATCGGTGCGACCTGATAGAGCCGCGTCTCGCGGAACTTGCGCTCGATGTCATATTCCTCGGCAAAGCCGAAGCCGCCGTGCGTCTGGACGCACATGTCGGCGGCGTACCAGCTCGCTTCGGACGCGAGCATCTTCGCCATATTGGCCTCGGTCCCGCCGTCCTGCCCGGCGTCGAAAAGCCGCGCGGCCTTGTCGACCATTTCGGCGGCGGCGGCGATCTGGACATAGGCGCGCGCGATCGGGAACTGGACACCCTGGTTCGTGCCGATCGCGCGGCCGAAGACTTCGCGATCCTTGGCATAGGCGGTGGCGCGGTCGATGAAGAAGCGGCCGTCGCCGATGCATTCGGAGGCGATGAGGATGCGCTCGGCGTTCATGCCCGACAATATATAGCGGAAGCCCTTGCCCTCTTCGCCGATCAAATTCGCGGCGGGGACTTCGAGATCGTCGAAGAACAGCTCGGTCGTCGCATGGTTGAGCATCGTGCGCACCGGGCGGATTGTCAGTCCGTTGCCCTGTGCCTCGCGCATGTCGACGAGGAGGACGCTCATCCCGTCAGAGGGCTTGGCGCACTCCTCGCGCGGGGTGGTGCGGCAGAGCAGAACCATCAGGTCCGAATGCTCGGCGCGGCTGATCCAGATCTTCTGGCCATTGACGACATATTTGTCGCCGACCCGCTTGGCGAAGGAGCGGATGCGCGTCGTGTCGGTGCCAGCGGTCGGCTCGGTCACGCCGAACGCCTGCAGGCGGAGGTCACCGCGCGCGATGGCGGGTAGATAGGCTTGCTTTTGCGCCTCCGACCCATGTTTGAGCAATGTGCCCATCGTGTACATCTGCGCGTGGCAAGCACCGCCGTTGCAGCCCGACCGGTGGATTTCCTCGAGCACCGCCGTTGCGGCGCCGAGCCCGAGGCCCGAGCCGCCATATTGTTCGGGGATCAGGACCGAGAGGAAGCCCGCTTCGGTGAGCGTGCGGACAAATTCGGTCGGATAGATGCGGTCGCGGTCGAGCCTTTGCCAATATTCGCCCGGAAATTCGGCGCACAGGCGGCGCACCGCCTCGCGGATTTCGGGGTGGCTCTGTGGCTGGGCTTCGGACATTGGCGTCTGGCTCTCCCCTGATCGTCGGGGAGAGCCTTAGGATGCGAAGCTGTTTCGGCGCAACCGAAACAAGCGCTAGATGCTCGGCAGGTCGAGGCCTTTCTCGCGCGCGCAGTCGATCGCGATCTCATAACCCGCGTCCGCGTGGCGCATCACGCCGGTGCCGGGGTCGTTCCACAGCACGCGCTCAAGCCGCTTTGCCGCTTCGGGGGTGCCGTCGGCGACGATCACCATGCCGGCGTGCTGCGAATATCCCATGCCGACGCCGCCGCCATGATGGAGCGACACCCAGGTCGCGCCCGAAGCGGTGTTGAGCAGCGCGTTGAGCAGCGGCCAGTCCGACACGGCATCGCTGCCGTCGCGCATCGCCTCGGTCTCGCGGTTGGGCGAGGCGACCGAGCCCGAATCCAGATGATCGCGGCCGATCACGACAGGCGCTTTGAGTTCACCCGACGCGACCATCTCGTTGAAAGCAAGGCCGAGCCGGTGGCGGTCGCCGAGCCCGACCCAGCAGATGCGCGCGGGCAGACCCTGGAACTGGATCTTCTCGCGCGCCATATCGAGCCAGTTGTGGAGATGCTTATTGTCGGGAAGCAGTTCCTTCACCTTGGCGTCGGTCTTGTAGATATCCTCGGGATCGCCCGAGAGCGCCACCCAGCGGAAGGGACCGATACCGCGGCAGAAGAGCGGGCGGACATAGGCGGGGACGAAGCCGGGGAAGTCGAAGGCATTTTCGACACCCTCATCCTTCGCCACCTGGCGGATATTGTTGCCATAATCGGTGGTCGGTACGCCCGCGGCCTGCAGGTCGAGCATCGCCCGCACATGCACCGCCATCGACGCTTTGGCGGCTTTTGCCACGGCGGCGGGATCGCTCTCGCGCTTCGAAAACCACTCGTCGAGCGTCCAGCCCGCGGGGAGGTAGCCGTTGACCGGATCGTGCGCCGAGGTCTGGTCGGTGAGCAGGTCGGGGCGGATACCGCGGCGGAAGATTTCGGGCAGGATTTCGGCGGCGTTGCCGAGCAGGCCGACCGAGACGGGCTTGCCCCCGGCGTGGGCCTCCTCGATCATCGCGATCGCCTCGTCGATGCTCGACGCCTGCTTGTCGAGATAGCCCGTGCGCAGGCGCATCTCGATGCGGCTCGGCTGGCATTCGATCGCAAGACAGCTCGCGCCCGCCATTACCGCCGCGAGCGGCTGCGCGCCGCCCATTCCACCGAGGCCCGCGGTGAGCAGCCAACGGCCCGCAAGGCTGCCGCCATAATGCTGACGGCCCATTTCGACGAAGGTTTCGTAGGTGCCCTGCACGATGCCCTGGCTGCCGATATAGATCCAGCTGCCGGCGGTCATCTGGCCGTACATCATCAGCCCCTTTTTATCGAGCTCGTGGAAATGCTCCCAATTCGCCCATTCGGGGACGAGGTTCGAATTGGCGAGCAGCACGCGCGGGGCGTTTTCGTGGGTGCGGAAGACGCCGACGGGCTTGCCCGACTGGATGAGCAGGGTTTCGTCGCCCTCCAGCCGCTTCAGCGTCTCGACGATCCGGTCATAGCTTTCCCAGTCACGCGCGGCGCGGCCGATGCCGCCATAGACGACAAGTTCGTGCGGCGCCTCGGCGACGTCGGGATGCAGGTTGTTCATCAGCATCCGCATCGGCGCTTCGGTGAGCCAGCTTTTCGCGCTGATCTCGGTCCCCGTCGCGGGGCGGATCACGCGGCTGTTGTCCAGCCTCTGATTGAGGGGGCGGGTGGTCATGGTCTTCCTTTCTGCTTGAGCAAATAAATAGGGACTGTCCCTATTTATCTGTCGCAAAGTCGAGGGCGGCGGCGATCACTTGCTCCAGCACGGGCCGGATCGCGGGGTTTGGATCGATGGGGGATGGCCAGTTGGCGTGCGTGATTTCGGCCGGCTCGGTCATGTAACCGCGCTGCGCGAGTTCCATCTGGATCGCGTGGATGCCGTCGTCGGGGCGGCCATAGTGGCGCGTCGTCCAGCCGCCCTTGAAGCGGCCGTTGACCACATGGCTCTTGCCGCTCGCGGCGCAGATGTTCGCAACGACGGTTTCGAGTTCGGGGGCGCAGGTCGCGCCATTGTTGGTGCCGATGTTGAACTGCGGCAGCTCGCCGTCGAACAGGCGCGGGACGCGGCTGCGGATCGAATGGGCGTCGTAAAGGACGACCTTGCCGTGCTCGCCCTTCAGCCGGTCGAGCTCGGCGGTGAGCGCGTCGTGATAGGGGCGGTGATAGAGGCTCAGCCGCTGCGTGATCGCGGCTTCGTCGGGTTCGCCGAAGCGATAGAGCGGCTCGCCGTCGAAGGTCGTCGTCGGGCAGAGTTCGGTCGTCGCCTGTCCGGGATAGAGCGACGCGCCCGAGGGATCGCGGTTCATGTCGATCACGCTCCGCGAGATATCGGTAGCAACCAGCGTCGCGCCTCGATCGGCAGCGAAGGCGTAGAGTTCGGCGATCCACCAGTCGGTGTCGATCTGCGCGTGCCAGGGCGAAGCATATTGCTCGTCGAAGCCCGCAAGGTCGGTGCCGCCATGCGGGAAGGCGATGACGAGCGGTGCGTCGCCGCGATGGACGCGCAGCCAGTCCATCAGCCGAGACCCGGCAGGTTCGCCGGAACCGCCGCGACAAGGCTGCCCGTGCGGATCAGCGCGGTGGCGGCCTCCATATCAGGATGGAAATGGCGGTCGTCTTCGAGCGTGGGAACCTCGACGCGCAGATGCTTGTGCGCGGCCTCCAGCGCATCGCTCGATTTCAGCGGTGCGTGGAAGTCGATGCCCTGACACGCCGCGAGCAGTTCGATCCCGATCACCGCGCTGACATTGTCGGCCATGTCGAGCAGGCGGCGCGCGCCGTGCGCGGCCATCGAGACATGATCCTCCTGATTGGCCGAGGTCGGAATCGAGTCGACGCTGGCGGGATAAGCGCGCTGCTTGTTTTCGCTGACGAGCGCGGCGGCAGTGACCTGCGGGATCATGAAGCCCGAGTTGAGACCGGGGCGCGGGGTGAGGAAGGCGGGCAGCCCCGAGAGCGCGGGGTCGACGAGCATCGCGATGCGGCGCTCCGAAATCGAGCCGATCTCGCACAGCGCCATCGCGATCATGTCGGCGGCGAAGGCGACGGGCTCGGCGTGGAAATTGCCGCCCGACAGCGCCTCGTCCCCAAACGGGCCAGCGTCGGCGAAGATCAGCGGGTTGTCCGAGACGCCGTTCGCCTCGATGCCGAGCGTCGTCGCGGCCTGACGGAGCAGGTCGAGGACGGCGCCCATCACCTGCGGCTGGCAGCGGAGGCAGTATGGATCCTGCACGCGCGGGTCGCCCTCCGCGTGCGAGGCGCGGATCGCCGATCCCGCCATCAGCGTGCGCAGCGCATCGCCGACCTCGCGCTGTCCCGCATGGCCGCGCAGCGCATGGATGCGTGCGTCGAAGGGTGCGTCGGAGCCCTTGGCGGCTTCGGTCGAGAGCGCGCCGGTGATCAGCGCCGAGCGGAAGACGGTCTCGGCACGGAACAGCCCGGCGAGCGCGTTGGCGGTGGAGAATTGGGTGCCGTTGAGCAGCGCGAGACCCTCCTTCGGGCCGAGGTCGAGCGGGGCGAGGCCAGCCTGCGCCAGCGCATCGGCCGCGGGCAAGGCTTTGCCGTCCACCTCGATCGCGCCGACGCCGATCATCGCGGCGGCCATATGCGACAGCGGCGCAAGGTCGCCGCTCGCGCCGACCGAGCCCTGCGATGGGACGGCCGGGGTCAATCCCTTCGCGAGCATCGCCTCGATCATCGCGACGGTCTCGCGCCGCACGCCCGACGCGCCCATGCCGAAGCTCGCGAGCTTCAATGCCATCATTAGTCGCACGATCGGGGCGGGCGACGGGGCGCCGGTGCCCGCGGCGTGGCTGAGCACGATATTGCGCTGGAGCGTCGCGAGATCGTCGTCGGCGATGCGCACGCTCGCGAGCTTTCCGAAACCGGTGTTGATGCCATAGACGGGCGCGCCCTTGGCGACGATGCGCGCGACCGCAGCGGCGCTCGCGTCGATCGCGGCCCATGCATCGGTGCTCAGTTCGGCGCTCGCGCCCTCATATATTTCGCGCCAGTCGGCGAGCGTCATGGCGCCGGGGGTGATGATCATTGTCCGTCCTTGATGCGTTGGTGAAGCGGGTTGAAGCCGATGCGGTAGACGAGCTCGGCGGGGTCGGTGACGTCCCAGATCGCGAGGTCGCATGCTTTGCCGGGCTCGAGCGTGCCGATCTCGGCGGACAGGCCGAGCGCGGCGGCGGCGTTCGCGGTGACGCCGCGCAGCGCCTCGACCACCGTCAGCCCGAACAAGGTCGCGCCCATGTTGAGCATGAGCAGCAGCGAGGTCGTCGGGGAGGTGCCGGGGTTGTTGTCGGTCGCGAGCGCGATGCGGGTGCCATGACGGCGCATCGCCTCGATCGGCGGCAGCTTCGTCTCGCGCATGAAATAATAGGCGCCGGGAAGCAGCACCGCGACGGTGCCCGCCGCAGCCATCGCGCGGACGTCGTCGTCACTCGCATGTTCGAGATGGTCGGCCGACAGCGCGCCATGCCGCGCCGCAAGCGCGCTGCCGTGGAGCGCCGACAATTGTTCGGCGTGGAGCTTGACCGCAAGACCGTGCGCCTTGGCCGCCGCGAAGACCCGCGCGCACTGGTCGGGCGAAAAGCCGATGCCTTCGCAGAACGCATCGACCGCGGTTGCGAGCGGCGCGGCGGCGGGAATCATTTCGCCCACGACGAGATCGATATAGGCGTTGCTGTCGCCCTTATATTCGGGGGGTAGCGCATGCGCGCCGAGGAAGGTCGGCTCGACGCGAATGTTGCGGCGTCCGGCGAGCGCGCGCGCGGCGCGGAGCATCTTGAGTTCGTCGTTCGTCGACAGGCCGTAGCCCGACTTGATCTCGATCGTCGTGACGCCTTCGGCGATCAGCGCGTCGAGGCGGGGGAGGGCGCTATCGACCAACTGGGCTTCGCTCGCCTCGCGCGTCGCACGCATCGTCGAGACGATGCCGCCGCCCGCGCGCGCGATCTCCTCATAGCTCGCGCCCGCAAGCCGCATCGCCCATTCATTGGCGCGATTGCCGCCGTGGACGAGGTGGGTGTGGCAGTCGATGAGGCCGGGGGTGATCAACCGGCCTTCGCAGTCGGTAACTTTTTGCGCGGTCGCCGGGGCGCCCTCGGCGGGGCCGGCGTAGACGATCCGGCCGCCCTTTGCCGCGACGACGCCATCGTCGATCAAGCCGAGGGTGTCGTCGGCCATCGTTGCGAGTCGGGCGTTCGTCCAGAGTTGCTCCATCTGGACAGTGTCGTTCGAATGCGCCATTATGTCTAGACATAATATGAGGACGAACGACGATGGCTCTCTGGTTCGAACGCGCGTGGATCGACAATGGCTGGACGAAGGATGTGCGGCTGGGCGTTGCAGACGGCCGGATCGCATCGATCGAAACCGGCGTCGCGGCGGAACGTGAGGACGAGCGCCATCGCGTCGGGCTTCCGGGCCTCTGCAACGTCCACAGCCATGGTTTCCAGCGCGGCATGGCGGGGCTTTCGGAGCGCCGCAGCCGGCCCGACGATAATTTCTGGAGCTGGCGCGAGACCATGTACCGCTTCCTCGATCGGCTGACCCCCGACGATGTCGCGGCGATCACCGCGCAGGCCTATGCCGAGATGCTCGAAACGGGCTTCACCCGCGTCGGCGAGTTTCATTATCTGCACCACGACCCGGCGGGCGCGGCCTATGCCGATCGCGCCGAGATGGCGGGGGCGATTGCGCAGGCGAGTGGCGAGGCTGGCATCGGCCTGACGTTGCTCCCCGTCTTCTACGCGTATGGCAATTTCGGCGCGGCGCCGCCGAGCCCTGGACAGCGGCGTTTTCTCAACGACGTCGACGGCTTTGCCGCGCTGCTTGACGCTTCGCGGCCGAAGCTCTCCGGCGACGCCAATATCGGTATCGCGCCGCACTCGCTTCGCGCCGTGACGCCTGACGAGCTCGCGGCGTTGTTGGCGCTTTCGCCGACGGGTCCGGTGCATATCCATGCGGCCGAGCAGGTGAAGGAGGTCGCCGACTGCATCGCGTGGAGCGGCGCGCGCCCTGTCGAGTGGTTGCTCGACAATGCCGGAGTCGACGACCGCTGGTGCCTGATCCACTCGACCCACCTCGATGAACGCGAAGTGCCGCGCCTCGCCGCGAGCGGCGCGGTTGCCGGGCTGTGCCCGATCACCGAGGGCAATCTGGGCGACGGCATTTTTCCGGCGGTCGATTATCTCGCCGCGGGCGGGCGCTTCGGGATCGGGACCGACAGCAACATCCTCGTCGACGCGGCGCAGGAACTTCGCGCGCTCGAATATTCGCAGCGCCTGGCGCAGCGCGCCCGCGCGTTGCTGGCGGACGAGGCCTCGCCCTTCGTCGGCGCGAATCTGTTTGCGCGCGCGGTGCAGGGCGGCGCGCAGGCGCTGAAGGTGCCCGCCGGGCTGGCCGTCGGCCATGCGGCGGACATCGTTTCACTCGACCTCGATCACCCCGCCTTTGCCGGCGCCGACGATGCGACCCTGCTCGACCGTTGGATTTTCGCCGCGCGCGCGGGCGCGGTGGACAGCGTGTGGCGCGCGGGCAGCAAGCGCGTCGAAAAGGGACGCCATGTGGGTGCCGACGCGATCGGTGACGCCTATCGCGCCTGCGTCGCGCGGCTGCTCGCGTGAACCCCGCCCGGCGCATCCGCGAAGAGATCGCCGCCTCGATCCAGTCGGGCGAATGGCGTCCCGGCGATCGCGTGCCGACCGAACAGGAACTCGCCGCGCGCTACGGCTGCGCGCGCGCGACGGTGAGCAAGGCGCTCGGCGAACTCGCCGCATCGGGGCTCGTCGAACGGCGCCGCAAGGCGGGGACGTTCGTGGCGCGTCCGCCGGTCCATTCGGCGGTGATGACCGTGCCCGACCTCGCCGAGCTGATCGCGGCGCGCGGCCAGGTCTATCGCTGGGAACTGGCGTCGCTCGAAACCGCCAGCGCAGGCGACGATCCGCTCTCCGGTCCGGCGCTGCGCATCGAGGGCGTGCATATCGCGGCGGGCGAAGCCTTTGCGCTCGAACGCCGCTTCATCGCGCTCGGCGAGGTGCCCGAGGCGGCGGACGCGGATTTTGCCAGGGAAGCGCCCGGAACGTGGCTGCTCGGCCATATCCCCTGGACGCAGGCGCGCCATGTGATCCGCGCGGTGACCCCGACACGCAAGGAAGCGGCGCTGTTGACGATCGGTGTGGGTGCGGCGTGCCTCGAACTCGACCGCACGACGTGGCGTGCGGGGCGCGTCGTGACGCATGTGCGGCAACTGTTTCGCGGCGACCGCTTCGACCTGGTGGCGGACTTCAACGCCGCGCCGTGACGATCGATCAACCCGATTTCGAACGTCCGGCTCTCGCCGCCGTCGACTGCCACTCACCGCGCCAGCGATGGCCCATCAACCTCGCTAGGCTGCACGCCGCGATGAAGCGCCCGGGTTCGAAGAGCAATGTCGCATCCCAATCCCGCGTGACGTCGGCGACCATTGCGCCATAGGCTTCGATATCGGCGCCCGGTTGGCCGGGCCGATAGGAGACGCCCAGCCCCGCCGAGATCGACGCGATGCCCCTTCTGGCGCGCCGCAATGCAAAAAACAGCGAAATCATATGAGAATACTATGCTCTCATAGTTTTCGGTCTCTCGCATTCAAACGCGTGCCTCTCCTATTTGAGGATCCGCAGACGACTCGTGCCACGCCCCGTGGCCGGCGCCTTGCTGGAGCAAACCCATGCAGGACATTCTCTGGATCGGTCTCATCCTCGGCCTGGTCGCGGCTAGCCTCGGCTATTCGCGTCTGTGCGACGACGCGTGAGGGAACGATATCCATGACACTCGACCTTTGGCTCGCGGGCGCCACCGCGCTCGGCCTTCTCATCTATCTCGTGGCCGTGCTTGCGCGGCCCGAACGCTTCTGAGGGAGGCGAACGCATGACCTTTCAGGGATGGTTTCTCATCATCGCGTTCATCGCAATCCTGCTCCTGCTCTGCAAGCCGATGGGCCAGTGGCTCTTCGTGCTCTACGAAGGGCGACGGACGCCGCTGCACCGCGTGCTCGGCCCGGTCGAAACGGGCTTCTATCGCCTGTCGGGCATCGACCCCAATGAAGAGCAGGGATGGCGCCGTTATGCGGTCCACATGCTGATCTTCAACGCGACGCTGCTGCTCTTTACATACACCGTCCTGCGCCTGCAGGGCGCGCTACCGCTCAATCCGCTTGGGTTCGACGGGGTCAGCGAGCATCTCGCGTTCAACACCGCGGTCAGCTTCACGACCAACACCAACTGGCAAAGCTATGGCGGCGAATCGACGCTGTCGAACCTGTCGCAGATGCTGGGCCTCACCATTCACAACTTCCTGTCGGCGGCGACGGGCATCGCGCTCGCCTTCGCGCTGTTCCGCGGTTTCGCGCGGCGCGAGGTGAAGACGATCGGCAATTTCTGGGCCGATATGACGCGCGTGACGCTTTACCTGCTGCTCCCGCTCTGCGTCGCCATCGCGATCTTCTATATCGCAAACGGCGTGCCGCAGACGCTGGCGGGTTCGGTCGATGTGACGACGCTCGAGGGCGTCAAGCAGACGCTCGCGCTTGGCCCGGTCGCAAGCCAGGAAGCGATCAAGATGCTCGGCACCAATGGCGGCGGCTTCTTCAACGCCAACTCGGCGCATCCGTTCGAGAATCCGACCGCGCTCACCAACCTCGTCCAGATGCTGTCGATCTTCACGATCGGTTTCGGCCTGACCTGGACCTTCGGCAAGGCGGTCGGCAACCAGCGTCAGGGCTGGGCGATCCTCGCCGCGATGGTGACGATCTTCCTCGCCGGGGTCACTATCACCTATTGGCAGGAAGCCGCGGGCAATCCGATTCTCCACGACCTTGGCGCCATGGGCGGCAATATGGAGGGCAAGGAAGTCCGCTTCGGCATCGCCGCCTCGTCGCTTTTCTCGGTCGTCACCACCGCGGCGTCGTGCGGCGCGGTCAATGCGATGCACGACAGCTTTACCGCTCTCGGCGGGATGATCCCGCTGTTCAACATGCAGCTGGGCGAAGTCGTCATCGGCGGCGTCGGCGCGGGTATCTATGGCTTCCTGCTCTTCGCGATCCTCGCGATCTTCGTCGCCGGGCTGATGGTGGGGCGTACCCCCGAATATGTCGGCAAGAAGATCGAGGCGCGCGAGGTCAAGCTCGCGGTGCTCGCGATCGCGGTCCTGCCGCTCATCATCCTCGGCTTCACGGCGATCGCGTCGGTGACCGAGGCGGGGCTGGCGGGTCCGCTCAACAAAGGACCGCATGGCTTCTCGGAAATCCTCTACGCCTTCACCAGCGCGGTCGCGAACAACGGGTCGGCCTTTGCGGGCCTCACCGCCAACACGCCTTTCTATAACCTCATGCTGGGCGTTGCGATGTGGATCGGCCGTTTCTTCATCATCATCCCCATGCTGGCCATCGCGGGCGGCCTGGCGGCGAAGAAATATACGCCCGAATCGGCGGGCAGCTTCCCGACGACGGGGCCGCTCTGGACGGGCCTCTTGATCGGCATCGTGCTGATCGTCGGCGGCCTGACCTTCCTGCCCGGCCTCGCGCTCGGTCCCATCGCCGATCATCTCGCGATGATCCACGGACAGCTCTTTTAAGGAACCTAAGCACATGGCTCGGTCCGTACAAAAATCATTGTTCACGGCAGAGCTGATCGTTCCGGCGATCGGCGACGCCTTCCGCAAACTCAATCCCAGGGAGCTGATCCGCAACCCGGTGATGTTCACCACCGCGGTCGTCGCGACCTTGCTGACGCTGTTGCTCGTCGTCGGTCAGGACAGCCTGGCCACCGGCTTCAAGCTGCAGCTCGTGATCTGGCTCTGGCTGACGGTGCTCTTCGGCACCTTCGCCGAGGCGCTCGCCGAGGGGCGCGGCAAGGCGCAAGCCGCCTCGCTCCGCGCCACCAAGGCCGAACTCACGGCCAAGCGGCTGAAGGGCGAAGGGAAGGCGTATGAAAATGTTCCCGCCAGCGCGCTCCGGGTCGGCGACATCGTGCTCGTCGAGACGGGCGACCTGATCCCGTCGGACGGCGAAGTCATCGGCGGCGTTGCGTCGGTCAACGAAGCGGCAATCACCGGCGAAAGCGCGCCGGTGATCCGTGAGGCCGGCGGCGACCGTTCGGCGGTCACCGCGGGCACGCGCGTCATCTCCGACGAAATCCGCGTCCAGGTGACCGTCAATCCGGGGCAGGGCTTTCTCGACCGAATGATCGCGCTCGTCGAAGGCGCCGAGCGGCAGAAGACGCCGAACGAAATCGCGCTGACCCTGCTGCTCGTTGGCCTCACGATCATCTTCCTGATCGCGGTCGGCACGATCCCGGCCTTTGCGAACTATGCCGGCGGCAGCATCCCCGTCGCGATCCTCGCGGCGCTGCTGATCACGCTCATTCCGACGACGATCGCGGCTTTGCTCTCTGCCATCGGCATCGCGGGCATGGACCGCCTCGTGCGCTTCAACGTGCTCGCGAAATCGGGGCGCGCGGTCGAGGCGGCGGGCGACGTCGATGTCCTGCTGCTCGACAAGACCGGCACGATCACTGTCGGCGACCGGCAGGCAACCGAATTCCGTCCAGTGGGCGGCCAGTCGATGACGGTCCTTTCGGAGGCCGCGCTGCTCGCCAGCCTCGCCGACGAAACCCCCGAGGGCCGCTCGATCGTCGCACTGGCGCGCGAGAAATTCGGCCAGACGATGACCGACTTGCCGGAGGGCGCCGAGATCATTCCCTTTACCGCGCAGACCCGCATCTCGGGCATCAAGCTTGCGGGCAGCGTGATCCAGAAGGGCGCGGTCGATTCGGTCCTCAAAGCCAATCCGGGCGCGGAGGCGACCGCCGCCGCGACCGAACTCCGCCGCATTACCGACGAGATCGCGCGCGCGGGCGGTACGCCGCTCGCGGTCGCGAAGGACGGGCAATTGCTCGGCGCGATCTTCCTCAAGGACATCGTCAAGGCGGGCATTCGCGAACGCTTCGGCGAGCTGCGCGCGATGGGCATCCGCACGGTGATGATCACCGGCGACAATCCGCTCACCGCCGCGGCGATCGCCGCCGAGGCGGGGGTCGACGATTTCCTCGCGCAGGCGACGCCCGAGGACAAGCTCGAGCTGATCCGCAAGGAACAGGCGGGCGGGCGGCTCGTCGCGATGTGCGGCGACGGCACCAACGACGCGCCGGCGCTTGCGCAGGCCGACGTCGGGGTCGCGATGAACACCGGGACGCAGGCGGCGCGCGAGGCGGGCAATATGGTCGATCTCGACAGCGATCCGACCAAGCTGATCGAGGTTGTCGGGCTCGGCAAGCAATTGCTGATGACGCGCGGGGCGCTGACGACCTTCTCGGTCGCCAATGATGTCGCGAAATATTTCGCGATCATCCCCGCGATGTTCATCGTGCTTTATCCGGGCCTCGGCGTGCTCAACGTGATGGGGCTGACCAGCCCCGAGAGCGCGATCCTGTCGGCGATCATCTTCAACGCGCTGATCATCCCGCTGCTCGTTCCGCTGGCGCTCAAGGGCGTGACCTATCGCCCGATGGGCGCGGGGCCGCTGCTCGCGCGCAACCTCGCCGTCTATGGCCTTGGCGGCCTTGTGGCGCCTTTTGTCGGCATCAAGCTGATCGACCTCGCGGTCGGCGGCCTGGGTCTCGTCTGAGGATATGACAATGAACAAGGATTTTATCACCTCGCTGCGTCCGGCGCTTGTCATGACGCTGCTCTTCGCGCTGCTCCTCGGGCTCGCTTACCCGCTGGCGCTCACCGGCATCGGGCAAGCGCTCTTCCCGAGCCAGGCGAACGGCAGCCTCGTCGAGGAGAATGGCAAGATCGTCGGCTCGACCGTGGTCGGCCAGGCCTTTACGTCGGAGCGCTATTTCAACACGCGTCCGTCGGCGGCTGGCGACGGCTATGACGGGCTTGCCTCGTCGGGGTCGAATCTCGGCCCGACCTCGCAGGCGCTCGTCGACCGCGTGAAGGGTGATGTCGAAAAATTGAAGACCGCCGAACCCGGCAAGGCGGTTCCGTCCGACATGGTCACGGCGTCGGGTTCGGGGCTCGATCCCGACATCTCGCCCGAGGCCGCCTTCTATCAGGTCGATCGCGTCGCAAAGGCACGGGGGCTCGCTCCGGCCGCCGTTCGCGGCTTGGTCGAGCAGAGCGTCGAACGGCCGCTGCTCGGCTTTCTCGGCGAGCCGCGCGTCAATCTGTTCAAGCTCAATCGACGGCTCGATGCTTTTGGGGCTAAACCCGCCGCGTGACAGGAAATGATCGACCATCCCCCGAAACCTTCCTGCGTCAGGCGGCGCAGGAAGGCCGTGGCCGTCTCAAGGTCTTCCTCGGCGCCGCGCCCGGAGTCGGCAAGACGTGGGAAATGCTCACCGACGGACGGCAACGGCGCGAGGCCGGGGTCGATGTCGTGATCGGGGTGGTCGAAACGCACGGCCGGCGCGAGACCGAGGCGCTCGTCCACGGCCACGAGGTCATCGCGCGCCGCGACGTCGATCATCAGGGCCATAGTCTTGGCGAAATGGACATCGACGCGATTCTCGAACGCCGCCCCGGGCTCGTTCTGGTGGACGAGCTTGCGCACACCAACGCGCCCGGCAGCCGGCATCCCAAGCGGTATCAGGATGTCGAGGAACTGCTCGATGCGGGCATCGACGTCTATTCGACGATCAATATCCAGCATGTCGAGAGCCTGAACGACGTCGTTGCCTCCTTCACCCGCGTGCGTGTCCGCGAAACGGTGCCCGACTCGATCCTCGAAAATGCCGAGATCGAGGTTGTCGACATCCCGCCCGACGAGCTGATCGAGCGGCTGCGCGAGGGCAAGGTCTATATCCCGCAGGAAGCCAGCCGCGCGCTGACGCATTTCTTCTCGAAATCGAACCTGACCGCGCTGCGCGAACTCGCGCTGCGCCGCGCGGCGCAGGCGGTCGATGCGCAGATGCTCGAGCATGTGCGCAGCCATGCGCTCGCGGGCAGCTTCGCGGTCGGCGAACGGATCGTCGTCGCGGTCAGCGAGCTCCCGGTCGCCGCCGAGCTCGTCCGCGCGGGCAAGCGGCTCGCCGACGCGCTCAAGGCGCCGTGGAGCGCGGTCTATATCGAGACGCGGCGCAGCCAGGGCATGACCGACGACGATCGTCGGCAGCTCGCCGACACGCTCGCGCTCGCCTCGCGGCTCGGCGCCTCGACCGCGACGGTCCCGGCGGCGAGCGTCGTCGAAGGGCTGCGTGCCTTTGCCGGCGACGCGCGCGCGACGCAGATCGTCATCGGCAAGTCGAGCCGCCCGTGGTGGTTCGAGATGCGTTACGGATCGGTGGTCGACCAGCTTGTGCGGACGATCGACGATGTCGCTGTCCATGTCCTGCCGGGCGAGCCTGCCGCAAAGCCCGGGCAACCGCGCATCCGGATCGTCCCCCCCGGACGCTGGGGCCGGCCGGCCGATTATGTCTGGTCACTGGTCATGGTCGCCGCGATGACGGCACTCGCGCGCCTGCTCCTCGCCGCGATCGACCTTGGCAATATCGCCTTGCTCTATCTGGTGCCGGTGATGTTCGCCGCGGCGACCTTCGGGCTGCGCGCGGGCCTGTTCGCGGGCCTGGCGTCGAGCCTCGCCTATAATTTCTTCTTCCTGCCGCCGACCGGCACGCTGACCGTCAACAATCCCGAAAATGTCGTCAGCATCCTCGTGCTGCTCGGGGTCGCCGTCGTGACCAGCCAGTTCGCCGCGCGCGTGCGGGCGCAGGCCGACCTGGCCCAAACGAGCGCGCGGCAGAACGCCGCGCTCGCCAGCTTCTCGCGGCTGCTGACCGCGGCGCCCGACCAGGAGACGCTGATGCACGCCATCTGCGCCGAGGTCGGGCGGCTTCTCGATGTCCGCACCGCGCTGTTGCTTCCGTCGGCCGACGGCCCGATGCTGCGCGCCGCGGTTCCGCCCGAAGACCGGCTCGAGCAAATCGAGCGCGCGGCGGCGCAGTGGGCGATGGACAATGAACAGCCCGCCGGACGCGGGTCATCGACCCTCACCGCGTCGGACTGGCTCTTCCATCCGCTGCGCACGACGCGCGGCGTGCTCGGCGTGCTCGGCATGACGCGCGACGACGCGCGCGAGCCCGTCCGCTCTGACCAGGTGCCGCTGTTGATGAGCCTCCTCGATCAGGCGTCGATCGCGCTCGACCGCATGGAGCTTGAGGAAGAATCGCTTCGCACCCGGCAGGTCGACGAACGCGACCGGCTGCGCTCGGCGCTGCTGTCGTCGGTCAGCCACGACCTTCGGACCCCGCTCACGACGATCCTCTCGGCCGCGCAGGAAATCCGTCGCAATCCCTCGGCGCTGCTGGCCGAGACGATCGAGACCGAAGCGCTTCGCCTCAACCGTTTTGTGTCGAACCTGCTCGACATGGCGCGTGTCGAGGCAGGCGCGCTGCCGATGAAGGTCGAGGCCACCGATCTGTTCGACGCCGCCGCCAGCGCGGCGCACGACACGCGGGCGTCGCTGCTGGGGCATGAGGTCAAGGTCGATATTTCGCCCAATATTCCGCTGGTGCGGGTCGATCCGGTGCTGCTCCACCATTGCCTGATCAATCTGCTCGACAATGCCGGGCGCTATGCCGACCCCGGCACGCCGATCGTCATTCGCGCGCGGCGCGCCGCCGATGCCATATCGATGTCGATCATCGATCAGGGGCCGGGGATCGCGCCCGGAAACGAGAAGCGCGTCTTCGAAACCTTCACCCGTCTCGAGGGCAGCGATCGCGCGAAGCACGGCACCGGCCTCGGGCTCGCGATCGTCAAGGGATTTGCCGAGGCGATGGGGCTGTCGGTCGAGGCGAGCAACAATGAAGATCCGCACGGCGCCTGCTTCACCATCCGCATCCCCGAGCGGCTGATCATCACGCATCTGGACGACAAGGAACAGCCATGAAAGTGCGTCACAAGATATTGGTGGTGGACGACGAGCTGCATATCCGCCGGCTGATCCATGCCGCGCTGGCGCGCGCCGACTATGCGATCGTCGAAGCCGAGAGTGCCCGCGAAGCGCTCGAACTGCTTCGCGAGGAGCGCCCCGACATCGTGCTGCTCGATCTCGGCCTGCCCGATCGCGACGGGCTGGAGCTTGTCCCCCTTGTCAAACAGCAGTCGGACACGACGCTGATCGTCGTCTCGGCGCGCGACGCGACCGACCAGAAGGTGGCCGCGCTCGATCTGGGTGCCGACGACTATCTGACCAAACCCTTCGACACCGACGAATTGCTCGCGCGCGTAAGGGTCGCGTTGCGTAACCGCATGACCCGCGACGGCGGGATGCTGGCGGTGACCGCGGGCGATGTGACGATCGACCTCATCGCGCGCACCGTCGTCAAGGCGGGCCACGAGGTTCATCTGACTCCGAAGGAATATGCGGTGCTGGCCCAGCTCGCGCGGCACCCGGGGCGGGTCATCACGCACAACCAGATCATGGCGGAGGTCTGGCCGCACGAGGCCGAGCATCATGTCGAATATCTGCGCGTCCTCGTCCGCACCCTGCGCCAGAAGCTGGAGACCGATCCGCAACAACCGCAAATCATCAACAACGAACTCGGCATCGGCTATCGTCTGCGGTCGGTTGGCGATACGCCCGGCGATTGAATCGTGCCGAAACTATGCCGATCATATGGACTTGGGACTGACCCGCTCTCGATTTCAAATGGCGAGAGCCCTTAAATGAGTCGCCATGATAAGCGACGATTCCAAACGGCCATCCGGCGCTCCGCAGCAGTCGACGCGCGACCGGGTTATTGACTGGCTGGGCGCCCAAGGGCCATCGAAAATCACAATCTATATGTGTGCGACGGTGGCTTTGGTTGCCTTCCTCGCCGACAAGATGGGCTGAGATGCCGGCGCCGCCCCTGAGCCAGCGAAATTATACGAAATCTCAATGCGCGCGCGCCTTTCCCGATCTCGAATTCCTACGCGATGATGCGTAATTGAGCGGCCTCCCGCTGGAGGTTGCAAGATGAAGAAATGGCATGAAACGCGCGCCGCCAATATCGGGCTGCGCGCTCTGGGCATCGTCCTGTTCGGCATAGGCTGGCTGTTCGCGCTCCGGCTCCATCATATGGCGCTGATCACCGCACCGCGCGACTCGGGCGCGCTGATGATCCTCCTGTCGGCGGCGACCTTCCTCAGCGCGAGCGTCGGAAGCGCCTTGCTGTTTGTTGGGCCGGGATTGTGGGAAACCGTCGAGGTTTCCGAGCGATGGAGACGCCAGCCTGCGCCGGCTCCCGATACGCCGTTTTCGCCGACCAATGAGCGACCCGGCGCATAACGAAAACACTATGCAAAGGAGCGTCCGCTGCTCTCGATTTCCAATGTCGCGCTGATCTAGTTGGGCGTCCTCGCGAACCTCTCCATTCCCGAAGAGGCCAGATTTGAGGACAATATGAAGATCATTATTTCAGCCGCCGCGCTTCTCGCGGGACTTTTGCCGGTCGCCGCTTTCGCACGGGGGGAAGAAGCAAAATCCGTCACGATCACGGGATCCGCGACCATCGCGTCCGACTACCGTTTCCGCGGCGTGTCGCAGTCCGACGAAGAAATGGCCGTTCAGGGCGGCCTGACGCTGACCCATCAAAGCGGCCTCTATGCCGGCGTGTGGGCATCGAACCTCGCGGGCTGGGGAACCTTCGGGGGTGCCAATATGGAACTCGACCTGATCGGCGGCTATAAATTGCCGCTCAGCGACAAGGCCGCGCTCGATGCCGGCCTCGTCTGGTACATGTATCCGGGCGGCGCCGATGAATCCGATTTCGCCGAGCCTTATGTGAAGCTGACGGGTACGGCCGGACCGGCGACCTGGACCGCCGGGGCCGCTTATGCGCCGAAGCAACATGCGCTCGCCAATGTTTTGAACGCGCCGAACAGCCGCGGGCAGAGCGACGACAATCTCTATCTATGGGGCGACGGGGCGGTCGCCATCCCCGGCACGCCATTCACCGCAAAGGCGCATATCGGCCACTCGGACGGCAATCCCGGACTCGGCCCCAACGGCACCAGCGTTGCCCCGACGGGCCGTTACTGGGACTGGTCACTCGGCATGGATGCCAGCTGGCGCAACCTGACGCTGGGCCTGTCCTATGTCGATACGGACATCGGCAAGGCCGAGGCGGCGCGCCTGCAACCCAATTTCAGCAAGGGCGGGGGCGGGACCGGTTCGATTGCCGATGCCGCCGTTGTGGCCAGTGTGACTGCAGCCTTCTGATATGCGAACCGCTCGGGCGGCCGCGCTGCCCGAGCGGTTCGTCGCGGTTACCAGATGGTATCCGCACGGATCATCCTGTATCCGGCACATGCTCGCGCGGCCGACTTGAATTCCCTGATGCTTAGGACATGTTGCATCGCAACAAGATCATGCAAATTCAGGGAGCCTCCCCATCCCATGACCAAGATCGACTTGGCGCTCCAAGGCGCACCCGTTCGAACGCCGCTCGCGAAAGCGGCGCGGCGCGATGCCAAGATATGGCTCTGTCTGGGGCTCATTGCGTTGGACGCCGTCGCGCTCGCGGTCGGTTTCGCGGTGACGCTGATGATCGAGCAGCCCCGGCACATCTCGGACGGATTGCTGACCGCGATGCTGGGCGCCCTGTTTGTCCACTTCGCGATCGCCTTCCAGAATCAGGCCTATAATCCGCGCTGCCTGACCCGCCCGGTCAAAAGCGTTCGCCAGACATTGCTGTCGTTCGCAACGACCCTGTTCGTGTTCCTGCTCGTCGCCTTCTCGCTGCGGATCACCGGCAAGGTGCCGCGCCTGGCGATCGGCATGGGCATGGTGACCGCGGGGACGCTGCTGGTGGCGCAGCGGCTATTGATCTGCCGGATCGTGCGCCGGGCTTTTGGCGACATGACCGCCGAGCTGGTCATTGCCGACGGCGCGAACCTCCCCGCATCCTACCTCGATCGCGAGATACTCGATGCGCGCGCGTCGGGGCTCCGTACCGACCTCGACGATCCCTATATGCTCGATCGTCTCGGCACCGTGCTGCAGGATTACGACCGGGTGACGATCGTTTGTGCGCCCGAGCGCAAGGCCGAATGGGCGCGGGCGCTGAAGGGCGTCAATATCGTCGGAGAGATTGTGATGCCCGAGATTGCCGAACTGGGGCCGCTGACCACGCGCCAGCGCGGCGGGGTGACGACGCTGGTGGTGTCGTGGGGGCCGCTCAACCGGGCGAACCGGGTGAAGAAGCGTGCGCTCGATCTAGCGGTGACGATCCCGGCGCTGATCCTGCTGTCGCCACTGCTGTTGATCGTGGCGCTGGCGATCAAGCTCGATTCGCCGGGACCGGTGTTCTTCCGTCAGGAGCGGATGGGGCGCGGCAACCGCATCTTCCGGATCCTGAAATTCCGCAGCATGCGCGCCGAGACGACCGATGCGAACGGCGCGCGCTCGGCGAGCCGCGACGACGACCGGATCACGCGCGTCGGACGCTTCATCCGCGCGACGAGCATCGACGAGCTGCCGCAGCTGATCAATGTGTTGTCGGGCGAGATGAGCCTCGTCGGCCCGCGCCCGCATGCACTGGGCTCCACTGCGGGCAACGAGCTGTTCTGGCGGGTCGACCGGCAATATTGGCACCGTCACGCGCTCAAGCCCGGGATCACCGGCCTCGCCCAGATCCGCGGGTTTCGCGGTGCGACCAACACCAAGCGCGATATTCTGGACCGGCTCGAATCCGATCTCGAATATCAGCATGGCTGGTCGTTGCTGCGCGACGTTTCGATCCTCGCGCGCACCGCGCAGGTGCTCGTGCACCGCAACGCTTATTGAGCGGGCCTCTTGGGCGGGGATCAGCCGTCCACGATCTGCGGGGCGCGGCAGGCGAGCGCGATGTCAAAGGCTTTGGCGCGGTGCGTCGCGCGCATCAGCCCCGCATAATCGCCCGTCCATTGATCTGCAAAGCCCGCGACCTTGCCATAGCTGTTGTCGAGCAGCACGTGCGGAATGTCGAGCAGCAGCGAGAGAATGTGCGCGTGCAGCCGGTCGGTGACGACCAGCTCGCCGGTCGACAGCATCGTAAGGCCGCGCTGGAACCGCCATTCGGCCAGGCGCTGCTGCCGCGCGGCGCGCTGCACCATCGGATCGCGGGTGAGGAGGCGGCCGAGCCCCAGCGACAGGCGCAGGCGGCGTTTCTGGCCGGCATCCTCTTCGAGCCAGTCGTCGGCGACGATGCCCGCGGGCAGCGCGGCCTCGCCGGCGGCGCGTTCATGGTCGGTGCGGAGCAGGGCGAAGACCGGAGCGGTGGCGGGATCGCGGCGCTGGCGGCCGAGCATCAGCGCGGCGTCGGGGCAAAGCCGGATATCGCAATCGAAATGCTGCTCGGCAAAAGCGAGCGAGCGGGCGTCGCGGACGAGCAGGGTGAATTGGCCGTGCGCGCGGATCGCCTCGGCCATTTCGGCAGCGGCGGCGGAGTCGGCATAATGGATCGACTGCGGCATCTGGACGATCGGGTGGCCGCGGTGCGTGCGAAGCAGGTGCAGGCGAAAGGCTTCATGCTTGGGCCAGAGCGTGCCCATATTGCCGCCGCCATGAATCAGGATCGGCCCGTCGCCGATCGCGGCCCGGCACGCCGCGTCGTCGAAATCGGCGATCGCCGAATAATAGGCCGGCAGGCGGCCCGGCTTGCGCAGATAGGCCATCTCGCCGAGCCAAATCGCCGAATCGCCGACATTGGAGTGGTCGGGAAAGTCGACCAGCGCAAGCTTGCCCGACGGCAGCACGGCATCGAGCACGCGCGCGAAACGCTGGGCGAGTTCGCCGACGAGCTGGTCGGCGGTCTTCTTGGTCATATCGGGCTCTTTCTGAAGCGTTTGAACAGGAACAGGAAACGGCCGCGCCACGTCCTCGAGATGGCGAGCAGCGCGACCCCGTAGAACAGCGCCCCGGTCGCGGTGAGCAGCAGCAGCACCTGCCAGCCCGCCAGACGGGTATCGAGCAGGCGCACCGCGACCGCGAGCGCCACACCCATCAGCGTCGAGGCGACCAGCGGCGGACCGACTGCGCGAAACGTGTCGACCGGACGGATGCCCGACGCGCGGCGGAGCAGCCAGATCTGCATCGGCAGGGTGAGATAGGCGCGCGCGACATAGGAGATCGCGACCGCGAAAACGCCGTAGGGTAGCGCCGCGAGCGTCAGGATCACGCCGAGCACCAGCTGGGTGGTCGAGAGCGAGATCAGGCTGCGCGACGCGCCCAGTACGCTGAGCGAGGGTGAAGCGAAAAAGTTGAGCGTGAAGGGCACGGCCATGAACGCGAAGATTTGGGCGAGCTCACCGGCCTCGCTCCATTTTGCACCGAACACGATCGGGATTGCGACCGGCGCCAGCGCGCCGCAGCCGACCAGCGCCGGAAAGGAGAGCGCCGAGGCGCGCGAAATCATCCAGCGATAGGCGTTGCGCAGCTCGGCAGGGTCGTCCTTGACCCGCGCGAACGTCTGCACCGCGACCTGGGTGAAAGGCTGGACCGCGCCGCGCCCGATCAGATCGACGGTGCGCCAGGCGGTGCGGTAGACACCCACGGCGGCGAGCCCGATCCCGGCACCGATCGCCATTTCCTGCACGCGCCCCGTCGCGAGGAAGGCGAGCTGGACATAGATCAGACTGGCATTGAGCATCAGATTGCCGCGCAGGATCGCAAAGTTGAACTGCCAGCCCGGTTTCCAGTCATAGGAAGCGCGCGACAGGACCACGCCGAGGATCTCGGTGACGAGGCGCTGGATGACGAGGCTCCAGAGCCCGAGCCCGGCAAAGGCGGCAGCCACCGCGCAAGTGCCGCCAATCAGCCCGCCGGCCACCGAGCGGAGCGCGGTGGTGCGATGCCCGAACTCGCGCAGGCGCAGCGCCATAT
>NZ_DATFFD010000030.1:0-35759 GCF_035250425.1 Sphingopyxis sp.
TCGATGCGGCCGCCCTCGGGCGACTTGCTCGCGGGGGTGATCTTCGCGGAAGCCATTGCCGCCGTGTTCGCCCAGCCGGCGTGGCCGTCGACGCGTTCGAGCCATACGGGCCGGTTCGGCACCGCGGCGTCGAGGTCGGCACTGGTCGGAAAACGGCCGAGACCCCATTTCTCCTGATTCCACCCCGACCCGATGATCCACGGCATTTCGGGATTTTCGGCGGCATATTTGCGGATCGCCGCCTGCGCCTCGGCAAGGCTTTTGGTGTCCGAAAGGTCGAGCAGCATCAGCTGGAAGCCCAGACCCATGACATGGCCGTGCGCGTCGATCAGGCCGGGGATGAGGGTTTTGCCTTGGCCATCCTGTTTGAAATCGGGGCGTTCGGGGCGCTTGTCCTTGCGGTCGAGCAGCTGCTTCACCTTGCCCTGCGTGTCGATGACGAGCCCGGTGAAGCGAACGAGCTTGCCGTCCTTGTCGAGCGTGATGCCGTTGATGTTGTCGACGAGCGTATCGGCGTGCGCGGGGGCGGCGAGGGTCAGGGCCGCGAGCACCAGCAATCCCCTCCCGCAGGCGGGAGGGGCAGCGAGACTTGGGAGATGATCGGCTTTGCTGAAGCTGAAAAAGCTGAGTGCTCCCGCGAAGGCGGGAGCCCTTCTCCTGACGGCGCCATTTTGAACTGACCGGAGATGGATCCCCGCCTTCGCGGGGACACGGCTGTTCTTTTCTTCGATGCCCCTCACTTCGGCATCCTCGTCACGAGCGAGCTCGTGTCTTTTCGCCCGCCGCCGGCTTTCTGCACATCGGCGTAAAATTGATCGACCAGGCTCGCGACCGGCAAGGTCGCGCCATTGACGCGCGCCTCGTCGAGCGCGAGGCCCAGATCCTTGCGCATCCAGTCGACCGCGAACCCGAAATCGAACTCGTCCTTCGCCATCGTGCCCCAGCGGTTGAGCATTTGCCAGCTCGCCGCGGCGCCGCCCGACACCGCCTCGAACACCTTGTCGGTGTCGAGCTTCGACGCCTGTGCGAAGCGCAGCGCCTCGGAGAGCCCCTGGACCACCCCGGCGATCGCGATCTGGTTGACCATCTTGGTCGTCTGCCCCGCCCCGGGGCCGCCGATATGCACCATGCGCGCGGCATAGGCCTGCATCACCGGCGCGGCGGCGTCGAACGCGGCCTTGGTTCCCCCGCACATGATCGACAGCGTGCCGTTCTGCGCTCCGGCTTCGCCGCCGGATACGGGAGCGTCGAGGCAGAGGAGTCCGCGCCCCTCGGCCTCGACCGAAAGCTGGCGCGCGATGCGCGCTGAAACGGTGGTGTGGTCGATGAACAGCGCGCCCTTCCGCATCGCCCCGAACGCGCCGTCGCGGCCGAGCGTCACCTGCGCGAGATCGTCGTCGTTGCCGACGCAAGTGAGGACGACATCGGCATCCCTTGCGGCCTCCGCGGGGGTCGATGTCGCCGCGCCGCCGTGCTGCGCGACCCACGCATCGGCTTTGGCGCGCGTCCGGTTGTAAACGGTGAGGTTATGGCCCGCCTTGACGAGGTGGCCTGCCATCGGGCCGCCCATGACGCCGGTGCCGATGAAGGCGATGCGCAATTTTTGTTCGTTCATGGCCAAGTCCATAACCATGGTTTGCGCGGCGCGCCAGACACGTACCGCCGCCAAATAAATAGGGACAGTCCCTATTTATTTGGTCCGGTGGGCGCGGAGCGACCGGCATCCGCGAGAATATAGGGACTGTCCCTGTCATTCTCGCCCTTTCCCTCGCGTCCGCTTGCCGGTAGGGCCGCACGGCTATGACCGATCAATTCACCCTGACCGCCGCCGCCGATCTACCGGCGATCACATTGGACGATGTGCGCGCAGCGGCGGAGCGAATTAACGGCGCGGTGGTCCGCACCCCGACGCTCCATTCGCAGACCTTGTCCGAAATGGTCGGCGCCGAGGTGTGGCTGAAGTTCGAGAATCTGCAGTTCACCGCGGCCTATAAGGAACGCGGCGCATTGAACGCGCTGTTGCTGATGGCGCCCGAAGCGCGCGAACGCGGTGTGATCGCCGCGTCGGCGGGCAATCACGCGCAAGGGCTCGCTTATCACGGCAAAAGGCTGGGCGTTCCCGTTACCATCGTGATGCCGAGCACGACGCCGCAAGTGAAAGTCTCGCAGACCGCGAGCCATGGCGCGACGATCATATTGTTCGGCGAGAAATTCGACGACGCCTATGCGCATGCGCGCGAGCTGGAGGTCGAGCGCGGGCTGACCTTCGTCCATCCGTTCGACCATCCGCATGTCGCGGCGGGGCAGGGAACGGTCGCGCTCGAAATGCTCGAGGATGTGCCCGAACTCGACACGCTGATCGTGCCGATCGGCGGCGGCGGGCTGTTCACCGGCATGGGCACTGCGGCGCGCGGGATCAAGAATGACATGCGGCTGATCGGCGTGCAGGCCGAGCTCTATCCGTCGATGTACGCCGAGCTCAACGGCGTCGACATGGC
The DNA here is from genome assembly GCF_035250425.1 of Sphingopyxis sp. GTDB lineage: Bacteria > Pseudomonadota > Alphaproteobacteria > Sphingomonadales > Sphingomonadaceae > Sphingopyxis. Next base: position 2,499 of record NZ_DATFFD010000030.1, read on the forward strand.
GTGCGAGGGCGACACGCTGGCCGAGGGCATCGCGGTCAAGGAGCCGGGCGCCTATACGCGCAGGATCGTCGCCGAACTCAACGACGATATCGTGCTCGTCGCCGAGCGCCATCTCGAGCGTGCGGTCAGCCTGCTGCTCCAGATTGAAAAGACCGTCGTCGAGGGCGCGGGCGCGGCAGGGCTTGCGGCGATGCTCGCGCATCCGGAGGAGTTTGCCGGACGCAAGGTCGGGCTGGTGCTGACCGGCGGCAATATCGACACCCGCTTGCTCGCCAATGTGCTGCTGCGCGACCTCGCGCGTTCGGGCCGCATCGCGCGGCTGCGCATCCGGTTGCAGGATCGTCCCGGCGCGCTGTTCAAGGTGATGAAGCTGTTCGACGAGAAACAGGTCAACATCATCGAAATCTATCATCAGCGCATCTTCACGACGCTGCCCGCGAAGGGACTGATCACCGACATCGAGTGCGAGGCGCGCGACCGCGAGCATCTCGACAGCCTCGTCGCGGCGCTTCGCGATGCGGGCTATATGGTGACGACGGTCGAGCTGGCTTGATTTGCCCCTTCCGCGAGCGGGAGGGGCAGCGAAACTTGGCAGCTTGCTGCCTGGTTGCAGCGGGGTGGGCAGACCGGCCTCGCAGAGCCCACCCCGTTGCGACTAGCGAACAAGTTCGCAAGTCTCACTACCCCTCCCGCAAGCGGGAGGGGATTGCTATGGACTTGGTCGATGCGAACTTTTGAACTCTCCCTCACCGCCACTCCCGATGCCATCGACGAGCTCGGCCATGTCAACAATGCGGTATGGGTCCAGTGGATCCAGCAGGTCGCGACCGGCCATTGGGACGCCGCTGCGCCGCAATCCCACAAGGATACCTATATCTGGGTCGTGGTGCGGCACGAGATCGACTATCTCCGCGCGCTCGGCCCCGGCGAGACGGTGACCGCGCGGACGTGGGTCGCCGACAAGCCGCAGGGCGCGAAGTTCGACCGTTTCATGGAGTTCACCGGCGTCGACGGAAAGGCCCATGTCCGCGCGCGGACGGTGTGGGCGCTGCTCGACAAGGCGAGCGGACGGCCGCTGCGCGTGACCGATGACATCGTCGCGCCGTTTTCGGGATGATCATCCGGCCTGCCACAGCGGCCGACGCCGCCGCGATCTGGGCGATCCTCGAACCGGTGATCCGCGCGGGCGAGACCTATACGCTGGATCGCGACATGCGCGAGGCGGAGGGGCTCGCTTACTGGTTCGGGGCCGACAAGGAGACGTTCGTTGCGGAGGAGGATGGCGTCGTCCTCGGCACTTATTATCTCCGCGCCAATCAGGCGGGCGGCGGCGCGCATGTTTGCAACGCGGGTTATATGACGAGCGCGGCGGCGACCGGGCGCGGGGTCGCGCGGGCGATGGGCCTGCATTCGATTGCGCATGCAAAGGCGCGCGGCTTTCGCGCGATGCAGTTCAACTTCGTCGTCAGCACCAATGTGCGCGCGGTGGGGCTGTGGCAGTCGCTGGGGTTCGACGTGGTCGGCCGCTTGCCGGGCGCGTTCGATCATCCGGGCGAGGGTTTCGTCGATGCGCTGGTGATGTTTCGGACGCTCTGACTATTCCCTGATGCGTTCGCTCAGCGGCTTGTCGGCGAGCGCGTTCAGCGCCTTCAGTATCGCGCCATGCACATCGCCAACCTCTTCGAAGAGCGCGCGATAGACCTCGCTTATCCGCACGCTATAGGCGTCGATGCGGGCGAGCTGGTCGCGGCCCGCGTCGGTCAGCCGGAAAATCTTGCGGCGCGCGTCGGCGGGGTCGGCGTGCTGGGTGATCAGGCCGAGGCGGAGCAGCGCGGGGCATTTCTGGACGACCAGCTGGTGCGACTGGCCGAGCGCGCGCGCGAGCTCGGCGGCCGACGCTTCGCCCGCGACGCTGAGGGCGTTGAGAAGCGAGCAGGACCGCACGGGGACGATGATGCCGGCGTCGTCGAACAGCGGATGCGTCTGCTCCTCGATCCGCTGGCTGAGTGCTTCGCTGAGGCGGCCGAGGAACGAGATGTCGTCGAGATCAGTCGAGGCGGGCATAGGTCTGGGTCGTTCCGTCGCGGTCGATGCGTTCGAGCGCGGCGACCTTGCCGCCTTTGCGCATAATGCGGAAGCGGAAATCGCGTACCCCCTCGATCGCCAGCAGATCGCCGGCGAGCGGCTCGAGCGTCAGGCGGAGGCGTTCGCGCCAGGTGTAGAGCAATTTGCCCCCGACGAGGTCGATGCGTCGTCCTTCGTAGCGGCCGGTAATCGCCTTGAGCGCGGCGGTGGCTGGCCGGGCGCGAGGGGCGAGCTCCGGTGCGAACCAGTCCGCATCGGCCTGCTTCGCCGGATCGGACTTCGCAAGATCGGCGAGCGCGAGGCGGTGCGCGACGGCGAGCGCGTCAGCCGAGGCGACCTGATGATCGGGCACGACGCCCTGTCCCTCGAAATCGCTGCGGTCGACGGGGTCGCGGATCTGGCCGATCGGCACCTGTACGAAGAAATCGCTGCCGACGGGCTTGCGGTCGACCGGATGCGCGCCGCCTGCGGTGCGTTCGCCGATCAGCGTCGCGCGTCCGAGCTTTTTCAGCGTGTAGGCGAACCATTCGGCGGCGGAAAAGCTGGTCGATCCGGTGAGGACATAGACGGGCTTGCCGGTCAGGCGTTTCGCCGGCAGCGCGGGCAGCACCCATTGGCCGCGTTCGACGCGGCGGCCGTCGAGCGTGTAATAATAATCGAACAGCTCCTGATCCTTGTCGCCCGGAAACAGCTGGCTCGCGAGCAATTGGGCCATCTCCAGATAGCCGCCATTGTTGTAGCGCAGGTCGTAAATTACCGCATCGCCATTCTCGATAAAGCGCATCGCCGCCGCGGCGGCGTCATAGCCGGGTTCGGGGTCGGCGAAATGCGTCAAATCGACATAGGCGATATTGCCGCCCAGATAACGGAGGCCGGCAAAGCCGAAATTTTTCCGCGTCTCTTCGCGGCGTTCCTCTTCGCGCAGCGCAGCGGCGCGGGCGGGATCCTGCCGCGCCGCATAGTCGGCGACCCATTCGGGATCGACCCCGACCGCGAAATGCAGGTCGTTGCTCGCGGCGATCAGATCGTCGGTCAGCTCGCGCGCGAGGGAGTGCCGGTCGGGCACGGCATCATAATCGCCGGCGTCGAGATGGCGGCGCAGCACCGCCGCGATCGTTTTGGCCTTGTCGGGAAAGACATAATTCGCCTTGAGCGTCCGGTCGAGCTGTTCGACGACGACGCGCTTGTCGGCGGCCGTGAACGGCGCGTCCTGCGCCGTGGCGGCGCCCCCCGTCCAAGCGGCCGTGGCGGCGAGAATTAGTGCCCAATGCCGGATAGTCATTCGTTTTCCTGCCTGCGATACGATTTGTACAATATATTGCGCAATATATTGTAATTATTGCGAATGCAAGCGTGCGCTCGATCGAGCGGCGGGAGCGTGGGAGCGATCATCCGGTGAGGCGCGCCCAAAAATGAAGTCCGCCGGCAAGCCGACGGACTTCAAGAGAGCAAGATGGCCTTGGTTCCACCTTCCTCGGGTCGCACCCGCCTAATGTCCGATTCGGTGGATTGTTTCACTACCCACATGGGTAGGCGACAGAATATTTTCATTTTATCGCATTGCACTTGCCATCGCGGCTCCGCTCCTCTCAAATGACATTGCTGCGGATCTTCTGGGGGAAGTGCATGCAGAGCGACCAGCTACCGGTCTTTCCGTCCGACCATAATGCGCCGGACGAATGGGAAGTGCTCAACGCGCTGATCGGCGAAATCTATGATTCGGTGCTCCATCCCGAAAGCTGGAACGAAACCCTTGCCCGCATCACCGGCACCCTCTGTCCGCTGAGCTGGGAAGCGGCCTTCATCCTCTGGGAAAGCAGCAATCCGCCGCAGGCGCGTTTCGTCGCCGCGACGGGGCTCGCCGCCGGCATCCAGGAAATCTACACCGCGGTCTATGCCGGCAGCCATCCATGGTCGCGCAAGTTCCAACGCTATGGCAACGGCAGCGTCGTCGACAGCTATGACATCATGACGCGCGAGGAATTCTATGAAAGTGAATTCTTCCGCAATTTCCTCAAACCCTATGGCATCGACCGGCTTGTCGGGGTGTTGCTCGACCGGCGCGACGGCGACCGGCTCGGGCTGATGCTGCCCGGCCCCGGCGACCGCGATGTCGAGCGGTTGAAGCGCGGGCTGCGCGTCCTCGCCCCGCATATCCAGCGCGCGATGCGGATCAGCGACCGCATCGCGACGCTCGACCTCGCCGCGGGCGCCGCGCGTGCCGCCGCCGACGCCGCGCCCTTCGCGATCTTCAGCCTCGACGACCAGCTCAATATCCTCGCCGCGAACAACCGCGCGCGGCGCTACGAACGGGCGGGCTTCATCCGCATCGCGCAGGACCGCTTCGCTTTCACCCATCCCGCCAGCCAAAAGCGATTGCTCGACCTCGTCAAAAGCGCCGACCCCGCCGGCCTCGCTTTCCAGACCGTCGGCGCCGCGGACGCCGAATGCCCGGTGCTCGTCGCGCGCGTCACGCGCCAGTCGGCACAGCAACTCGGGAGCGTGCGCCTCGGCGCCTCGCTGATCGTCACGCTCGGCAGCGCGCCGGGCGAAACCCCCGTGGTCGAGATCGACCGCGTCGCGCAATGGTTCGGGCTGACCCCGGCCGAAGCCCGCCTCGCCGTCGCGCTCGCCGCGGGCGACACGCTACAGGATTATGCGGCGCAGCGGGCGGTCAGCGTGAACTCCGCGCGCTTCCTGCTGAAAGGGATTTTCCGCAAGACCGGCGCGACCTCGCAGGCGCAGCTCGTCGCGCTGCTCGCGCGCCTGCCTGCCGGGCGCGAGTCAGGCGCCTCCGTTTCGCTCACGCATAACCCACCCAGCCGCGCCAGGTGAAGGCGGCGTAGAATTGCTCGACATCGTGGAAACCCGCGGCGCGCAGCACCTCCTCGTCGGCTTCGGGGCTCAGCATCGCGACGTGGGTGGAGACGGCTTCGCGGCCCTTGGCGACCTGCTCGGGGTCGCCGCCCGATGCGATGGCAAAGGCGGCGTAGCGGTCGAGCCAGCGGTCGCGTTCGTGCGCGCCTTGCGGGAAGCTGCCGTGCGCGGCCACGAACGGCGCGCCGGGCCTGAGGCGGCGGCGGATTTCGGCGGCGGTGCGGATGCGTTCTTCGACGTCAAGGAAGTGGAGGGTGAGGAGGCAGGTCGCGCCGTCGAACGGACCGGCGGGGGCATCGTCGATATAGCCTTCGACCAGGTCGGCGCGATGGGCGTTCGGACCGAGCGTCTGAGCCGCGAGGTGCAGCATCGCGCCTGCGGGATCGACGCCGGTGAAGGTCCAGCGGGGATAGGCGTCGGCGAGCGCCCTCAGTTCGAGCCCGCCCCCCGCACCGAGGACGAGGATATGCGCGTCGCCCTGCACGCGCTCGGCCAGCAACAGCCCGGTCATGCGGTGGAGCCCGTCGAGCCCGGGAACGAAGCGCCGCGGCCCTTCGGTATAGCGTGCGATCGCTTCGGGATCCTTGAAGCTGTCGAGGAAATGCCGGGCGCCTTCAGCCATGGATATGCTCCTGTGTTTGAGGGGATCGCGCGGCCATGCGTGCGTGGAAATCGGCGGCGAGCGCCGCGAGCGTCACTTCGCCGAAGCGCGCGAGCAGCAGTGCTTCGGCCTCTTGAAAGCCGGTATCGAGCGCGGCGTTGACCGCCTGCTCGACGAGGCAGCCGGGCGCCTCGGTGCGGTTGCCCATCGCCATCAGGCCGGGGCGGCCGATCGCGTCATAGACGTCGCGCATCGTGATCCCGGCGAGATCGCGCGCGATCGTCCAGCCGCCGCCATGCCCCTTTTCGCTGTGGACGAAGCCCGCATCGCGCAGCCCGCCGAGGATGCGGCGGATCACGACCGGGTGCGTCTGCATCGCTTTCGCGAGCTGGTCCGAGGTCATCGGGGTGCCCTGTTCGGCCATGTGGAGGAGGACGTGGAGCACGCCCGAGAGTCGGCTGTCGCGTTTCATGTAACTTTAAATAGTGCGTGAAATGGCGACGTCAAGGCAGGGCTTGATCGGGAAACGCGCCGCTGTTAGGTCCGCTCGCGATGACCAACGATCAATCCCTCCGATTCAAGGCGTATTGGCGCTCCTTTACATAGGAGCGGCATGGCATCACCTGTGACCATCGCCGCCGTGTTCGGACAAGGCGAATGGTCATCATCACACCACTACCCCCCGGTCACGGCGTGCGCTTTTTGAAGAGACGCGACATGACCGATACTTTGCTTGCCCTGTCGACCGACCGTTGCCGCATCACGCCGCTGTTTGCCGACGATGCGCGCGCGCTGTCCGCGATCACCGACGAGATGGTGACCTCGCAGGTCCATTTCCTGCCCGCACCCTTTACCGAAGCCGACGCGCGCGCGCTGATCGCAGGCTCGGGCGGCGGCGACGTGTTTCACGCGGTGCGCGACGAAAGCGGCCTCGATCTCAATGGCGTGATCGGGGTGCACCGCCGTATCGGACAGGAATATGAGATCGGCTACTGGTTCGCGGCGCGCGCGCGCGGCAAGGGCATCGCGACCGAGGCGGTGCGCGCGGTCGTCGGGGCGCTCGCCTCGTCGCGCCCGGGCTGCTCGATCATCGCCGAATGCCATCCCGACAACGAGCGCTCGCGCGCGCTGCTGCGCCGGATCGGCTTCGTATCGACGGGCCGCGCGGGGAAGCGGCCGGGGCGGATGCTGATGGCGTGGCGCGCCGCGCCCGCCTGGCGTATCGACGTGTGCTAGTCTCTTGATCCTCCCTGCGGCGAAGCCGTGGGGAGGGGGACCGCTTGCGAAGCAAGTGGTGGAGGGGTCGGCAACGTCAGCGCCATTACCCCTCCGTCAGCGCTGCGCCTTTGGCGCAGTTTATCCTGAGCGCCTGCAAGGCAGTCGAAGGGCACGGCCACCTCCCCATGCCTTCGGCACAGCGAGGATTAATCGGGTTCCGACACCTCTTCGGTCAGCGCCTTGACGATCGCCGCCACCGATGTGGGCGCATAGGCGAAACCCATATGGCCGCAGTCGACCTCGACCTGCCGATCGCTTTCATGCGGAAGCCCGCGCGCGCTGCTCACCGCGACGACGCCGTCATGCTTCGACCAGAGCGCGAAGGTCGGCATTTCGGGGCGCGGGGCGGGGTGGAAGTCGATCGGCGGATTGTCGACCGGGTGGCGCGCGATCAGGTGATAGAGGCGCCAGGCGCGGTTGGCGCGGCGACTGCCCGAAAAAGGCGATCCCAGCGTGACGACGCGCGCGACCTTGTCCGGATGATGCTTGGCATATTCGCGCGCATAGATGCCGCCAAGGCTCCACCCGACGAGCGCGGGGGCATAGCCGGTGCGGTCGATGATCCATTGCACGCGCGTGTCGATGCGCTCGATAATGTCGGCAGTCGCGCCGCGGTTGAAGCCGAGACCCCAGGCATAGCAGCGGAAACCCGCGCGGCGGAGGTCGGCGCGCAGCGCCTTGGTCGCCCAGTCGCCCGACAGGAAGCCGGGGAGGACCATCACCGGCGGATGGTCGCTGTCGGGATTGGGTTCGGGCGGCATCGGCCGGATGCGCCCCGACAGCGCGCGCGCCAGCGACCCGATCTCGCGCCACAAGAGCTTCAGCGGCGGCAGCGCGTCGGGATCGGCTATGCGCGCGGGCCATTCGGCGCGCCGGGTGAGGAAGCCGCGGATCATGGGGGCGATATAGTCGTTGCTGCTCCCCGGCGAAAGCCGGGGTCCAGAAAAGGTTGCGCAATGTTTCTGGACCCCGGCTTACGCCGGGGAACAGTTATTTCTTCGGAACCAGCTTCACCAGCTTGCCGTCCTCGCCGTCGGTGAGCAGCCAGATCGAGCCGTCGTCACGCACCTCGACCTCGCGGACGCGCTGGCCGAAATCCCAGCGGTCGGATTTGTGCAGCTTGTCGCCGTCGATGCCCATGCGGATCAACCCTTCGCCCGACAGCGCGCCCATCAACAGGCTGTTCTTCCAGCCCGGATAGGCATCGCCGCCATACCAGACGAGCCCGGCGGGCGAGACCGACGGGTTCCACCACAGTTTGGGCGCCGCGAATTCGGGGCGCGTCGGATGGTCGGGAATATCCTTGCCGTCATAATGATCGCCGTTCGACACGATCGGATAGCCATAGTTCGCCTTCGCCTCGACCAGATTGACCTCGTCGCCGCCCTTCGGGCCCATTTCCTGGTTCCACAGCTTGCCGGTGCCGTCGAAGGCGAGGCCGAGGATGTTGCGGTGGCCGAGCGACCATATTTGCGCGGTGAGGCCGCCTTCCGACGCGAAGGGGTTGTCCGCGGGAACGCTGCCGTCGGGATTGAGCCGAAGGATCTTGCCGAGATTGCCGGTCATGTCCTGCGCGGGCGTGAATTTCTGGCGCTCGCCCGATCCGATGAAGAGATATTTGCCGTCGGGCGAAAAGAGGAGGCGGTGCGAATAATGGCCCTGGCCGGTGACCTTGGGATCCTGTTTCCAGATGATCTGGAGTCCCTCGAGCGCAGGGGCGGCGCCCTGCTTGAGCTTCGCCTTGCCGACCACGGCGCCATAGGTCTTGCCGGGGCCGGGCTCGACCCAGCTCAGGTAAATCGTGCCGGTGGTCGCGAAGTCGGGCGCGACGATCACGTCGCCGAAGCCTCCCTGACCGCCATAGGCGACCGCGGGGACACCCGCGACGTCGAGCGTCGGGCCGCTTTCCTGCCACAGTTTCAATTTGCCCGATCGCTCGGTCACGAGCGCCGCGCGCGTGCCGGGGACGAAGGTCATCGCCCAGGGTTCGTTGAAGCTCGCGACCTCCTTGACCGTGAACGGCGCGTCGGCGAGCGGCGTCGCGGGCTGCGCGCCCGATGCGTCGAGCTTGGCGGTGTCGGCGGGCGCGGCTTCGGTTGTGGCGGGCGCCGAACAGGCAGCGATGGTGAGTGCGGCGATCAGGGCGAGGGGCGGCAGATTTTTCATCGGAGGCTCGCTTTGCTGGGGAAGGACGCTCCGTTTTGACGCGCCGTTGCGGCAAAGTCGAGGGCGAGAATATTCCAGCGACCCCCGCCTTCGCTGGGGCGACGGGGATCTAGCGATCCGCCGCCTCGCGCCGCGCGGTGATCGTCTCGACGCTGTCCATGATCGCGTCGACCGCCTCGCTCGACGGCGGCGCGTCGGCGCGCTTCTGCGAGAACTGGCCGCTGTTCATAATCTCTTCGAGCGCGGCGCGTGCGCGCGATACGCGGCTTTTCATCGTGCCGAGCGCGCAGTCGCAGATGCTGGCGGCCTCCTCATAGGACAGCCCGCCGGCGCCGACGAGGATCAGCGCCTCGCGCTGGTCCTGCGGCAATTCCATCAGGCCGCGCTGCAGGTCGGCCATCTCGCCGCTGTCTTCCTGGGCAGCGGGGGTCGACATCGTGCGCTCGACCGCGGTCTCGTCATATTCGCCGACGAACTTGTTGCGGCGCATTTGCGACAGGAAGGTGTTGCGCAGGATTACGAAGGTCCACGCCTTGATCGAGGTGCCGCGCTCGAACCGTTCGCGCGATGCCCATGCCTTGACCATCGTATCCTGCGTCAGATCGTCGGCGAGGTCGGGATTGCCCGACAGGCTGCGGCCATAGGCGCGAAGATGCGGAATGACGCCCGCGAGCAGCGTCTTGAATTCGCTGTCGGTCAGGGGGTCGGCCTGCGGCTGCGAAGCAGCGGCGGTGGTTCCGGTCATTATTGCTTCGGGCTTTTCTGATCGAGCTGGGAAAGAAGGTCGAGCATATTGTCGGGCAGCTTTTCGGCGACGACATTGCCATAGATCATGCGCAGCTTCGCGCTGACGGGCTCGGGCGCCTGCCGCCCGGTCAGCGTGCGATGCCACTGGTCGCCGTTGGTGCCGGGAAAGCCCCCCAGCGGGCGGCGCGGCGCATCGGCGCCGGGCGGGAGGGAACCCTTGCCGTTCATCCTGTTGTTGCCTTGCGTAGCCATGCGGGAGCAACGACGAGAACGGCCGCGGGTTCCCCGCCTGCCGGTTTTTTTGACGAACGGTGTTGCGGCAAAAGCACAATGGCGGATCCGGACGGTATCGGTTGCCGCCTCTTTGGGTGCGCTTTTGGTTCCCATAAGGGATTCAACCCGCTAAGCCTTGCATCCATTCAGCGGTGCTCACTGCGCCCAAGCGATCAGGATTGCGTGACTAGCGACGAAACGCCTCAGCCGCTCGACGATGCCAGCTTCAAGCGCGAACTCGCGGCCATGCTGCCGCATCTGCGCGCGTTCGGGCGCAGCCTGACGGGCAATGCCGACCTTGCCGACGATCTGGTGCAGGAAACGATGCTGAAGGCGTGGAAGGCGCGCGCGCAATATGTGCCGGGTCCCGCCAGCATGAAGAGCTGGGCGTTCGTCATCCTGCGCAATTGTTTCCTGTCGCAGATGCGGCGCAAGAAATTCACCGCCGAATATGACGAGCTCGCCGCCGAGCGATTGCTCGTCGCGCCCGACGATCAGGACGACAGCCTGAACCTGGCCGATGTCCAGCGCGCGCTGATGCTGCTGCCCGTTGACCAGCGCGAGGCGCTCGTGCTGATCGGCGCCGGGCAATTATCCTATGAGGAAGGTGCGGCGATCTGCGGCTGCGCGGTGGGCACGATGAAGAGCCGCGTGTCGCGCGGCCGCGCGGCGCTGCAGGCGATATTGGAGAGCGGCGAGATGCCGCGGCGCAGCACCGACGTGATGCCATCGAGCGAGGCGTTCCGCACGATCATGGACAATGTCGACCAGTTGACCACGAACGGTCCCGCCGGGGACTGAGGTTGCTTTGAGGTTTCTCCCCTCCCGCAAGCGGGAGGGGAGATTATGCCGCCAGTTGCGGCGTAAACAGCAAACTCTGGCTGATCGCCGCGCGCACGGTATTTTCGCGGAACGGCTTCGAAATCAGGAAGGTCGGCTCGACGCGTCCGCCCGTGAGCAATTGTTCGGGAAAGGCGGTGATGAAGATCGCCGGGACCGGCGCGATCGCCAAAATGTCCTGCACCGCGTCGATCCCCGACGATCCGTCGGCAAGCTGGATATCGGCAAGAACAAGCCCCGCGTCGGTCTCTTCGAACGCCGTGACCGCATCCTCGTGCGTCGTCGCGATTCCCGCGACGCGGTGGCCAAGGTCGCGGACGATCTGTTCGAGCTCCATCGCGATGAGCGGCTCGTCCTCGATGATCAGCACCGAGGTTTGCGATTCGCGGTCGAGGTCGCCGACCGCATCGGCGAGCAGCGTTTCGACGGTCGCGCGGTCGGTGCCGGTGATCAATCCGGCCTCCTCGACCGAAAAGCCCTCGAGCGCGGTGAGCAACAGGATCTGGCGGCCGAGCGGGGTGATCTGCGCGAGGCGCTGGTTCGCGGCGCGAACCAGCGGATGCTCGCCTTCGTCGCTGCCCTCGCCATCGTCGATATAGGCGCTTTCCCAGATGCGGTGAAAATTGCGGTACAGGTCGATCCGGCTGTTGTCGCAGCTGTGAAACTCGTCGGGCGCCGCGACGATCACTTCCAGCGTCGTGTGGACGAAATTATCGCCATGCTGCTGGCTGCCCGTCAAAGCGCGCGCGTAGCGGCGCAAGAAAGGCAGGTGGCCGCGAATTTCCTCACCCAATGTCATCACATAATCCTCCTGGGGGAACCAGTCATACGCGGCCCGGCACGGGTCGGTTCCGCCGGTCGGCGTCGAAAAGCCGCGCGGGCGGCTGCAACTTGTCGCGCAGCGGTGCGTAGAGTCAGCCGGGCGCGACAAGGCTGCGACGTAAGTAAGTGGAATGCCACCACTTTCCCTATGGCGCGGCGACGATGCTTTTGTAGGGACCATATTCATGGCAGAGCGGTGCCCCGGGGATATGAGCGATGCGGGGCCATCGGCATCGCGAGGCAGCGAGGGACGGGATTTGACGGACGGGGGAGACGAAGCTGCAGCACGCGCCGAACGGCTGCGTCTCGATACGCTTCGCGAATATCGCATCATGGACACCCCGCCCGAACAGGCATTCGACCGCGTGACGAAAATGGTCGCCGAACTTTACGACGTGCCGATCGCGCTGGTTTCGCTGGTCGACGATTGCCGTCAGTGGTTCAAATCGGCCCATGGCCTCGATACCCCCGAAACGCCGCGAGAGATGGGCTTTTGCCAATATGTCATCGCCGAGGAGCGGCCGGTGATGGTGACCGACGTGCCGGGCGATCCGCGCTTTCAGGACAATCCGCTGGCGACCGGCGACCTGCATATCCGTTTCTATGCCGGGGCGCCGCTGCGCGCCTATAACGGCGCGATCCTCGGCAGCCTTTGCCTGATCGACCGCGACGAGCGTCAAGCGCTTACCGATGTCGAGCTCGAACGGCTTGAGGATTTCGCCGGGATCATCATGGCCGAAGCCGACCTTCGCCGGCTCGCCGTCGAGCGCGACGAAGCGCGCCGGACGCTCGAACGCGCGCTCGATTTTTCGGGGATCGCGACCTGGCAATATGATCCGCGGACCGACCAGCTGAGTACGCAGGGTGCAGGCGCCGAACTATGGGGCTCCGAATATCAGGCGATGCTGGCGACCGGCAATGGATTTTTCGATCTCGTCCATCCCGACGACCGCGCCGGCCTGCGCGAGATACTGAAGGAAGCGATCGCGAACGGCACGCCCTATGCGGCCGAATATCGCGTGCTGAATCCCGAGCGCGGGGTGCGCTGGAACGCCGTGCGCGGCGACTGGGACGTGCGGGCGGACGATGGCATGCTGAGCGGGGTCAGCATCGACATCACCGAACAGAAGAGCCGGCAGGAAAATGCCAATCTGCTGATGCGCGAGTTGCACCACCGGATGCGCAACCTGTTCGCGACGGTCAGCGCGATCATCTCGCTCACCCGCCACGCCGCGCAGGGCGTCGACGATTATGTCGAACGGATCAGCAGCCGGCTCGACGCGCTCAACCGCGCGCAGAATGTGCTGCTCGGCGCCAATTTCATGACCGGGTCGATGCACGCGCTGATGCGCGAGGTCGAGGCGGCCTTTCCGCGCATCCGCTGGTCGGGCACCGACCTGCTGCTCCCCGAAAATGCGCTGGTCGCGATGGCGCTGGTGTTCAACGAACTCGCGACCAACGCGGTCAAGCACGGGGCGCTGATGAACGACGCGGGACGCGTCGAGGTCAACTGGTCGCAGGATCCGGAAGACGGCGAGTCGCGGATGTTTCGCCTGACCTGGACCGAAACCGGGACGCAGGGGCTGGTCGGGCCGCCCGACCGCACCAGTTTCGGCACGCTGCTGATGGAACGCAGCGTCCGCAACAATCTGGGTGGCACGATCGCGCGCCACTGGGAGCCGACCGGGCTGGTGGTCGACATCGCGCTGCCCGCAAAATGGCGCGAGGCTTAGACGTAGAACGCAATTTGTTCTCTCTATGTTCCTGTGCTAGCCATGGGACATGTCCGCCAAACCGATTCTGGAAATATCGCGCCGTTGCTCGCCGGTGCCGAGGCGCGGGTGGAACGCATGCGCGAAGCGGCAGTTTCCTTGGCGAGCCCTTTGACCGATAAATGGCGGACGCCCGTGCCCGATGAATTGCCCCGCGATGATGTGAAAACCTTGGACGAACTGCCGCGTGCGGTCGATCGCTGCAGGCGCTGTCCGCTCTATTGCAACGCGACCCAAGGCGTGGCGGGTGAGGGGCCGAAGGATGCGCGCATCATGCTGGTGGGCGAGCAGCCGGGCGATCAGGAGGATTTGCAGGGGCGGCCCTTTGTCGGCCCGGCGGGACAGCTGCTGGACAGGGTGCTGAAGGAAGCGGGGCTCGACCGCCGGCGTCTGTTTCTCACCAACGCGGTCAAGCATTTCAAGTTCGAACCACGCGGCAAGCGGCGGCTCCACCAGACCCCGACGACGGGCGAAATCGACATTTGCCGCTGGTGGCTCGACAAGGAGCGCGCCTTCGTTCAGCCCCGCCTGATCGTGACCCTCGGCGCGAGCGCGCTACGCGGCGTGACGGGCAAGAGCGCGAGCATCAAATCGATGCGCGGCGCGGTGCACGAACTGGAGGGTGGGGCGAAACTGGTCGCGACGATCCACCCGTCTTTCCTGCTCCGCATGCCCGACCGCGAACGCGCCGCCGGAGAGCATAAGGCGTTCGTTACCGACCTGATCCGTGCGCGGAAGCTCGCCGCCTGATGGCAAAACCCAAATCCTGGATCGAACCGCATTCGAGCGGCATCTATGTAAAGCCCGCCGACCTGTGGATCGATCCGTCGCGCCCGGTCGAGCGCGCGGCGGTAACCCACGGCCACGCCGATCATGCGCGCAGCGGCCATGGGTCGGTGTTCGCGACGCCCGCGACGATCGCGATCATGGCGCTGCGCTATGGTGTCGATGCCGAGGCGAGCCATAATCAGGCGTATGAATATGGCGGCGGGTTCGAGCGTGGCGGAGTGCGCTTCAGCTTCCATCCCGCCGGGCATGTGCTCGGCAGCGCGCAGATATTGATGGAATATGCGGGCGAACGGATCGTCGTCACCGGCGACTACAAGCGCCGCGCCGATCCGACCTGCGCGCCCTTCGAGGTGGTGCCGTGCGATATATTCGTCACCGAGGCGACCTTCGGCTTGCCGGTGTTCCGCCACCCGCCGACCGCCGACGAAATCGCCAAGCTGATCGGCGCGGTGCGCGCCGAGCCCGACCGCTCGGTGCTCGTCGGCGCCTATGCGCTGGGCAAGGCGCAGCGTGTGATCGCCGAACTGCGCGGCGCGGGGTGGGATGCGCCGATCTATATCCACGGCGCGCTCGAGAAGATGTGCGAGCTCTATGCCGTGCACGGCGTCGATCTCGGCGAGCTCAGGCTCGTCAGCGAAACCGGCAAGGCCGAGATGGCGGGGCAGATCGTGATTGCGCCGCCTTCGGCGCTGGGTGATCGCTGGTCGCGGCGGCTGCCCGATCCGGTGACCGCGATGGCGTCAGGCTGGATGCGCGTGCGCCAGCGCGCGCGGCAGCGGATGGTCGAACTGCCGCTGGTGATCTCCGACCACGCCGATTGGGACGAGCTGACGACGACGATTTCGGAAGTGAACCCGAAGGAAAGCTGGATCACGCACGGCAGCGAGGATGGGCTGCTGCGCTGGTGCGAACTCACCCAGCGCAAGGCGCGCGCGCTGCATCTTGTCGGCCGCGATCTGGAGGAGGAAGCGTGAAGCGCTTCGCGGCCCTGATCGACCGGCTGGTCTATACGCGTTCGCGCAACACGAAGCTGGCGCTGATCGTCGATTACCTGCGCCATACCCCCGATCCCGACCGCGGCTGGGCGATCGCGGCGCTGACCGAGAGCCTCGATTTTCCCGCGGTGAAGGCGGGGACGGTGCGCGCATTGCTTGGCTCGCGGGTCGATGAGGAATTGTTCCGCCTGTCGCGGCATTTCGTCGGTGACACGGCGGAGACAGCGGCGCTGCTGTGGCCGGAGCCCTTATCTCCCTCCCCTTTAGGGGAGGGTCGGGGTGGGGCATGTCGGGCCGGAATAACCTCGACAAGCCCCACCCCAACCCAGTGTCAGGTAAACCGTCCCCCGGACGGTTTAGGTCATGCCGGGGGCATGACCGACCAGACACTCCTAAAGGGGAGGGGCTTAAGCATCGCCGAAGCCGTCGACGCCCTCTCCGCCGCTTCCCGCAGCGACGCGCCCGCGGTCGTTGCGTCGTTGCTCGACCGCCTCGACGCCGACGGCCGCTATGCTTTGCTCAAGCTAGCGCTCGGCGGCATGCGCGTCGGCGTATCGGCGCGGCTCGCGAAACAGGCGTTCGCTTTGGCCTTCGACGTGCCCGTCGACGATGTCGAGGAGCTGTGGCACGCGATCCCGCCGCCCTATGCGCCGCTGTTCGAATGGGGCGAGGGCAGGGCGGAGCGCCCCGACCTCGCCGACGTCGCCTTCTTCCGCCCCTTCATGCTCGCGCATCCACTCGAGGAGGAGAGTGTCGACCTTGCCGATTATGCCGCCGAGTGGAAATGGGACGGCATCCGCGTCCAGATCGTCCACGGGGGTAGCGAGACGCGCATCTACAGCCGCGGCGGCGAGGAGATCAGTGGCGCGTTTCCCGAACTGGTCGCGGCGTTCGATCAGGATGCGGTGATCGACGGCGAACTGCTCGTGCGCGGCGAGGTGCAGGGGGGTGCGGCGGCCAGCTTCAACGCGCTGCAACAGCGGCTCGGGCGCAAGACCGTGTCGAAGAAGATGCTCGCCGATTATCCGGCATTCGTGCGCGTGTACGATCTGCTCGCGGTCGACGGCAACGACCTGCGCCTGCTGCCGTGGACCGAACGGCGGCGGCAGCTCGAAGCCTTCGTGCCGCGCCTCGCCGACAGCCATTTCGACCTGTCGCAAGTCATCGACGCGAGCGACTTCGACGACCTCGCCGAACGCCGCGCGGGCGCGCGCGACGCCGCGATCGAGGGGGTGATGCTCAAGCGCCGCGATGCGCCTTATGTCGCGGGGCGGCGCGCGGGGCTGTGGTATAAATGGAAGCGCGACCCGCTCACCGCCGATTGCGTGATGATGTACGCCCAAAGGGGCAACGGACGGCGCGCGAGCTTCTATTCGGACTATACCTTCGGCTGCTGGTCCGACGCGGGCGAGCTGCTACCCGTGGGCAAAGCCTATTCGGGCTTCACCGACGAGGAATTGAAGTGGCTCGACAAGTTCGTGCGCGACCACACGCTGAACCGTTTCGGCCCGGTGCGCGAGGTCGAAAAATCGCTCGTGCTCGAGGTCGCGTTCGATTCGATCCACGCGTCGAAGCGCCACAAGTCGGGGCTGGCGATGCGCTTCCCGCGCATCTCGCGCATCCGCCGCGACAAGCCCGCCGAAGAAGCCGACCGGATCGCGACGCTGCAAGCGATGGTGACCTGAAAAATAACCGCAAAATTTGCGGTCACAGGGTTGCAACCCATCGGCCCGATACCGAGTTTAAGGCCGCAAACCCCTCGATAATAAATGGAGACTGCCATGACGATCGCCCATCCTCCCCTCCCATATGCTCAGGACGCGCTGGAGCCGCATATCTCGGCCGACACGCTGGCGACGCACCATGGCAAGCATCACAAGGCCTATGTCGACAAGACCAACGCCGCGATCGAAGGCACCGATCTCGCGTCGAAGCCGCTCGAGGAAATCGTCCACCACGCCGAAGGATCGGGCAACAAGGGTCTGTTCAACAATGCCGCGCAGGCGTGGAACCACGCTTTCTATTGGGAAAGCCTGAGCCCGGCCAAGACCGCGCCCAAGGACGACCTGCTCGCCGCGATCGAGCGCGATTTCGGTTCGCTCGACGACCTGAAAAAGAAGCTCAAGGAAACCGCGGTCAACCATTTCGCGTCGGGCTGGGCATGGCTCGTCTCGCGCGACGGCACGCTGTCGGTCACCGACACGCACGACGCCGGCACCGAACTCGTTGCAGGCATCAAGCCCTTGCTCGTCATCGACGTGTGGGAACATGCCTATTACATCGACCGCAAGAATCTGCGCCCGGCCTATGTCGACGCGGTGGTCGACGAACTGCTCGACTGGGATTTCGCGGCGGAGAATTTCGCGCGCGACGGAACCTGGACCTACCCGGCGTAATATCCTTTCCTTCCCCCTTGATGGGGGAAGGATATGCAGCCTTGTCGCGAAGCGGCTAGGCGAAGTTGGATGGGGGTGAGGGCGCGCTCGAGGGTCGTGGATTCGGGACCGAAACCGCACCCCCTCCGCTGCAACTAGCCAGCAAGCTGGCAAGTTTCGCTGCCTCCCCCATCGAGGGGGAGGGAATTGGTGCCTATCGTCCTGACCGCCCTTCTCCTATAGCGCCGCCATGACGATCAGCCTGTTCGAACTTTTTAAAATCGGTGTCGGCCCCTCCAGCTCGCATACCGTCGGCCCGATGGTCGCGGCGCGGCGCTTTACCGTTTGGCTGGACGAGCAGGCGCTACTCGACAAGACCGCGCATGTCGAAGCCGACCTCTACGGCTCGCTCGCGCTGACGGGCAAGGGCCACGCCGCCGACACCGCGATCGTCGCGGGGCTCGCCGGCGAAATTCCCGCGAGCACCAGCCTCGCCGCGATCAAGGCGCATTGGGACCGCGCGACAAGCGAGGGATTCCTCTACCTGCTCGGGCGCCAGCGCGTGCGGTTCCAGCCCGCGCGCGATCTGCATTTCCAGATGCGTCAGCGCCAGCCCTTTCACAGCAATGCCGTAAGCTTCACCGCGCGCGACAGCGATGGCGAAATCCTCGCCAAGCGCATGTATTTCTCGATCGGCGGCGGCTTCGTCGTCGACGAGGATGAGGCGGGGCGCAACAGCCGCGGGGCGGAGGACGAGGTCGAACTGCCCTTCGCCTTCACCTCGGGCGCCGACCTGCTCGAAATGGGCGCGGCGTCGGGCAAGAGTTTCGCCGATATGATGCTCGAGAATGAGCTGGTTCACCGCCCGCTCGAAGAGGTCGAGGCGGGGCTCGACGCGATCGCGGACGCGATGGATGCGTCGATCGAGGCGGGCTGTTGCAGCACCGGGATTTTGCCGGGCGGGCTCAAGGTCAAGCGCCGCGCGCCGCAAATCGCCGACGACATCCGCAATCGCCACGAGGCGAATCTGACCGATCCGCTCGCGATGATGGACTGGATCAACCTGTGGGCGATGGCGGTGAACGAAGAGAACGCCGCGGGCGGCAAGGTCGTCACCGCGCCGACCAACGGCGCGGCGGGGATCATCCCCGCGGTGATCCGTTTCTACCGGCGCGGCTATCGCGGCGATGATGCCGGCGTGCGCACCTTCCTGCTCGCCGCGGGCGCGGTCGGCGCGCTCTACAAACGCAACGCCAGCATCTCGGGCGCAGAGGTCGGCTGCCAGGGCGAGGTCGGCGTCGCCTGCTCGATGGCGGCGGCGGGGCTGACCGCCGCACTCGGCGGCACCAACGCGCAGGTCGAAAACGCCGCCGAGATCGGCATGGAGCACAACCTCGGCCTCACCTGCGATCCGATCGGCGGCCTCGTCCAGATTCCGTGCATCGAACGCAACGCGATGGGCGCGATCAAGGCGATCGACGCGAGCCGTATCGCGATGATCGGCGACGGCACGCACGTCGTCAGCCTCGACACGGTGATCGCGACGATGCTGCAAACGGGCCGCGACATGCGCGACAAATATAAGGAAACGTCGAAGGGCGGGCTTGCGGTCAGCGTGGTGGAGTGTTGAGCGCGACTCTCGCTTTATCGTCACCCTGAACTTGCTTCAGGATCCCTGGCCTGCCGTGTTCTTCTGCGCTGCGCTTTTTTGTTTCGCACGAAGCAACGAAGCCACGAAGATGTCGCGCGGACCGCGAAGCGGCTTTCCTTCCCGGCCGTGCGACCAGCCGTGCCGTCAACGGGGAGATGGGTCTGTCGGCCTCAGTCTTCTTTGTGGCTTCGTGGCTTTGTGCGAAACAACTGGCGCCGTCCTGGTGGGATAGCGCCGGGCCATGGATGCTGAAACGAGTTCAGCATGACGAACTTTCGAGCTATCCGCCACGCATCTTGCATTGCCGCCTTGTTTGCCTGATTGGGCGTGCGAGAAGGAGACCCGCCCATGAAGACCCGCGCCGCCGTTGCTTTCGAAGCGAAGAAGCCGCTCGAAATCGTCGAACTCGACCTCGAAGGCCCGAAGGCGGGCGAGGTGCTGGTCGAAATCATGGCCACGGGTATCTGCCACACCGACGCCTACACGCTGGGCGGCTTCGACAGCGAGGGCATCTTCCCGAGCGTGCTCGGCCACGAAGGCGCGGGTATCGTGCGCGAGGTTGGCGCGGGCGTCACCAGCGTCGTCCCCGGCGATCATGTCATCCCGCTCTACACCCCCGAATGCCGCCAGTGCAAAAGCTGCCTTTCGGGCAAGACCAACCTCTGCACCGCGATCCGCGCCACCCAGGGCAAGGGGCTGATGCCCGACGGCACGACGCGGTTCAGCTACAAGGGCCAGCCGATCTTCCATTATATGGGCTGCTCGACCTTCTCGAACTTCACCGTTCTGCCCGAAATCGCGGTCGCGAAGATCCGTGAGGACGCGCCGTTCCAGCCCGCCTGCTACATCGGCTGCGGCGTGACCACCGGCGTCGGCGCGGTGATCAACACCGCGAAGGTCCAGGTCGGCGACAATGTCGTCATCTTCGGCCTCGGCGGTATCGGCCTCAACGTGATCCAGGGCGCGCGCCTCGCGGGGGCGAACAAGATCATCGGCGTCGACATCAACCCCGCACGCGAGGAATGGGGCCGCAAGTTCGGCATGACCGACTTCCTCAATTCGAAGGGCATGAGCCGCGAAGAGGTGGTCGCGGCGATCGTGCAGCTGACCGACGGCGGCGCCGATTATACCTTCGACGCCACGGGCAATACCGAGGTGATGCGCACCGCGCTCGAAGCGTGCCATCGCGGCTGGGGCACCTCGATCATCATCGGCGTCGCCGAAGCCGGCAAGGAAATCGCGACGCGTCCGTTCCAGCTCGTCACCGGACGCAACTGGCGCGGTACGGCGTTCGGCGGCGCCAAGGGCCGCACCGACGTGCCGAAGATCGTCGACATGTACATGACCGGCAAGATCGAGATCGATCCGATGATCACCCACGTCATGGGGCTCGAGGAGATCAACAAGGGCTTCGACCTGATGCATGCGGGTGAGAGCATCCGCAGCGTCGTCGTCTACTGAGGGAAAACAAGGCATGTTCAGCCATGTGGCGCTGGGGTCGAATGACATCGCAGCGAGCAAGCGCTTCTACGATGCGATCCTGGGCGTCTTCGGCGCGGCCGAGGGCGTGATCGACGAGCGCGGGCGCCTGGTCTACATGCATACGGGCGGGCGGCTGATCGTCACGCACCCCGTCAACGGCGCGGAGGCGGCGTGTGGCAACGGGCATACGTTGGGTTTCCTTGCGCCCTCGACCGACGCGGTCGACGCCTGGCACGCGGCCGGGGTGGCGAATGGCGGGACGACCGCAGAGGATCCGCCGGGCATTCGGCATGCGACCGAGGGGCGGACGGTCTATCTCGCCTATCTGCGCGATCCCGCCGGCAACAAGCTGTGCGCGACGCACCGGATCGCTTGATGGAAACTGGGCAACCCGCCTTTGTCCTGACGTTCAGCTGTGTCGATGCGGTCGGCATCGTCGCGGCGGTGACGGGGCTGCTCGCCGAACGCGACGGCTTCATTCTCGACAGCCAGCAATATGCCGACCTCGATTCGGGGCGCTTTTTCATGCGCGTCGCGTTCCGCGGGGCAGGGCCGCGCTTTCCCGGCGAGCTGGCCGCGGTGCAGGACGCTTTCGAGCCGATTATCGATCGTTTCGCGATGGATGCGCGGATCAGCGACAGCCGCATCAAGCCGCGCTTCGTCATCGCGGTGTCACAGGGCAGCCATTGCCTCAACGACCTGCTCCACCGCTGGTCGACCGGCAACCTCGCGATCGACATCGCCGCGGTGGTGTCGAACCACGAGCATCAGCGGCGGCTGACCGAATGGCATGGGGTGCCATTCCATCATCTGCCCGTGACCGATTCCAACCGCGCAGAACAGGAGGCCACGATCCTGCAGATCATGGCCGACGCGGGAGCGGAGCATCTGGTCCTTGCGCGCTATATGCAGGTGCTGTCGCAGGATCTGTCGGCGAAGCTTTCGGGGCGCTGCATCAACATCCACCACAGCTTCCTGCCCGGCTTCAAGGGCGCCAAACCCTATCACCGCGCGCACGAGCGCGGGGTCAAGCTGATCGGCGCGACCGCGCATTTCGTGACCAGCGACCTCGACGAGGGGCCGATCATCGAACAGGCGGTCGAGCGCGTCGATCACCGCGATTCGGTGGAGGAACTGATCCGCATTGGCCGCGATACCGAGGCGCAGGTGCTGGCCCGCGCGGTGCGCTGGGTCGCCGAGCAGCGTGTTTTGATCGATGGCCGCAAGACGGTGGTCTTCCGCTAGGCCGGTCACCCGGAAGGTTTCATCGATTTCGGTGAGCCGAAAACGGAATCGCGGCTGGCTCTGATCGGAGGGACGGCGTAGGTATCGATTCGCAACCAAAATCAGGAGGAGCAAGGCGATGTACAGTCACAATATGGTCGGGGCGAACGACCTCGAAGCCGCCCGGAAATTCTATGACGCGACCTTCCAGGCGATCGGCGGCAAGCCCGCGATCCAGGACGACAAGGGGCGGCTGATCTATATGCACAATGGCGGGATGTTCCTCGTGACCGCGCCGATCGACGGCGAACCGGCCACCGCGGGCAACGGCTGCACGATCGGTTTTGCGATGGACGGTCCCGCGCAGGCCGATGCCTGGCACAAGGCGGGCGTCGAAAACGGCGGCACCGCGATCGAGGATCCGCCGGGCGTGCGCGAGGGCAGGTTCGGCGCGATGTATCTCGCCTATCTGCGCGATCCGTCGGGCAACAAGCTCTGCGCGCTGCACCGCGTCGTCTGAGCCGATACCATGATGCGGGGCGAAGCGGGATTGCTGGCCGATTTGGGCGTGCTGGCGATCCCCTTCGCCGCGCATGAGCATGAGGCGGTGTTCACCGTTGCCGAGAGCGACGCGGTGCACGCCGCGATGCCGGGGGCGCACACCAAGAATCTGTTCCTGAAGGACAAGGGCGGGTCATTCTGGCTCGTCACCGTGCCGTCCGACGCGCGCGTCAAGCTGAAGGCGCTGCCAGCGGCGATCGGGTGCAAGCATGTGAGCTTCGGCAAGGCCGAGGATATGGAGCGATTGCTCGGCATCACCCCGGGGTCGGTGACGCCGCTCGCGGCGATCAACGCGGTGCCCGGAAGCATTACTATCGTGCTCGACGAGGTGCTGGCGGTCGCCGACCCCGTCAACGTCCACCCGCTGCGCAACACCGCGACGCTTGGGCTGCCTGGCGCAACGATCCTCGATCTCTTGCGTCATTGGGGGCATCAGCCGCTTGTCGCCGCCATCCCCGTGCAGGAAGAATCATGACCCTCGAAACCCTCTCCACCGTTCGCAGCCATGGCGGGACGCAGGGCGTGTACCGGCATGCGAGCACGACCACCGGCACCGACATGACCTTCGCGGTGTTCGTCCCCGACCATGAACCCGGCGCGAAGCTGCCGGTGCTCTGGTATCTTTCGGGGCTGACCTGCACTCACGCCAATGTGATGGAAAAGGGCGAATATCGCGCCGCCTGCGCCGAACAGGGCGTGATCTTCATCGCCCCCGATACCAGCCCGCGCGGTGACGGCGTTCCCGACGACCCCGACGCGGCATGGGATTTCGGGCTCGGCGCCGGCTTCTATGTCGACGCGACCGAGGAGCCGTGGGCGAAGAACTACCGCATGCGCTCGTACATCGAGGATGAGCTGCCGTCGTTCGTGCTCCGCAATTTCGCTCCGGCCGACCTGACGCGGCAGGCGATCACCGGCCATTCGATGGGCGGGCACGGCGCGCTGACCATTGGCCTCCGCAATCAGGACCGCTTTCGTTCGGTATCGGCCTTCTCGCCGATCGCCGCGCCGTTGCAATGCCCGTGGGGCGAAAAGGCGCTGACGGGCTATCTCGGCAACAACCGCGAGGACTGGCACGCCTATGATGCGTGCGCGTTGCTCGATCAGGGGCTGCGCGTGCCCGACCTGCTCGTCGATCAGGGCGAAGCCGATAATTTCCTGGCCGAGCAGCTCAAGACCGAATTGCTGGTCGCGGCGTGCGAACGCGCGGGGCAGAAGGCCGAGATTCGCATGCAGCCGGGGTACGACCACAGCTATTATTTCATCTCGACCTTTTTGGCCGAGCATGTCGCGTGGCATGCGGCGCGGTTGAAGGCGTAATTTCTTCCCTCCCTTCAGGGAGGGGTCGGGGGAGGGCATGTGACGTTGCTGAACCCTCCCCGCTGCGACTAGCGAGCAAGCTCGCAAGTCTCGCAACCCCTCCCGTTTACGGGAGGGGAATCAGGCGTGCTCCGGAATCAGCAGCGTCGAACCCGTCGTCCGCCCCGCCTGCAAATCGGCGTGCGCCCGTGCCGCATCCTGCAAGCCATACCGCTGGCCGACGGTGATCTTCACCGCGCCCGATGCGATCATCTCGAACACGCGCGCGGCGCCCGCGGCGCGCTCGCCGGGAAGGTGGTAATAATCGAACAGCGTCGGCCGCGTGACGAATTGCGATCCGTGCTGCGCCAGCACGCCGAGATTGACCCCGGTCACCGGCCCGCCGGCATTGCCATAGCTGACGATCAGCCCGCGCCGCGCGGTGGCCTTCAACGAGACATCCCACGTCGCCATGCCGATCCCGTCGAAAGTCACGGGAACGCCCTGGCCGTCGGTGATTTCGCGGACATGCGCGGCGACGTCGTCGCTCTTGTACATCAGCACATGGTCGGCGCCGGCTTCGCGCGCGGTGTGTGCCTTGGCCTCGGTGCTGACGGTGCCGATCACGGTCGCGCCGATCGCCTTCAGCCACTGGACGAGGATCAGCCCGACCCCGCCCGCCGCTGCGTGGACGAGCACGGGCGACCCCGCCTGAACCTTCGCGCAGCGTTCGACGAGCATCTCGACCGTGCAGGCCTTCAGCAGCGCGGCGGCGGCGGTTTCGTCGTCGATGTCGGCGGGAAGCTTGAACAGCGACGCCGCGCCGACGATCCGCGCGCTGGCATAGGCGGTGCGTTCGGGGCCGAAGGTTCCGACACGGTCGCCGGGCTGGAGGCCGTGAACGTCGGCGCCGACCGCGACGACTTCACCGGCGGATTCGACGCCGAGCCCGCTCGGCAGCGGCACCGGATAAGTGCCGTCGCGATGATAGGTGTCAAGATAGTTGAGCCCGACCGCGGTCTGGCGGAGCAGGACCTGGCCGGGGCCGGGGTCGCCGAGCGTCACCTCGCGCCAGTCGATGACCTCGGGTCCGCCCTGGCTTTCGATAAAGGCTTCGATCGCTTGCATGCGCCGCTCTCCTGCTGTCCGGTCCATCTGGTGGGCCGGGCGGAGGAGCGCAAGGGCGGTGCGATAAAAGCCCCTCCCCGTCGGGGGAGGGGTTTCTGCCTTACTTCGACGGGCGGCGCGGGCTGCGCTGGCCGAAGGGCTTGGGCTTGTAGCGTTCGGTGTTGCCGCCCGGGCCACGCGGGCCGCGCGGACCCGAACGATCGCCGAATCCACGATCGCCGCCCGGCGCGCGGCCGAGCGTGCTGCGCGGAGCAGCGTCGCGCGGGCCGCTGTGCCCCCCCTTATCGCGGCGCGGCGGATAGGTCGGGCCATCGGGTGCGGGGGTGATCGACACGCCGCTGTCGTCCTCGCCATCGGCGTTGGCGCTGCGCGCCACCGCCTCGGCAAAGCGATCGGCGATCGCGCGCGGGATGTTGAACATCGTTTCCTTGGGACCGATGCGGATCGCGCCGATCTCGTTCTTGCTCACATGGCCGCGGCGGCAGAGCAGGGGCAGGATCCAGCGCGGGTCGGCATTCTGGTGGCGGCCGATGTTGAGGCGGAACCAGACGCTGTCCTCGAATCCGTCGCGGCGGTCGCCGCCGCCACGCTCGGGGCGTTCGAAACGTTCGCCGCGTTCGGGGCGGCCGGCGGCGTCGCGGCCGCGCGCGCTGTTGTCGATGAGGTCTTCGGGCGGCGGCATCAGCGCACGGTGCGCCTGGACGAGCGACGCGGCGATATCCTCGGGGGTGCGTTCGGCCATCAGCCGCTGTGCGAGTTCGATATCCTCGGGCTCATGCTCGACCGGCGTGAGCAATTTCTCCATCAAGCGCTCCTGATCGCGCTTGCGCACGTCGGCGGCGGTCGGCGCGTCCATCCATTCGGCTTCGATGCGCGCCCCGCGCAGCATGCCGTCGACGCGGCGGCGGCGCGGATAGGGGACGATGATAACCGCGGTGCCCTTTTTGCCCGCGCGGCCGGTGCGGCCCGAACGGTGCTGGAGCGCTTCGGCGTCGCGGGGGATTTCGACGTGGATGACGAGGCTGAGCGTCGGCAGGTCGATCCCGCGCGCGGCGACGTCGGTCGCGACGCAGACCTTGGCGCGGCGGTCACGAAGGGCTTGCAGCGCGGCGTTGCGCTCGTTCTGGCTATGCTCGCCCGACAGCGCGACCGCGGCGAACCCGCGTTCTACCAGGCTGGCGTGGAGGCGGCGCACATTGTCGCGCGTGGCGCAGAACAGCATCGCGGTTTCGGCGTCGTGCAGGCGAAGCAGGTTGACCACCGCGCCTTCGATGTCGGCGGGGGCGACGGTCACCGCCTGATAGGCGATGTCGCCATGGCCGCGGTCTTCGCCCACGGTCGAGATGCGCAAGGCATTCTGCTGGTAGCGCTTGGCGAGCTGGACGATCGGCTTCGGGAGCGTCGCCGAGAACAAAAGCGTGCGGCGCGCCGCAGGGGTGCCGTCGAGGATTTCCTCAAGGTCGTCGCGAAAGCCCATGTCGAGCATTTCATCGGCCTCGTCGAGCACCGCGACGCGGAGCGCCGACAGGTCGAGCGCGCCGCGTTCGAGATGGTCGCGCAGGCGCCCCGGGGTGCCGACGACGATCTGCACGCCCTGGCCGAGCGCGCGGCGTTCCTTGCTGGCGTCCATGCCGCCGACGCAGGTCGCGATGCGCGCGCCGGCCTTGGCATAGAGCCAGCCGAGCTCGCGGCTGACCTGCAGCGCCAGTTCGCGCGTCGGCGCGACGATCAGCGCGAGCGGCGAGGTCGCGAAGGGCAGGCGGCCGTCCTCGATCAGCTCGTCGGCCATCGCGAGGCCGAAAGCGACGGTCTTGCCCGAGCCGGTCTGCGCGGAGACGAGCAGGTCGCGGCCCTTCGCTTCGCCTTCGGTGACTTGCGTCTGGACCGGGGTGAGCGCTTCATAGCCGCGCGCGGTAAGAGCGTCCGAAAGGACGGGGGAAAGATTCTCGAAAGTCATTTTTATCTCAACAGGTTTGGCGGTCACCGGTGCGATGACAGGCCGACAGAAAAGGGGCTCAACGGGGCTATATCACCTGACCGGCGGCAACGCCGCTGGCCCATGCCCATTGAAAATTATAGCCGCCTAACCACCCTGTGACATCTACGGCTTCGCCGACCGCATAGAGGTTCGGGACAGTTTTGGCCATCATTGTTTGCGAGGATAGGTTTGCAGTCGAGATTCCGCCGACCGTGACCTCGGCTTTGGCAAAGCCTTCGGTGCCGTTCGGGCGGAAAATCCAGCCCGCGAGTCGCGCCTCGGCATCGGCGAGCTTGCGGTCGGTCTGGGCGCCGAGTTCGCCGGGGAGCGCGAGGCGTTCGGCGAGGGTTTCGGCGAGGCGGTCGGGAAGCAGCGCGCCGAGCGTCGCGCGCAATGTGGCGCGTGGACGGGTGCGTTTGGCGTCAAGCAACCAGCCTTGCGGGGTATCGGGCAACAGGTCGATCGTCACGGGTTCGCCGTGGCGCCAATAGCTGCTGACCTGCAGGATCGCTGGACCCGAAAGACCGCGATGCGTGAACAGCGCGGCCTCGCGGAACGCCGCCTTGCCCGCGCGGGCTTCGACCGGCGCGGCGATTCCCGACAGTTCGCGGAACAGCACATCGTCGCCCCCCAGCGTCAGCGGAACGAGCGCGGGGCGGGGTTCGACGACCTTGAGGCCAAACTGGCGCGCGAGATCATAAGCGAAGCCCGTTGCACCCATCTTGGGGATCGACGGGCCGCCGGTGGCGATCACGAGCGCGGGAGCGGTGAAGCTCTGGTCGCCGAAGCGGACGCTGAACTTGCCATCGGCGTGGGCGACATCGCTCACCGGCTGGCCGGTGCGGACGTCGACGCCGGCCTTCGCCGCTTCTTCGAGCAGCATCGCGACGATCTGCTTCGCCGATCCGTCGCAAAAGAGCTGGCCGAGCGTCTTTTCATGATAGGCGATGCCGTGGCGCTCGACGAGCGCGATGAAATCGGCGGGGGTGTAACGCGCGAGCGCCGACTTGGCGAAATGCGGGTTCGCCGAGATGAAGCGGTCGGGCGCGCTATTCACATTGGTGAAGTTGCAGCGTCCGCCGCCCGAGATCAGGATCTTCTTGCCCACCGCATCGGCATGGTCGAGCAACAGCACGCGGCGGCCGCGCGCGCCCGCGACCGCGGCGCACATCAGTCCGGCCGCGCCGGCACCCAGCACGATGGCATCATAATTGGCGGCGGTCACCTGCTCCTTCCCCCTCGATGGGGGAAGGATATGAAGCCTTGCGCCGCAGGCGCTAGGCGAAGTTGGATGGGGGTGAGGATGCGGTCATGCGCCGTCGCTTCGGGCCGCGAGCGCACCCCCTCCGCTGCGACTAGGCGATTGCATCGCCAAGTCTCGCTGCCTCCCCCATCAAGGGGGAGGGCTGGGTTGTGCGAAAATTTCATGAAGACTCAGTGTAGCTTTGCGATCGACAGGCTGTCGGCCTTGGCGCGCGCCTTCACCGATTCCTCGCTGCGCGTCAGCGCCTTCGCGATCGACTTCAGCGGCATGCCCTTCTTGGCCAGCGTATGGAGCTTGTCGATCTCGGCCGGGGTCCACGGCTGTTTGTGGCGTTCGAACTTGTCCTTCATGCCTGCGTCTCCGGATCGGTTTCGACGGCGAGGATGGCGATGGCGTCCTCGCGGTCCTGATATTCGACGCTCTCGCCAGCTTCGGCGCCCATCAGCGCGCGCGCGAGCGGGGCGGAAAAGGCGATCGACCCGCGCGCCGGATCGGCTTCGTCGCCGCCGACGATGGTGATCGTCTTTTCGGCCTCGTTCAGCCGGTACGTCACGCGGCTGCCGATGCCGACGCTGCCGTTCGCGGGCGGAACCTGCACATCGGCGGTCGATTGCCGCGTGTGGAAATAGCGCAGGCGGCGCTGCAATTTCTTGCGCGCCTCCTCGTCGGTCGTTTCCGCAATCTCGCCGTCGAGCCGCGCCACCTCTTCGCCGAGCAGCCGGAGCCCGCGCGGAGTCACCAGATTCGGGCCGACCGCGATGGGCAGCTCATATTCGGGTTCCTTATGCTCGTCGTCGCTCTCGCGGCGAAAGGCTACGCTCATGGTCGGGCTTTCGGTTTCGGGGGAGAAACCGTCCTCTGGACGCCGAAGGTGGCGACAAGATGGCAAGCGCCGCTGGACAGCGCCGATCGCTGTGTGTTATGCAAGCAATACACAGAGGAGATGGACGATGCGGAACTGGATGATGGCGATTTTGCCGCTGGTGCTCGTAACCGGCTGCAACGGCGCGGCGCCGGGCAACGAAAAGCGGGCCGAGCAGGGCGGGCCGCCGGCCAGCGCCGGTCCGATCACGACTCAATCCTATGACCTGACCGGCTTTACCGCGGTCGAAGTCGCTGGCCCCGATGATGTCACCATCCGTCAGGGCGACGCCTTTTCGATCACCGCGCGCGGCCGCAAGGAAGCGCTCGACCGGCTCGAGATCAAGCTCGACGGACCGGATTTGTCGATCGGACGCAAGCGCGAGGGTTTCAGCTTTTCGAGCAGCGACGAGGATGATGTCGATATCGCGATCACGCTGCCTCGGCTGAACAAGCTGCGCCTGACCGGATCGGGAACGATCGACGCCGACAATGTCGACGGCGATGCGGTCGAGGCGGTGGTCACCGGTTCGGGCGACCTCAAGGTCGCCAAGCTGACCGGCAAGCGCGCCGAAATCACCGTGTCGGGATCGGGCGATATCGAGATCGGCGGCGGCACGATCGGGTCGGGCGAACTGAGCATCACCGGATCGGGCGACATCGACGCCGACGGGCTCGTCGCGACGACGCTCGAGGTGTCGGTCACCGGATCGGGCAATGTTGACGCGCAGGCGACCGGCAAGGCCGATATCCGCATCCTGGGATCGGGCGATGTAACGCTTGGCGGCGGCGCAAGCTGTTCGACGCGCCAGATGGGTTCGGGCACCGCGACCTGCAAATGATGCCATGCTGGTGCCGCCTGCCCGAAGCGGGTAAGGCGGCACCATGACGCTTGCCACCAGATGCGCCGCGATCGCGGCCGCCGCCCTGCTTGCCGCCGGCCCCGCGTGGGGCGCTGAAAAGCGCTATGGCCTCACCAGCTTCGAGACGATCGACGTCAGCGCCGACGTCATGGTCGAGGTCGTGACGCGGGCGCCGGTCAGCGCCGTCGCCACCGGACCGCAGGATGCGCTCGACCGCCTGAGCGTCGAAGCGCGCGACGGCAAGCTGGTG
Organism: Sphingopyxis sp.; assembly: GCF_035250425.1. Classification (GTDB taxonomy): domain Bacteria; phylum Pseudomonadota; class Alphaproteobacteria; order Sphingomonadales; family Sphingomonadaceae; genus Sphingopyxis. The sequence goes on from NZ_DATFFD010000030.1 coordinate 32,680, forward strand.
ATCAGCGAGCGCCAGTTTGCGGGCGACGAAAAGCGCCGCGGGCCGCGCGGACCCGTTACGGTTCGCGTCAACGCCGCCAATTTGCGCGCGGCGACGCTTTCGGGCGCGGGGTCGCTGCAGATCGACAGGCTGAAAGGGCAGCGCGCGATGGTCGGTCTGCGCGGACCCGGACGGCTGATTGTCGGCCAAATCAGCGCCGACCGGCTTCAGGTCGCGATGATCGGAAACGGCACGCTGACCCTCGGCGGCGCGGCAAAGAACGCGCAGATGACATTGTCGGGCGCGGGCGCGGTCGACGCGGGCGCGCTGTCGGTCGACGAGCTGATCAGCGACAGCGAGGGCGCGGGCGACCATATCCTGCGCGCGGTCAAGAGCGCCGCGATCACCTCGCGCGGGATCGGCAAGACCGTCGTGCTGGGCAGGCCGGTCTGTACGGTGCGCAATATCGGCAGCGGGTCGGTGACGTGCGGGCCGGGGAAGTAGTGGGTCGGTAACGACGGTTGCTGCCATTTCTTCTCCCCTCCCGCAGGCGGGAGGGGTCGGGGGTGGGCAGCGACGGTGCGATCAGCCCACCCCGCTGCGGCTAGCCAGCAAGCTGACAAGCCTCGCTGCCCCTCCCGCCTGCGGGAGGGGAAAACAGTTTGCCGTCGCAACGGCAGCCCCCCATCCCAAAGCCGACGCCAATGCCGAATAGCTTCAATGCCCCGTCGTCCCCAGCGCGTCGATCTTCTTCGACTGGCGGACGATCAGCCCCGGGAACCAGCGCGCGAGGCGCGACAGCCGCTTCGCCATCTTGCCGACCGTGGTGTGGACGCTCGTTCCGTGCACCGCGTCCCACGCGGCCTCGGCGACGCGTTCGACGGGGACGATTTCGAAACCGCTGTCGGACAGGCGGGTGCGTGCGGGTTCGTTGCTGTCGGCGCTGACCTGGTCGAGCAGCGGCGTATCGATGAAGCCCGGCATCAGCGAGCGCACCTTGATGCCATGTTTGGCGAATTCGATTTCGAGCGCCTCGGTGAGGCCGCGCACCGCGAATTTGGTCGCCGAATAGATGGCGAGGCCCGCGACGCCATAGAATCCCGACGCCGACCCGGTGTTGAGGATCGTCGATCCCGGGGTCGTGCGCAGCAGCGGCAGCGCCATATAGATGCCGTTGACGACGCCGCCCAAATTGATCGCGATCAGCCGGTCGGCCTCGGCGGGCGGCATATCGGCGAACTGGCCGCCGGTGCCGATGCCGGCGTTGTTGAACAGGACGTCGAGGCGGCCGCCGCTGGCTTTCGCAAATTCGTCCAGCGCCGCCTGCCACTGGTCGCGGTCGCGGACGTCCATCATGTGGCGCGACGACGCGCCTGCGGGAAGCAGCGCGGCGGTTTCGTCGATCCCGGCGCCGTTGACGTCGGCGATACCGACGAACCAGCCCTGCCCGGCGAAATGGCGGGCGACCGCGCGGCCGATGCCCGATCCGCCGCCGGTGATGAAAATCGCCTTCCGTGCCACAGGCCTCTCCTTACATCGATGTCAGCGCGACAAGATGCGAAGTTGACGTTTCCGTCAAGCGGCAATCGCGGCTTGGCAAGGCGAAGCGCGGCTCGCTAAGAAGGCGGCGATGACAATCTGCGGCCTTCGCTTTTTCCTCCTGTCGTTGCTGATGCTGTGCGCGGGCCTCGCGGTCCCGGCGCGCGCCGAAGTGGTCGTGAGTTTCTATAGCCATGATTTCGGCGACCGCTTCCCGCACGCCTTCATCGTGATGAAGGGTACGCTCGACGCAACGGGCGAGGTGGTCGACAGCAACTATGGTTTCACCGCGGTTTCGGTCAGCCCGGCGATCCTGTTCGGGTCGGTGAAGGGCAAGGTGGAATCGTCCGAACCCGACTATATCGCCAAGAGCGATCGCCAGTTCGACGTGACGGTCGACGATGCGACCTATGCGCGGGTCTTGGCGAAGGTTGCCGAATGGCAGGGCCGCGAACAGCCGAGTTACAGCCTGAACAAGTTCAACTGCGTCCATTTTGTCATGGAGCTTGCCGAGACCGTCGGATTGAAGGTCGATCGCAAGAGCAAATTGTTCAAGAAACCAAAGAGTTTCCTGATCGAAGTGCGCGGGTTGAACCCCGAATTGGCCGATCCCGCCGCGACGCCAGCCCCTTAGGGTCAGGATCCGCTAACAGCAGATATGTCAGCGCGATTCGATCGCGGCGGTGGTGCGCGCCTGGATTTCGGCGCTCGACAATTTGGTGACGAGGCCGTGGGTCGCACCCACCGTGCCGTGATAGATCTGGGCGATCGGCACATTATAGAGCTTGCCGCCGCGGACCACGACCGCGGTATCGCCCTCGACGCTCTGCACCGTGCCGACGCTGTTGCCGCCGGTGTCGTAGAGCTCGGCGCCCGCGCGCACCTGTTCGCGCGTCGCGAGGGTCAGGTTGGCGGTATCGACGGTCTTGCCTACCGTGCGGTCGACGCGGTCGACGGTGCCGCCGACGGGGTTGGTGACGCCATCGACCGCATTACCGATCGCGCCGCCGTTCAGCCCGACCTTGCCGACGAGATTGACGTTGGCGCTGCCGTCGGGGGCGGTTTGCGCGAGCGCGGGGAGCGCGAGGAGGGCAGGGGCGGCCGTCAGAAGGGCAAATGCTTTGCGCATGTCTGTCTCCGTCGTGGGATTTGGGTTCGGCATCGGCGCCCGCCCCGCGGGGGGGGGGGGTAGAGAGGCGGGGCCGATGCCTGACCGGACAAACTTGTGCAATGTCCGATTGTTGCATCGCGCCGGGCGCGTTGCGACGGACCGCCGCGCGCGAGCGACGAGTGGCTAATGCGCTTGCGGACGCGATGGTTTTTGGGGCGGCGCGGCGATCAATTTGTTGAGCGTCGCGAGGCGCCGGCGCGCCGCGGTCCAGTCGCGTTCGGGGTGCGCCTGGATCTGATCGAGGAGGGCGCGAACCTCCTTGCGGCGGTCGCCTTCGGTTACGGCCTGCATGGGCTTTCTCCTTTCGCCCGCCAGTATAGCAGCGGCGCGGCGCAAGGGGCGGCGGCTCGCCGCGCGGGCGGGGCGGTCCGTCGGCCGATCGGCGCCGATG
>NZ_DATFFD010000031.1:0-7509 GCF_035250425.1 Sphingopyxis sp.
GCGTCCGGCTATGCGGTTGCCGGCGATGCCCCCCACGAGCCCGCCGGCAACCGCGCCGCCCACCGTGCCCCCCCGGCCACAGCGGCGTTCCATCTCTTCGTCGTAACGCGCGTCATACCCGCCGTGATAGCGGGGGTCGTATGCGGGCGGCGGCGGATAGCCGGCGCCATGGCCCTCGACCGTGCCTTCATAACGGCCTTCGTAGCGGCGGCCGTCGGACGTTTCATAGGTGCCGTCCCAGGTGCCGGTCCAGCGGCCCTCGGCATCATAGCCCGAGACGCGGCGATATTCGACTTCGCTCGGCACGCGGTCGGGATAGCCGGTATAGACGCGGGCATCGGGATCGTCGGGATTGCCATAGGCGAGCGACGGCTGTTCAGCGCGCGCATGCCCCGCCAGCAACAACGACGCTGCGGCCATCCCCAACAACACGATCGTACGCATGACTTACTCCCTGTTCCCTCGGCCGAACCGATTGGTTAACAGTTTGTTAGCAAAATATGCGGCTTTTCGCGAATCCGTTAACCGTGACTTATCTGTCCCGATTTGGGGCGGGGCTTCAGGCGGCCAGCGCCGCCGCAATGCGCGCGACGAGCGCTTCGGCGCCGGCCTGGTCGGCGGCGGTGAAGCGGTCGGGGATCGGGCTGTCGAGGTCGAGCACGCCGACGAGGCGGTCGTTCGCGATCACCGGCACGACGAGCTCGCTGCGGCTGTCGGCGTCGCACGCGATATGGCCGGGAAAGGCGTGGACATCATCGACGCGCTGCGTCGCGCGCAGCCGCGCGGCGGCGCCGCACACGCCCTTGTCGAGCGCGATGCGGATGCACGCCGCCTTGCCCTGAAACGGGCCGAGCACCAGTTCCTCACCGTCGAAGCGATAGAAGCCCGCCCAGTTGAGGTCGGGGATCGCCTGCCAGATCAGCGCCGCGACATTCGCCATATTGGCGATGCCGTCGGGCTCGCCCGCGACGAGCGCCGCCGCGGCGTCGCCCGCCTCGGCCCAGCGTTCGGCGGAGTCGGTCGCGGAGAAGGACAGGGCATAGGACATTATTCGACGCTCAGCCCGGTCCACTTCGCCGCGAAGGCATATTTGTCGGCCGCCTCGGCGATGATCTTGTCGGTGGGCTTGCCGCTGCCGTGCCCGGCGCGCGTTTCGACGCGGATCAGGTGCGGCTTGTCGCCCGCCTTCGCATGCTGGAGCGCCGCGGTATATTTGAAGCTGTGCCCCGGCACGACGCGGTCGTCGGTGTCGGCGGTCGTCACCAGCACCGCGGGATAGGCGGTGCCATCCTTGATATTATGGTACGGCGAGTAAGCGAGCAGCGTCTTGAAATCGCCCTCCTTCGACGGATAGCCATAGTCGTCGACCCAGTAACGCCCCGCGGTGAAGCGGTCGAAACGCAGCATGTCCATCACCCCGACCGCGGGCAGCGCCGCGGCGAACAGGTCGGGGCGCTGGTTGGTCACCGCGCCGACGAGCAGCCCGCCGTTCGAGCCGCCCTCGATCGCGAGCTGGCCCTTGCCCGCGATCCCTTGCGCGATCAGATATTCGCCCGCGGCGATGAAATCGTCGAACACATTCTGCTTCTTGTCGAGCCGCCCCGCGTCGTGCCACGCCTTGCCATATTCGCCGCCACCGCGCAGGTTCGCGATCGCGAGCACGCCGCCCTGGTCGACCCAGGCGAGCTTGGTCGGCGAAAAGCCGGGGGTCATCGACACGTTGAAGCCGCCATAGCCGTACAGCAATGTCGGCGATCCCTTGCTGCGGTCGAGCCCCTTCTTCATCACGAGGAACATCGGCACCTCGGTGCCATCCTTCGATTTATAGAAGCGCTGCTCGACGCTGAAGTCGGCGGGCTTGAAGGTCAGCTTCGGCTCGGCGAAAATCTCGCTCTTGCCCGTCGCCGTGTCGAAACGATAGATCGTCGTCGGGCGCGCATAGCTCGAGAAGCTGTAGAAGGTTTCGGGGTCGCTCGACTTGCCGCCGAACCCCGTCGCGGCGCCGATGTCGGCGAGCTTGATGTCCGCGACCGGCCTGCCGTCCAATGCCACCATCCGCGCCTCCGACTTCGCATCGCCGAGGTAGGAGAGGATCAGGCGTCCCCCGACGCGCGAGGCGCCGACCAATGTCGCCTCATTCTCGCCGACCAGCTGCGTCAGCGCGCCGGGCTTTTTGATATCCATCGACACGATCCGCCCGCGCGGCGCGCCCTTGTTGGTGACGAAGGTGAAGCGCGTGCCCTCGTTGGTCACATATTCCCAATTGTTCGCATAATCGTCGACCAGCACGATCGGCTTCGCCCCCGGCTTGTCCGTCGGGTGCAGCGTCAGCCCATAACGTTCGTCGGTGCCCTCGGACGACACGACGAGCAGATATTTTCCGTCGTCGGTGACGACCGCGCTGTTGTTGAGCTTGGGCTTGTCGGGGGTCGCGTGGATCAGCACATCCTCGCTCTGCGGCGTCCCGAGCTTGTGGAAATAGACGCTGTGATGTTCGTTCAATGACTGGAACGCCTCGCCCTCTTTGGGCTCGGGAAAGCGCGAATAATAAAAACCGCTGCCATCCTTCGCCCAGTCGAGCGCCGAAAATTTGACCCAGCGCACCTCGTCGGACAGATCCTGCCCCGTCGCGACATCCTTGACGCGCACGATGCGCCAGTCGGTGCCGCCATCCTGCACCGAATAGAGGAGATGCTTGCCATCCTCCGACGGGTTCCATTCGCCGAGCGCGGTCGCACCGTCCTTCGCCCAGGCGTTGGGATCGATCAGCACGCGGCCTTCGCCCTTCAGCCCCTCGCGGACATAGAGCACCGACTGCGGCTGCAACCCGTCGTTGCGCGTGTAAAAATAACGCGTCCCCGCCTTCGTCGGCAGCCCGAAGCGTTCGTAATTGTAAAGCTCGGTCATCCGCTTCTTGAACGTGTCGCGGCCCGGCAGCGTCTCCAGATAGCTATCGGTGACCTTGTTCTGCGCCGCGACCCAGTCGGCGACCTTCGGATTGACGCGCACATCGTCCTCCAGCCAGCGATAGGGATCGGCGACGTCGACCCCGAACTGCGGATCGACCGTGTCGCCGCGCGCCGTGTCGGGATAGGCGGGCGCGAGCGGCGTCGCTGCCGCTGCGGCATCGGCCGCCTGCGCTACTGCGGCTGGAGTCATCAGGGCAACCAGCGCCAGCGGCGCGAACAGGGCTTTGCGGGACATGACAAGGCGATCCTCATTCTCTGCGGGGAAATTATCGTGCGCCGATATGTAAGCATCGACAAGGGGCGGGCAAGGGGATTTCCGGTCCGGGCGGGAGGCACGGCCTATCACCCCTGCGAATTGCGGGTTCTGGGTGGGAAGCGGACGCCGTCCTCTTCTTCGTCATCCCCGCGAAGGCGGGGATCCCGCTTTGCGACGGCGAAGGAAAAAGCGGGATTCCCGCCTTCGCGGGAATGACGAACTAGAATCCCCCTTTTGCTCAATCAAACCGCCGGATCCCCGGCACCGGCGCGGGCTTCAGCATCAGTTCGTGCAGCGCCCACACCATCGCATCGGCGCGATCGGGCGATGCGCCGGGTCCCTCATAATCGCCGCCCGCGACCATCCCCGTCAATTGCTCCTCCAGCGCCGGAAAGCACCCCGCGAAAAAGGCGCGGCCGTTTTCGAACAAGGCCGCCGCCGGCTCGGCGCGGCCCGTTTTCGACAGGCTCGCGTGGCTGATCGTCACCGGCAGTACCGGGCTCGCCGCCATCAGCACCGACCGGATCATCTCGCCGCCCTGATTCCCTTCGGCGACGATGCGGTCGGCGCCGAAATCGTGCGCCGCGCGCACGACCGCGCGCGCCCATTTTTCGGGCGAAACCCCGCCCAGCGACCGGTCGGCGATCACATGCGCGACGCGGCCGTCTGCGCCGCCGCCCATCTCGGCGACGACCCCCGCGACGACGATGCCGCACGTGCCGCGCGCCGACGCCGGCGGATCGACCGCGACGACGATGCGGTCATAATGCGCGGCGGGGGCGGGCAGGCGGCATCGCCGCACCAGTTCGTCGGGCCACAGGCTGCCCTGCGCATCGGTCAGCATCACGCCGTCCAGTTCCTGCCGCTCCAGCCGCGTCCCGCCATATTGGGCCGCCATCGCCGTATGAAAGGCGGGCGGCAGGTGCGGGTTGTCGTGCGTCGCGCCGCCCGAAAGCGCCGTGCCGGGGGCGGCGAGCACCAGCTTCATCACCCGCGACGGGCGCGGCGTGGTCGTGATCAGGCATTGCGGCGCCGCGCCCGCGCGCAGCCCCAGTTGCAGATTGTTCCACGCCGCCTCGCCCTGCTTCCATTTCGCCAGCTCGTCGCACCACGCAAAATGATGTTCGGGACCGCGCAGGCTCTCGCCATGCGCCCCCGAAAACAGCTGCGCCTGCGACCCGCCACGGAACGTCAGCATCCCGCGCGCCGCGTGCCATTGCACCAGGTCGCCGGGTTGCTGCAGCGCCAATATCCCGCTCGGCCCCTCGACCATGACATTGCGCGCTTCGTCGATCGTCGCACCGACCAATGCGATGGACAGCGGCTCGGCCGCATGACGGACCAGCGACCAGATCCATTCGGCGCCGGCGCGGGTCTTCCCGAAACCGCGCCCCGCCATCAACACCCAGTTACGCCACGCGCCCGCGGGCGGCGCCTGCCCGCCATGGCGGTACAGCGCGAAATCGCCCGCAACGAACGCGCGCTCGGCCTCGGTCAGATGATCGTACAGCCGCGCGCGTCCCGCCGCCCCCGCGCGCACCAGCCGCGCGCGCAGGTCAGCGCCGCGCACGCGCTTTTCCGCCGCATTTTTTCGCGTCATGCCGTTCGACAATGTCCAGCTTGCGCAAAATCTCCGCGCGCGTGACCTCGGGATCGGCCGGCTTCGCGCGCCAGCCGAACCGCTGCGGCGATCCGCCGCGCGCGCTGAACCGGTGCAATCGCAGCACCTGCAACGCCTCGCGCGCGGTCATCCCGCCGAACGGCGGCGCGGCCGTCGCGGCGTCCCTGCCGCCGTCCTCCAGCGGCGGCACCGGCGCCAGCAAATTGGTCGCCGCGCAAACCAGCGCCATTTCCAGCCGCGCATAGCCTGTATCGAGCGCCGCCTCCCACGCGCTACGAAACGCCGCATAGCTCTGCCGCCGCCGATAGACCGCGGTGGTCGAAAACCCCGCCGCCGCGGCCGACGCCATGACGTTGCACGTCGCCTCCAGCTCGGCCAGAAACACCGCCTCGGCCTTCGCACTCCACCGATGCCCGGCGCGCCGCTCGGCCTGCAATTTCCCGCGCTGATCGCGCACCACGACCCGCTCGCCCGCCGCTGCGCCCACATCGGCACAGCCATCCTCACCACGCCGACGCGCGGCCTTCTTCCTCTCGCTCATGTCGGAAACCCCTCATCAGGAAAAACCGGCGCAACGGCCAGTTTCCGGATAAGTACCAAAACATCGTCACGATGTCAAGAAATATAACCTATTTGGATAATTAGGTCGCCACCGTCAGACTCTCCCGTCACCTTGCCTTTCGCCGTCGTGAAGAAGGGAGGCGGGTCCCGGATCAAGTCCGGGATGACGATGTCGGCTAGCGACCGGAAGCGGACATAATATCCTCCCTGTCGCGCAGCGATGGGGAGGGGGACCGCCGCGAAGCGGTGGTGGAGGGGCGGCGACGTCTGCGCCATTGCCCCTCCGTCAGCGCTGCGCGCTGCCACCTCCCCATGCCTTCGGCACAGGGAGGATATTACCATCATCGTCGCCCCGGACCTGATCCGCGGTCCCGCTTGAAGGCGAGGGTTGCTTTTATGTCAAAAAAGCGGGATCCCGGGTCAAGCCCGGGATGACGAATGTCCGCAAACGACCGGTTTCGACCGGTTGCTGCCGTAAGCGATCCTCCCCCATCGGGGGAGGGGGACCGCCGCGAAGCGGTGGTGGAGGGGTTGCGAGCGTAGCGAGCGCTGCGCCGCTCGACCCCTCCGTCAGCCCTGCGGGCTGCCACCTCCCCGTTCCGGGGAGGATCGGAACCGCCCGCCTCCCACCCCTTACCGGCCCTTCGCTGCCGATCTGGCCGCTAACGATCGATAGTCGACACTCCTGCGGCAAGTTGGCGACCCTTTTCCAGACATAGATTTGGAGATGGGGGAGGCTCCAGCGGCGCGTTTCTCAAGCGCGTGACCGCAATGCCGAGAGAATCAGCGCTGCGATAAGCCAGGCCGCTGCCGTGGATCGATCGAAAACGGATTGTAAAGATTGGAAGACTAAAGAACCCCGGCATTGGGTAGGAAAGTGTCAAGCGATGGATCAGGTCATAGGTCGAGGCGGATTTGTCGGTCGATCGCTCGTGGCGATGCTCCTTACTGGCCTGTTCTCGCCTCTTCTTCTTGCAATGGGGACAGCAGTATTTTTTTTTATAATCGAACACTCCATTAAAAAAATGGACGGCGTTGCGGCATTCGTCGGGACGGTCTGGTTTTTTGGCAGCTTTGTAGCGATGCCATGTGCCGTTTTGCTCGGCCTGTTAGTCGAGTGGCCGAAGATAAAATGGCTGATGGGACTGAAACCAGTTGGAATAAGGGGGTCTTTGTTCCTGAGCATAGCGGGAGCGGAGATACTTCTCCTATCTGGACTGACGATCTCCGCCGCTCTGCAACCTCCTTCGCAATTTTCTGATGGAATCGGCGAAGGATTTCTATTTGTCGCTGTAGCTGCTGCGATTGGTGGCGGGTGTTCTGGTGCGTTCTGGTGGAAACTTGTGGTAATGCCTATGCGTCGGGCGAGGGGAGCCTAGAAACGCGCAGGAAATGGCTGGTTTCGATAGTTTCGCCCAATAGCTGACTTTCCGGAAACCACCCCATTGCAGCCACCCCACGCCGCCCATGAAAAAGGGCGGCCATCCTTTCGGATGCCGCCCTCAATCTCATGTCGCTGAAAGCGCGCCTTACGCGGCTTCCGCCTCGTCGTCATACTGCTCGACCGGGCCCGAATCCTGGCCCTTGGCATCGACGTCGCGGTCGACGAATTCGATGATCGCCATCGGCGCCGCGTCCGAGGCGCGGATACCGGCCTTGATCACGCGGGTGTAGCCGCCGTTGCGGTCCTTGTAGCGCTCGGCCAGCACGTCGAACAATTTCTTGAGCTGCGTGTCGTCGAGCAGGCGGCTGTTCGCGAGGCGGCGGTTGGCAAGGCCACCGCGCTTGGCCAGCGTCACCAGCTTTTCGATATAGGGACGCAGTTCCTTCGCCTTGGCGACGGTCGTCGTGATCTGCTCATGCTTGATGAGCGAGGCCGACATGTTGCGGAACAGGGCCGTGCGATGCGCGCTCGTGCGCTGAAGCTTCCGGCCACCCGATTTATGACGCATGTTCTTGTCCTTCGTTTGTTAAGGGCCCGTGTGAGGTAGCCCAGACCAGGTCGATTGCGGGCCGACCCATTCCCCACCCCGTCGCCCCCGCGAAGGCGGGGGCCGCTGGAGGCATAGCGTAAGGTTGCAGGCGGCCCCCGCCTTCGCGGG
>NZ_DATFFD010000032.1:0-3119 GCF_035250425.1 Sphingopyxis sp.
GCCTGCGCCCATGGATGATCGTCGGTCAGCGTCAAATGGATATGCGCGGTGTGCCCCGATGGGATCATCTGCGCGAGGCGTGCCGCGGCGCCGCCGGTGAGCGCCAGCGTCGGCGCGCCCGAGGGTGCGTTGACGACGCCGATGTCCTTCATGAACACGCCGCGCTTGAAGCCGGTGCCGACGGCTTTCGAGAAAGCCTCCTTGGCGGCGAAGCGCTTGGCGTAGGTGCCGGCGCGGGTGAAGGGGCGGCGCGCCGCCTTGGCCTTCTCGACCTCGGTGAAGACGCGATTCTCGAACCGCTCGCCGAAGCGGTCGAGCGACGCCTGGATACGCTCTATATTGCACAGGTCGGAGCCGAGGCCGATGATCATAAAAGATTCTCCCCATCTCGGATGGGGAGGGGGACCGCCCGCAGGGTGGTGGAGGGGTGGCGGGCGTAGCCCGCCGACTGCGTCGGCGACCCCTCCGTCAGTCCCTGCGGGACTGCCACCTCCCCATGGCTTCGCCACAGGGAGGATCTGGCCTCCGTCACGCTCACCCGCGCGCCTCGTCCATCAATGCGCGCATCCGCCGCACGGCATCTTCCAGCCCGGTAAAGATCGCCTCGCCGATCAGATAATGGCCGATGTTGAGTTCGGCGAGCTGCGGGATCGCCGCGACGGGGACGACATTCTCATAGGTCAGGCCATGACCGGCGTGCGGCTCGATACCGTTCTTCCACGCAAGCGCGGCGGCATCGGCGAGACGGCGGAGTTCGATGGCGCGTTCTTCGCCTTCGACATGCGCATAGCGGCCGGTGTGGAATTCGACGACGGGCGCGCGGAGGCGCATCGCCGCTTCGATCTGGCGCGCGTCGGGTTCGATGAACAGGCTGACGCGGATGCCGGCATCGTTCAGCCGTGCGACGATCGGCGCGAGGTGGTTGTGCTGCCCCGCCGCGTCGAGCCCGCCCTCGGTCGTGCGCTCCTCGCGCTTTTCGGGGACGATGCACGCCGCATGCGGCATGTGGCGCAGCGCGATCTCGACCATCTCGTCGGTCGCCGCCATTTCGAGGTTCAGCGGCAGGTCGGTCGCGGCCTGGATACGCGCGAGGTCGTCGTCGCGGATATGGCGCCGGTCCTCGCGCAGATGCGCGGTGATCCCGTCGCCGCCGACCGCCGCGACGATTTCGGCCGCGCGCACCGGGTCGGGATGCTCGCCGCCGCGCGCGTTGCGGATCGTCGCGACATGGTCGATGTTGACGCCGAGGCGCAGGCGCGAAGCCAAGGGAAGGGGGGGCGTGGAGCCGGTCAAGCCGCCTTGCTCCGGCTGCCGGGCTTCACCGCTTCGGTTCCTGCCAGCGTCTCGGGCAATTCATCCTCCGCATAGGTCGGGAAATTGATCGCGACGAGCGGATAGAAGGGCACGCCGAGTTCGACATTGCCCGCCGAGCGGTCGACAAGCGCGGCCTCGGCGATGACTTCGCCGCCCGCGGCGCGCACCGCCTCCATCGCCTCGCGCGACGACAGGCCGGTGGTCACGACATCCTCGACCATCAGCACCTTGGCGCCGGGGTCGATCGCGAAGCCGCGGCGCAGTTCGAAGGTGCCTGTCGGCCGCTCGACGAAAATCGCGGGCTTGCCGAGCGCGCGGCCCATTTCATGGCCGATGATCACCCCGCCCATCGCGGGCGAGACGACGATATCGATCGCCTGTTTGAGCTCACGCGGCAGCTTGGCGGCAAGCGCGACGGCGAGCCGTCCGGCGCGTGTCGTGTCCATCAGCACGCGCGCGCATTGCAGATAATATTCGCTGTGGCGCCCGGAGGAGAGAAGGAAATGGCCCTGCAGCAAGGCGTCGGCGGCGCGGAATTCGGCCAGGATTTCATCATCGGTCATGGGGGAATTGTTCTTTTGTCCAGTGCGTCGCCCGTGACAGGCGACCGGGTTTTGGCGGCGAAGATTATCCAGCCGCAAAATAGTGTTAGAGATGCTTGAGGCAAGCGGCAAGCGGGTCTATAGCGCCCGCGAGATTCAGCCCCTTACCGGCTGCCGCGACGCATGTCCGGCGGCTGTAGTAGAGGGGATGGGGCATCAATAAGAACAACAGGCAACGGGCGGCACTATCCTTATGAAGAGCTTGAAAACCCCTGTAATCAAGGTGTTAATTGCGGCGGCTTTGTCGCTGGGCGCGGTGGGTGCCGGCCATGCGCAGGCACCCGCGACGGCTCCGGCCGAAGCACCCGCTGCAACGGCTGTGGCGAATCCGGTTCCGGCCGCCGCCGATGCGGCTGCTCCGGCAGCGCCGCCGGTCGCAACGACCGCCGCAGCACCGGCTGGCGATGCCACTTACGTCCCGATGAAGCCGACCCCCGGGGTTGGCCAGCCGGTCGACGCGGGCATTGATTTCCAGCCGCAGGTCAGCCCGATCGGCGAACAGGCTTACTGGTTCAACCATGTGATCCTGCTGCCCGTCATCACGGTGATCACGCTGATCGTCCTCGGCCTCCTGCTCTGGGTGATGTTCTTCTTTCGCGCCAAGGCGAATCCGGTGCCGTCGAAGACGACGCATAACACCTTCATCGAAATCATCTGGACCGCCATTCCGGTGCTGATCCTCGCGGTGATCGCGGTGCCGTCGATCCGCCTGCTCGCGGCGCAATATGAACCGCCGAAGAAGGAAGCGCTGACGATCAAGGTCACCGGCTATCAATGGTATTGGGGCTATGCCTATCCCGACCAGGGCATCGGCGAATTTGTCTCGAAGATCCTGCCCGAAGACAAGGCGAAGGCCGCGGGCGAGCCCTATCACCTCGCCGTCGACAACCGCATGGTCGTTCCCGTCGGCCGCCAGGTGAAGCTGATCATCACTGGCGCCGACGTGATCCACAGCTTCGCGGTTCCGGCCTTCTGGACCAAGATGGACGCGGTCCCGGGCCGCGCCAACGAAACGACCTTCACCGCGAACAAGGTCGGCGTTTACTATGGCCAGTGCTCGGAACTTTGCGGCGTCGATCACGGCTATATGCCGATCGCCGTCGAAGTGCTCCCGGTCGACAAGTGGGAAGCATGGGTCCGCTCGAAGGGCGGCAACCCGGCCGGTCCGGTCGCCGCGGCGCCCGCCGCCGCCGCTCCGGCTGC
>NZ_DATFFD010000033.1:0-8084 GCF_035250425.1 Sphingopyxis sp.
GCTAGGCGATGCGTCGATGGGTGTCTCGACTTCGCTCGACACGAGCGGGAAGAGAGGCATGGCTCAAATCGACCGAAAAGCGACGCTTCGTATCTTATAACTCGTCATTCCCGCGAAAGCGGGAACCCAGTGCGGGGTCAGTCTACGCGCGCTCTGGGTTCCCGCTTTCGCGGGAATGACGAGGGTTGGGAACGTCCGCTCCCCACCCCAAAGCCGACGTTGCCGGCGCCGGCTTGACGCTCCTGCGAAACCGCCGCATCCTCCCTCGATGCCCCGGCTTTACACCAGGTTTGTCGAATTCTGGCCCTTTTACCTGCGCGAGCATAGCAAGGCTTCGACGCGGGGGTTGCATTATGTCGGGACCAGCCTCGTCGTGCTGATTGCGGTTGCGGCATTGTTGACGGGGCGGTGGGCTTGGCTGATCGCGTTGCCGCTGGCGGGCTATTTCTTTGCGTGGGTCGCGCATTTCGGGGTCGAGAAGAATCGGCCGGCGACCTTTGCCTATCCGCTGTGGAGCCTGGCCGCCGATTTCAAAATGTGGGGGCTGTGGCTGACCGGGCGGTTGGGGGCGGAGCTCGATCGCGCAGGGGTTTTGCGGGAAAATCGATCAGACTGACCGACGGCGCCCACTGGCACTTGTTGCGAATCATTCTTAATTTGGTGCCTTGCCCCCGCGGAGATGCGCCATGCCCACCGACCTGATCAAGACCTTCACCTACCTCACGATCCACCTGACCATCGGGTTCAGCGTCGCCTATGTGATGACCGGATCGGCGGCGCTGGCGGGCGGGATCGCGATCGTCGAGCCGTGTATCAATGCGGTCGCATTCTTCTTTCATGAAAAGGCGTGGAAGCGTGTCGGCGCCAGGCCTAAGCTGCTCTCCGCCTGAGGCGCGAGTCCCGGGCCGCCTTTTCCGTTTGCTCCCCTCGAACCCACCCAAGGAGATACGACCATGACCGTCAATCGCGCATCCGCCCGCTACGAAGGCTTTGGCAAGGAGGGCAAGGGGTCGATCACGACCAAGTCGGGCGTGCTCGACAAGCAGCCCTATGGGTTCGGCACGCGCTTCGAGGGCCTGCCCGGGACCAATCCCGAGGAGTTGATCGCCGCGGCGCACGCGGCGTGCTTCACCATGGCGCTGTCGTTCGGTCTCGCGCGTGCGGGCTATTCGGGCGACACGCTCGAGACGAGCGCGGAAGTGACGCTCGAGCAGCAGGATGGCGGCTTCACGATCACCAAATCGGCGCTGACGCTGACCGGCAAGGTGCCGGGCATCGGCGCCGACGCATTCGCCAAGATCGCCGAAGAGGCCGAGAAGAATTGCCCGGTGTCGAAGCTGCTCAACTGCGAAATTACGCTGGAGCATAGCCTGGAGGGCTAAGCGGCGCGGAGCATCGGCGCAGGCAGTTCGTCGGCCATGAAGGCGAAACTGCCTTGCGCCGGAGCTTCCAGCGGCCAGCTTTGCAGCACGCGGTGGCGGCGATGGCCGATATGGCTTTCGATGAGCACCAGATCGCGCGGCGTCCAATTCCATGCGACCGGGACGGGGTCGAATTCGCATGTCCCATAACCGAGCGTGATGTGCGGCCGGAGGCCGGACTTGCGGTGCATCGGCTCGATGTCTTGGGCCGCGAGACGGGCGACGATGGCTTCATAGGTCTGGCGGATCGCGGCGACGCTGCCGGCGGTGATCAGCTCGGCCCCGGCGCCGCGCGAGACGATGCGCCCAAAGGGTATCGGGCTCGCCGCCGGAAGGCCGGCTTTGAATGCCCTGGCGACCTGGCCGGGCAGGAAGGGCAGCGGCTCCATCGTTTCGGCGATCGTGCACAGCGTCAGATGATAAAGTTGCGGCTTGAGACCCGCGAAGAGGTCGCCTGACACCGGCGGCAACTGGCGCGCCAGCCAGCCGGCGCGGTCGGCGGTCACCTGAAACCCCAGGAAATAGCGGAACATCGGGTCCATCATCCATCCTCCGAATCGGATCAATGTTCCTATTATGTTCTCATTTCACGCGCGAGTCGAATCCTGCGTCAGAGCGTCGGCGCGTCGAGCGCCATCCGTGTTACATGGATATAAGTCGCCTGCCAGCTGTCGCCGTGGCGCTTGAAAATATCGGTGAAGCGAATGCGGACGCGGAAGGGTGTGCCCGCCGAGCGACCCGAAAGGATCGTCTCGGCGCTCGCGAGCCCCGCATCCTTGCCGAGCGGGAGGATGACGCGGTCGCTGAGCGTGACCGCGTCATAATCGTCGTCGGCGCCGGTCCAGCCGTCGATGAAGAACGCCTTGCCGTAGCGCTTTCCGCTGCCGTCGATGAAGACGAGATCGTCGGCGACCATGCGACCCAGCGCGGCGCGGTCCTGTGCAATCTGCGCCGCGTCGAAGGCGTCGGCGAAGGCGCGGAGGTCCGCGACCTCGCTCGCGGGCGCATCGGCGGCGACGGCGACCGGCACCATGCTGAATGCCAGCACCGCCGCGATCATCGCTCGCATGGCTTTTCTCCGTTGTACGCCGCCGGTTATTGCGCCGGACGGCAGTCCTTCAGCCAGATGACATGCTTATATTCGTCGAAATCCTCGACCGTGCCGGTCAGTTTGATGCTCTTGTTGGGTTTCAGCTGGAGCGAATAAGCGGCCTGTCCAGGCGCCATATAACAGACGATGTCGGTCTTGAACGGCGCCTGGTTGGGCAGGCGGATCGCCTGTTCATATGGCTGGGGGATCTTGTAGCCGACGCGGAAATCCTTGCCGTCCTTCGTCACATAATCGACGAGCCCGTCGATCGTGAACTGCTTGCCCTTGTAGCGGGTGAGGATGCCCGCCGAATTGCGTTCGGTATCCTTCGACACCTGCTGCGAGAAGCTGAGCGAATTCATCTTCACCGGCGCGGCCGCCACCGTCGTTGCGGTCGCGCCCTTCTTCGCCGCGGCGGCGCCCGCCTTGCCGCCCTTGACCTGATTCAGCATGCCGCACATCTCAGCCATCGCGGCATCGGCCTTGGTCGCCTGTCCGGCGCGTAGCTTGGCCTCCATCACGATGGTGCCGATCCCGCCGGTCTGTGTCGCGGTGATCTGGATCGGGAAGGCGCGCACGGTGCCGGTCATCGGCTGTTCGATCAGCATCGATCCATATTCGGCCTCGTCGGCCATGATGTCATAACCCTTGGCGGCGACGAGCCCGCGCATCTGGCCGATCGCGACCGCGGGGGGCAGGTCGGCGACGGTCACCGCGGCGGTGAAGCGCAGCCCGGTGATCGGATTGCCCTTTTTGACGAAGGCTTCCTCGCAGGTCGCGGCGTTGGCGGTGCCTGCTGTAAGGAGGATCGCGGCCGGCGCGAGCGCGATGGCGAGGCGGGAATAAGTCGTGGTGCGCATGAGGGGCTCCCTGAAATGTTCATGTTATGCGACTTATGTTGTGTGATGCGTCTGCCGCAGCGCGTGGCCGCCTGCAATGGCTAAGTTACCAAGATGATGATGCTTTACGGGACGGGTCCGCCGCCTTCCGCATCTGTGCTTGACCTCAATCGGGGTTGAGCTTTCATAAGGGCGGGACAGATGATTCGTGAACGGAGCCTTGTCCATGCTGCACTATCCCGTTGCCCCTTCTTCCGACTCGGGTGATTTCGATGCGGTTGCGTCGGATGGAGCCTTTCTGCCGCGCTATCTCGCCCGGATCGGCTATGCCGCGACGGTGGCGCCGACGATGGAGGTGCTCGCGGCGTTACAAGCGGCGCATATCGCCGCGATTCCCTTCGAGGGGATCGACGCGCTGACCGGCGCTGGGGTCGACATCGGGGCCGACGCCGTCGACGCGAAGCTGATCGGCCAGCGGCGCGGCGGCTATTGTTTCGAGCAGAACGGCCTGTTCCTGCGCGTGCTCAAGGCGATCGGGTTTGACGCGGAGGGGCTGATCGGGCGCGTGCGCTGGATGCTGCCCGAGGATGCGCCGCCGACCCCGCGCACGCATATGGTGGTCCGGGTGATGCTGGACGGCCGGCCCTGGCTGACCGATGTCGGGTTCGGCGCGACGGTGCCGCCGCAACCGCTCGCGATGGACAGCGAGGAGTCGCAATCGACGCGGCACGAGACATATCGCATCGTCCGGACCGGCGACGTGTGGCAGGTTGCGGCGTCGATCGAGGGCGAATGGCGGACGCTGTACCGGCTCGACCATGTATCGCCGCCCGCGATCGATTATGAGATCGGCAACTGGTACACATCGGCGCATCCGGACTCGCATTTCCGCCGCCAGCTGATCGCGGCGCGGACGACCGCCGAGGCGCGTTATGGGCTGCGCGACAACCGGCTGACGACGCGGCTGACCGACGGCCGTATCGACCGGCGCTACCTGACCGCCGACGAGATCGAGCGCGCGCTGGCCGAGATCTTCCTGCTGCCCGTGCGGCCGCATTGGCGCGCCGCGATCGAGCGGGCCGCGACGGCGGAGATCGCGGGCTAGCTTGACTCGCCGCGGCTATCGCGTTCTTTTGGCGGTGAAAGAAGGGAGCGCGATTCCATGGCCGACAAGGCACCCGTCATGCTGTCGGGCGGCAACCCGCAAATAGCGAAAGGTTATGGCGACGTGCCGGTGCAGGCGTATATCGCCGCGATGCCGGGGTGGAAGTCGGGCGTCTGGCGGCGGCTCGACAAGCTGATCGAGACGATCGTTCCCGGCGTCGCGAAGGCGGTCAAATGGAACTCGCCCTTTTATGGTCCGCCGGGGCAGGGCGCGGAGCCGGCGCACTGGTTTTTGAGCATCCATTGCTTCGACAAATATATCAAGGTCGCCTTCTTTCGCGGTCAGTCGCTGACGCCGGTGCCGCCGGTCGCGTCGAAGAGCGGCGACACGCGCTATTTCCATATCCATGAAGACGAGCCGGTCGACGAGGCGAAGTTTGCGGATTGGGTGAAACAGGCGGCGGCGCTGCCCGGCGAGAAGATGTGAGGAGGACGGGATGGCGGCGGATTTGATCGACGCGAAGATCGCGGGGCTGGGCGACTGGCGCGGCGACACGCTGGCGAAGCTGCGCACGCTGATTCACGCTGCCGATCCGGAAGTCGAGGAAGCGGTGAAGTGGCAGAAGCCGTCGAACCCGGCGGGGGTGCCGGTGTGGGAGCATGCCGGCATTTTGTGCACGGGCGAGACGTACAAGGACAAGGTCAAGCTGACCTTTGCCAAGGGCGCGGCGCTCGCCGATCCGAAGAAGCTGTTCAATTCGAGCCTCGACGGCAACATGCGGCGCGCGATCGACCTGTTCGAGGGTGACGGCGTGGATGAGGCGGCGTTCAAGGCGCTGATCCGCGCGGCGGTCGAGGCGAATCTCGAAAAGCCGGCGCGGGCCAGGAAAGCCTAACCGCAGCCCGTCTCTTCCCGGCGCGCGGCCCAGCCGATCGCGCCGTCGATCATCTTCAGATGCGCACGGTCGGCCCACGCCTCGGCGCTGTGCCCGAGCGCCGAATAGAAGATGCGCGCACGGCCCTCGCAGCGCCACCAGACCAGCGCATGGCCATCGCCCATCCTATATTTGGGGTCGAGCCGCAGCGTGGCCTCGTCGAGCCGCGCGAGGATGTGCGCGTCGGCGGCGGGCGGGGCGTCCCAGCTGTAATATTCGTCGGTCCAGCGCCAGCGCTCGGGTAGCGCCCGCGTCGCGGGGTGGGTGCGATCGGTGACGATCAGCTCGGCCGCCTGGAACTGGTCGGCGCCGCCGGGGTGGCCGGTGAATTTGCCGTTGCCGCGCATCTTCACGAACCAGTCCGGATGGCTGCCATCGCCCGCGCTATGCAGGCCGACGAAGCCGCCGCCCTGCGCGATCCATGCCTGAAATGCGGCGCGCTGATCGGGGGTGTAGATGTCACCGCTGGCATTGGCGAAGACGATGACGTCGAATTTCGCGAGACTCGCCGGGTTGAAGACCGCGGCATTTTCGGTCGCAAAGCTGCTCCAGCCGCGCACCTTCACGAGCCGCTCGATCGCAGGCACCGCCTCAGCAATGCTGTCGTGGCGATAGCCGTTGGTCTTGCTGACAATCAGCACCGCGGGGCGGGTGAGCGCGGGCAGTTCGGGCGGCACGCTGTCGAATGCCGGCGCGGGGCGGTGCGGATCGGGGGCGGTCGGCACCGCCGCCGTATGCAAGGCGAGCAGCAGCGCGGCGGCGAGCTTGGCGGCGGTCATGGACGGCTCTCCCTTTTGCTTCCCTGCCGCCCTCTTTGGGCGGTCAGCCGGTGATCGCGGCTTCTCTCCTGCGCGCCGCGCCGGTCATCGGCTTCAATATGCGTTACGCTCGGTACGCAGCATCGCCTTGCCGTCCTTCCAGTTCACCTCGGCGGCGGGCTCGTCGGTCTTGCCCGGCGCGAACAGTTCATAGACGATCGTGCCGTCCTCCTGCGTGCTTTCGATGACGCGCGCCGGGGTGAATGCGTCGGCCGCCGCGCCGGCGGCGGCGCGCACCGGGGCGGGCGCGCTGGCCCAGGCGATGTCGCGCTGCATCTCGACGACGCGGTATTTACCCGCCTCCTCGATCAGGTCGAGCTCGACCGCGCTGCCGTCGGCGCGCGTCCCCTCGACGTCGTAGAAGATCATGCCGCCCCGCTCCTTGCGCTCGGCCTCGGCGATTGTCATGCCGGGAACCTTGGCGAGCACGGCGTCGCGCACCCCCGGCGGCAGGTCGGCTGCGGCGATCTCGCTGATGTCGGCCGCGGGTCCGTCGGCGAGCACCGATTTTTCGGGCGCTGGGGGCACCTCCGCCTTGCCGCAACCTGCAATTGCGAGCAGCGCGCCCGCCGTCAGCCAGATCCGTCCACGCATCCTTGCTCTCCTTGAGTTGGTAACCGCTGTCATTCTATCGGCGACAAGCGGGCGAGTCGATCCGGTGCGCCGCGGGGGTCATTCGGTATCGTCGGAGGGATCGAGCCGCACTACCCATTGAGGCTGGCCGTCGGGCGACAGCGCGATGTCGTGGCTGGGGACCATGTCGGCCCCGGTCTCGATCCAGCCGCGCCCGTCGCATTTGGGGCAGGGGACGCGGATCGAGCGGTGGCTGACGAGGTCGATCTGGCTGTTCCACTGGCCATGCCCGCTGCACACCGGGCACAGCAGATCGAGGTCGCCCGTCCGATGCCGGACCGAAATGCCGTCGAGCGCGTGCGGATCGCCGGGGCCGGTGCAATAGACGATGTTCGACGGGTGCGACATGGAGGGAGAATATGCCAGGGGGTGGGGGTTGGCAATGCAGGGTTACGCAATGATAACCATCGCCCGGCTATATCGCGGGCCATGCCGATGGAGATCGCCGCCCTGATCGACAAGCCCTTGCTGCTGGCACTCGTGCTGGCGGTGGGCGCGCTGATCGGCGTCGGGGCCGAGCGGATTGTCGAAGGCTGGAAGCGCGCGGAGCGGCGCGAGCGATGGCAAAAGCGCCAGGGCCGCGGACGTTGGACGGGCGGCAAGGCGAAGGTCGTGCCGATTGCTCCGCCGCCGAAGCCCGCCGATCCGGTCGCGACTGCCGCTGAGCAATTGCGCGTGGTGATGGAGGCGCCGTTCACCGCGCGGCCGTTACTCAATCAGGGCGAGCGGCGCCTGCTGACGGTGCTCGACAGGGCGCTGGCCGAGGAAAGCCCCGGCTGGCGCGCGATGGGGCAGGTGTCGCTGGGCGAGATATTGGCGAGCCCGGACGAGGCGGCCTTTTTTGCCGTCAATTCGAAGCGCGTCGACCTGCTGATCGTCGATGCCGACTGCCGCCCGCTCCACGCGGTCGAAATGCAGGGCAAGGGGCATCATCTGAGCGACAACACCGCCGCGCGCGACGCGGTGAAACGCGAGGCGCTGCGCCGCGCGGGTATCGGCTATGTCGAGGTGGTCAGCGGCGATACGCCCGCCGAGGTGCGGGCGATGGTCCGGAAGCTGGTGGGGCGGGGGGCGGCCTAGCCGCGGGGTCGGCTTAGCCGTTCCGAGTCGTCACCCCGGACTCGATCCGGGGTCCATGACTTCGGCGCTGCCGTGGATCCCGGATCGAGTCCGGGATGACGAAGGTGAGGGGCGTAGCGGCAACTCTCCACCCCCGACGCTGCCACGCGGGAACGAAATCAGCC
>NZ_DATFFD010000034.1:0-10795 GCF_035250425.1 Sphingopyxis sp.
GCTAGGCGATGCGTCGATGGGTGTCTCGACTTCGCTCGACACGAGCGGGAAGAGAGGCATGGCTCAAATCGACCGAAAAGCGACGCTTCGTATCTTATAACTCGTCATTCCCGCGAAAGCGGGAACCCAGTGCGGGGTCAGCCTACGCGCGCTCTGGGTTCCCGCTTTCGCGGGAATGACGAGGGTTGGGAACGTCCGCTCACTACCCCAAAGCCGACCGCCAGAAAAACCGGCGGTTAATGCCAGGGCGAGGTCCGTACCGACCAGTAAACGATGTAGAGCAGTCCCGCCCATAGCAGCAGAATGAACGCCATGCCGGCGCGGCTCGACGGGCGTTCGCTCGCGGTTTCAGCGGCGGCGTGGAGTTCGGCCCATAAGGGATCGGGGATCAGGCGGCGCACGACCCACAGGCCGAGGGGGACGATCAGCAAATCGTCGAGCCAGCCCAGCACCGGAATGAAATCGGGAATCAGGTCGATCGGCGACAGCGCATAGGCTGCCACCGCGATGGCGAGGATGCGCGCGAGCATGGGAACGCGCGGGTCGCGCGCGGCGAGCCGGGCGGCGTGCGCCTCGACCGCGAGGCGGTGGCCGAGATCGCCGATACGTTCGGAAAGGGATTTGCCGGTCATCGCGATCTACACTAGCCTTCCCGCATGGCTATCCAACTGAAAAGCGCGCGTGTCGAACGCTGGCCGGTCGCAGGAGCGTTCGTCATCAGCCGCGGCGCGAAGACGCATGTCGATGTCGTCGTCGCCGAAATCGAGAGCGAGGGCGAGACCGGGCGCGGCGAAGGGACGCCGGTCTATTATCTGGGCGAGGATGCGGCCGGGTGCCGCGACCAGCTATTGCGCGTCGCGCCGCATATCGCCGACATGGGCGCGGCCGGCGCGCGCGCCGCGGTGCAGGAACTGATGGCGGCCGGCGCGGCGCGCAATGCGCTCGATTGCGCCTTGTGGGATCTTGAAGCGCGGCAGCGGGGACTGCGCCTCTGGCAGCTTGCGGAGTGCGACGGCGCGCCGACGTCGCGTGTCACCGCTTTCACCATCTCGCTAGGCACCCCCGGCGCGATGGCGGAACAGGCGGCGACGGCCGAGGCCGACGGCTATCGTTTGCTGAAGCTCAAGCTGACCGGCGAAGACGACCTGTTGCGCGTCGCGGCGGTGCGCAAGGGCGCGCCCGAAGCGCGGCTGATCGTCGACGCCAACGAAAGCTGGCGCGATATCGATATTTTGAGCGAGGCCGAGGCGCTCGCCGACCTGGGGGTCGAAATGATCGAGCAGCCGGTGCCGGTGGGCGCCGACGCGCTGCTCGATCCGATCTATGCGCCGATTCCGTTTGTTGCCGACGAAAGTTGTCAGACGGCGGCCGATGTCGCGCGGATCGGCGCCTTTTACGACGGCGTGAATATCAAGCTCGACAAGGCGGGCGGGCTGACCGAGGCGCTGCGCATCGCCGATGCTGCCGATGCGGCGGGGCTATCGATCATGGTCGGGTGCATGTTGTCGACCAGCCTGGCGATCGCGCCGGCTTTCGTGCTGGCGCAGCGGGCGCGCTGGGTCGATCTTGATGGGCCGGCGCTATTGGCGCGTGACCGTGAGGGCGGGTTCGAGTTTCGTGACGGGCGGATCGGGCCGCCGGTGGGTTGAAAAGATCCTCCCTATGGTGAAGCCATGGGAAGGGGGACCGTCGGCGCAGCCGATGGTGGAGGGGTTTTGACGTCGCGTCATTACCCCTCCGTCAGCGCTTCGCGCTGCCACCTCCCCATGCCTGCGGCACGGGGAGGATCTGGACCTACAACGCCACGGTGGCGTGTTCGCCGAGTTCGCCGTCGCTCATCGTCATGCCGGTCGCGAGCTTGAACATGCCCTTGAGGCCGGGGTCCGCGGTCCAGATTTCGGCGTCGTCGAGGTCGAAGCGCAGCAGGACCAGCTTGGGGTCGTCCTTGCCGTCTTCGTACCAGGCCGCGATGCTGTTGTTCCACAGTTTCTCGAGCACCGCGCGGTTGTCTTCGCGGCGCAATGTGCCCGATATGCAGGCGAAGAGGTCATGCCCCTTCGACGCGAACTGCGCCATCGCCGGGCCGCCGCCCGCCAGGCGGTTGTCGGCCGCGGTGAAGAACCAGAAGGCGCCGTGGGCTTGCCTGTCGAGTTGCGCGGTCATCGGGATATGATGTTCGCGTTCGCCGGTCGCCCCGACCATGACGATGGGGCTGTTGGCCAGCGCCTTCCAGAATATTGTCTTGATGTCGTCGCTCATCGGAACGTCTCCTGTTCGTCCCTCGATGATCGATCAACGCGGCAGTCGGCCGGTTGTTGCCCCGTTCAGCGCAGCCGCGGCTCTGCATAGCTGACGACCTCATATTCGATGCCGTCGGGGTCGAAGAAATAGAAGCGGCGGCCGGGTTCGTAATCGCCATGGTTGAACGGGGTCAGCCCGACCGCCTTCACGCGCATTTCGATCGTGTCGAGATCCTCGACCTGCACGCCGACATGGTTGAGCGGCGCGCCCTTCGGATATTGCGCGTCGGCAGGCTCGCCGTCGGGGCGGGTGTAGAGCGCGATATAAGCGGCATCGCTGCCGAGGTGGATCGTGCGGCCGCCATCGCGCGCCGGCCCGCGCCAGCGTTCGTGCCAGCCGAAGATCGCCGAGAGGATTCCGGCGGTGCGGTCGGGATCGCTGACCGTCAGATTCACATGCTCGATGAAGGGATGCGCCACCTAAATTCTCCTGATTCGCGTTGACGCACGGCTTATAGAAGCTCAAGTCAGGTTTAGATCAAGCGAAAAGCAGGAGCGCGGAAGATGCATCGGACCGATCTGATCGCGATCGGCGAACTCGCGGCGCGCACCGGCGTCGCGGTGTCGGCGATCCGCTTTTACGAGGCGAAGGGGCTGGTCGAGGCGCTGCGCACCGGCGGCGGCCAGCGCCGCTTCCTGCGCGCCGACATCCGGCGTGTGTCTTTTGTCCTGATCGCGCAGCAACTGGGGCTGAGCCTCGAGGAGATTGCCGCCGAGCTGGCGCAGCTTCCCGCCGGACGGACGCCGAACGGTGCCGACTGGACGCGCATCAGCACGGGGCTCCGCGCGCGGATCGATGCGCAGATCGCGGCGCTTCAGCGCACGCGCGAACTGCTCGGCAATTGCATCGGTTGCGGCTGCCTCTCGCTCAAGAAATGCGGGCTGTACAACCGCGAGGACAAAGCGGCGCAGCGCGGGGCGGGGCCGCGCTATGTGCTCGGCGACCGGTCGGGTGAGATTGCGGAAATATAGCCGTCGCTCCTGCGACGGCAGGGCCGCTATCGGTGCAAGGCCTCTCGCGGCCCCTGCCTTCGCAGGGGCGACGAAAAACCTCGATCAGGCCGCGCTCAGCCGCTCGATCTCGGGCGCCCCGGCGAGGCAGGGGCCGAGGCTGGCGCTGAGGTCGCGGAAATGGTTCGACGCGCGGTGGGCCGCGACCGCAGCGTCGTCGTCATAGCATTCCATTACCTTGTAGACGCTGGCCTCGCCGGTGCGGAACAGGCGGTAATAGCTGTTGCCGGCCTCTTCCTTATGGACCGCGGCCGCGAGTTCGGCGAAAACCGCCTCGAACGCCTCTTCCTTGCCGGGCTGCACGCGCAGCGTTGCGATCACACCGATGGCACTCATGGCAATTCTCCGCTTATGGTCGGGCCGGCCCGCGAGGACCGGCCCGATAGGTTCGTCAGAAGACCTCGAACAGCCCCGCTGCGCCCTGGCCGCCGCCGATGCACATGGTGACGACGGCATATTTGGCGCCGCGGCGCTTGCCCTCGATCAGCGCGTGGCCGACGCAGCGCGCGCCGGTCATGCCGAACGGGTGGCCGATCGAGATCGAGCCGCCGTTGACGTTGAGCAGCTCGTTCGGGATGCCGAGCGTGTCGCGGCAATAGAGCACCTGCACTGCGAAGGCTTCGTTGAGTTCCCAGAGGCCGATGTCGTCCATCTTGAGCTCGAAGCGTTCGAGCAGCTTCGGGATCGCGAAGACGGGGCCGATGCCCATTTCGTCGGGCTCGGTGCCCGCGACCGCCATGCCGACATAGCGGCCGAGCGGCTGGAGACCCTTCTTTTCGGCGACCTTGGCTTCCATCAGCACC
This sequence comes from Sphingopyxis sp., assembly GCF_035250425.1. GTDB lineage: Bacteria > Pseudomonadota > Alphaproteobacteria > Sphingomonadales > Sphingomonadaceae > Sphingopyxis. The sequence goes on from NZ_DATFFD010000034.1 coordinate 4,115, forward strand.
GCCGCCGATGCGCCGTCGGCGAGCTGGCTGGCGTTGCCTGCGGTGATCGTGTGGCCTTCGCCCATCACCGGCTTCAGGCTCGAGAGGCCTTCGAGCGTGGTGTCGGGACGGTTGCATTCGTCATGATCGGCGACGACGTCCTTGAACGAAACTTCCTTCGTTTCCTTGTCGACGACCGCCATCGTTGCCTTGCACGCGACGATCTCATCGGCAAATTTGCCGGCCTGCTGCGCGGCGGCGGTGCGCTGCTGCGACTGGAACGAATATTCGTCCTGCGCTTCGCGGCTGATGTTGTAGCGCTTCGCGACGACCTCTGCCGTGCCGATCATCGGCATATAGGTGTCCTTGTGCATCGCGATCAGCTCGGCGTCGGTCTCGATGAAGACCTTGCCGCTGCCGCTGACCTTCGAGATGCTCTCGATACCGCCGGCAACCGCGATGTCCTGGCGGTCGACGATGATCTGCTTCGCGGCGGTCGCGATCGTCATCAGGCCCGACGAGCATTGGCGGTCGATCGACATGCCGGGGACGGTGACGGGCAGGCCGGCGCGCAGCGCGATCAGGCGCGCGACGTTCATCGTCTGCGAGCCCTGCTGCATCGCGGCGCCGAACAGCACGTCATCGACTTCGCCACCTTCGATGCCGGCGCGTTCGACCGCGGCGCGGACGGCATGGGCGCCCAGCGTCGGGGCGAGGGTGTTGTTGAACGAGCCGCGCGCCGCCTTGGTCAGCGGGGTGCGGGCGGTGGAAACGATGACGGCGTCACGCATATTGATGTTCCTCTTCGAAGAGTTTGGCAGAATCTTTGCCGGGGAGGATTGGTACGGCCCTTGGGCTCAAACGAAAAACTGGCTGATCCATTCGGCGATCAGGGCGGGTTTTTCCTCGCCTTCGATCTCGACGGTGACTTCGTTGGTCTGCTGCCATTGGCCCGGGCGCTTTTCCTCGAGCTCGAGCAGCTTGATGTGGCTACGCACGCGCTTGCCCGAGCGGACGGGCGAGAGGAAGCGGACTTTGTTGCAGCCGTAATTGACACCCATCTTGACGCCGCCGACCTTGGGGCCGTCGGTGCTCGCGCCGAGCAGCGGCATCAGCGACAGGGTGAGGAAGCCGTGCGCGATCGTGCCGCCGAAGGGCGTCAGCTTCGCCTTTTCCTCGTCGACATGGATGAACTGGTGATCGCCCGTCGCGTCGGCGAACTTGTTGATCATCTCCTGATCGACGAGCACCCAATCCGACGTGCCGAGATGTTCGCCGACCTTGGTTTGCAGTTCCTGCGGCGTGATGGTGGCCATAATCATCCCCTCAAATTGCTGGTTCGGGGCGCGTTCTAGGCCTCTCTTGACGCATTGCACAAGAGCCAAGCCCCGCGCCCGCGGCGCCGTAGCGTCAGCCGGACTTTGCTGCCTTTGCCGTGCCCCCCTTGGGTTTTGGAGACTCGGAATAGGGCATCACCATGGTCCCGTCGGGCGCCGCGGTAAAGGTCGTCTGCGTCGGATAGGCGAACGCGTAGCCGCTCTTGGCCATCGCGTCGAAGACGCGGATGGCGATATCGGTGCGCGCTGCGGCGACGACATCATAATCGTCGCTGAAGACATCGAAGATCAGTTCGAAATCGAGGCTCGATGGGCCGAAGGTCAAAAAGCTCGAGCGGATGAACTCCTGGCCCCCGGCAACCACCTGTTCCTCAAGCAGCGCGGGAAGGTCGCGCAGCATAGCGGGTGTCGTCTGATAGACGACGCCGATCTTGAAGGTGATCCGGCGGCGGTGGAGATGCGCGAAATTGGTGATCTCCTTGCTCAGCAAATTGGTGTTCGAGATCACGAGCAATTCGCCGTTGAGCGAGCGGAGGCGCGTGCTCTTGAGCCCGATGCGCTCGACCGTCGCGGTGCTCGTGTCGTACTTGATCGTCTCGCCAACGCGGAAGGGCCGGTCGAAGATGATCGAGAGCGAGGCGAAGAGGTCGGAGAAGATCCCCTGCGCGGCAAGGCCGATGGCGATGCCGCCGATGCCGAGACCGGCGATGAGGCCGGTGACATTGACCCCCATATTGTCGAGGATGACGATCGCCGCGATCGCGAACAACGCGATGCTGATCAGCAGGCGGATGATGCCCATCGCGTTGGAAAGCGTCTCGTTGTTCCCCTCGGCCGCGCGGCGCTGGATCAGCCCGAGCACGATCTCGCGCGCCCAGATCGCGACCTGCAGCACGACCGCGACCGTGAAGACGAACTGGATCAACTGCATGATCACTGCGGGCGGCTGGGCATAGCTGGCGACCATGCGGATCGCGATGATCGCGAGCACCGACGACTTGGTCTTGTGGATCACGCGCCCGGCGATGTGGGTCAGCGTCATTTCGCCTTCGGCCGACTGCGCATGCTTGAGCGCGAAACCGCGGGCCATCGACAGGACAAAATAGATGAGCAGGCCGACGCCGATCGCGATGCCGATCTGCAGCCAATGGCTTTCCACCCACGCGAGGCTCATGTCCCAATAGCGTTGCAGGTCGGCGAGCGGATCGGCCGCGGCCGCCTTTGCGGGCGCAGCTTTCGGGGCGGCGGTGGTCGCGGCGGCGAGGATGGGGAAATTCATGCTGGTCCTTTTGGGGTCCTATGTACGTCGGATCAGGCGGATTGGAGCAGCACCGCGGCGGCGGGCGCCTGCTCCAGATAGGTCAAAAATCCGCGTTCGTAACGCGAAAGATAGCGCGTCGCGCGCGGCAGGGTTCCGATCGCGGCGGCAAAGTCGTCGCGCGCCTGCGCCACGGCGAGCATTGCGGGGTGGACATAAGCCTTGCGCGCAATCGCGGGCGTGTTGCCGAGATGGCCGGCGACATGTTCGAGCATCATTTTGAGGGTGGGCGGTGCGGGCGCATCGTAGAGGAAAGCGAAAGCCTCGATGCTCGCCGACCAGGTGCGGAAATGCTTGGCGCTGAATTCCTCTCCCATCGCCTCGCGGATATAGGCGTTCACATCTTCCGACCCCACGGTATAGAGTTCGCCCTCATCCTCATATTGAAAGAGATTCTGGCCGGGCAGGTTCTGCAGCCGGCGCACCAGCGTCGTGAGGCTGCGGTCACTGATCGTCACCTCGCGCTTTGCGCCGCCCTTGGCGATATATTTGAGGCGGAGCGTCTTGCCCGAGAGTTTTGCGTGGCGCTGGCGCAACGTCGTCGCGCCGAAACTCTTGTTGGCGGCGACATATTCTTCGTTCCCGACCCGCAGCGAGGCAAGGTCGAGCAGGCGTACCACCGCCGCGACGACGCGCTCCGGAGCCAGTGTCCGGCGGTTCAGGTCGTCCACAAGGCGCGCGCGCAGCAATGGTAGCGCATGGCCGAACGCGGCGCAGCGGTCATATTTATCGGCTTCGCGCGCGCGCCGGAAATCGGGGTGATAACGATATTGCTTGCGCCCGCGGGCGTCGTAGCCGGTCGCGAGGATATGGCCGTTCGCCGCGGGGCAGAACCAGGCATCTTCATAAGCCGGGGGAAGCGCGATCGCATTGAGACGGTCGATTTCGTCGCGGTCGCGGATGATCTTGCCCTTGGCGTCGCGGTAGCGCCAGCCGGCGCCCGAGCGCTCGCGGCTGATGCCGGGCAGGCTGTCGTCGACATGGATCAGGTGCGGTGCGGACATGGGTCCATAGCGCCGCGCCGCTGCCGATGGTTCCCCGGCTGTGCCGCAGCGTCAGGTCTCGCTGCGGCCCGCGGCGAAGATGGTGTGCGGTGCGGCGAGCAGGCGGTCGCCGGCGCGCTGGGCGATGCGCCGCCCCGGCACCTCGAGCGCGATATGGAGAAGATGCGACACGGCGAGCGTCAACAGAATGAAGGCGAGGATCTTCACCGGATGGACCAGCGCCGGATCGTCGACGAAGAACAGCTTGAAGAGAATCCACAGGAAGAAATGCGACAGATAGACGGCATAGCTGATGTCCCCCAGCCATTGCGCGATCCGGCCTGACAAGAGGGGCCGCGGCGCCGTCGATGCCTGCAGCGCAAGGATGACGACAGCGGTCATGATCAGCGGCACGGCCGCCGGCTGCGACCCGGCCACCCCGAACAGCAATGCCGCGGCGCCAACGAGGCCGAGCGCGGTGCCGTAGATGATCGCCGTGCCGCCGGGCCTTTCGCGCTGCGCCGTCCACCATTGGCAAAGCAGGATACCGATGCCGAATTCGACGAGACAGCGCAGCAGGCCGGTCGCGGGAATATCGTCGCCAATGCTCGCGCGGCCGGTTGCCGCGAACCACCATCCGAGACCGGCGGTCATCGCGATGATCAACAAAGGGAAGCTCCACGCGCCGCGCGGCAGCCGCGTCAGCCAGCCGCCCGTGATCGCCAGCAGCAGATAGGCCGCCCATTCGGTCGAGATCGACCACGCCGGATCGTTCCATGTCAGCCCGTCGCCGAACCCCCAATTCTGGACCAGCAGATAATGCGCCGGCAGCTCGGCGAAGCTGTAATGCGCGCCGGGATCGCGCCCGCTGACGAGCAGCGCCGCCGCGAACAGCAGCATCGCCGACAGGATCGCGAGGTGGAGCGGGAAGATGCGGGCAAATCGCCGGATGATGAAGCGCGGCGCGGCGCGGATACCCTGATCGCGGAACTCGGCGCCATAGGTCCACCACAGCACGAACCCCGACAGGACGAAGAACAGGTCGACCGCCAGATAGCCCTCCGCCAGCACCGCAATGGCCCGCTCGGGCAGGAAGCCCGCCATCGCGCTGCGGATATGGTAAAGCAGTACCATCAGCGCCGCGAACCCGCGCAGCCCGGTGAGGGTCGGCAGCATTTGTCGCGGCATGGCGGTGGCGCTCACGCGGCCACCATTGAGCGCGGGGTCAGCGGCCGCCATCCCGCTTCCTTCTCGCGGCGGCGGCAATAGGTCGTCAGCCCGATCTCGAGCGCCAGCATCATGTAGATGAAGGGCTGGAAGGCGATGGCGACAAACAGCGACCCGACCAGATAGACGATATGGCCGTGCTGCAGCGCGGTTGCCAGGGGTGCGATCCATTGTTCTTCGCCGCGCCGCGTTTTCAGGTAGCGCCGCCGGATCCGCTCCATCTGCACCAGCCCCGCAAAATGGAGGAGCAACCACATGGCGGTTCCCGGATAGCCCTGCTCGCCCAGCATCTCGAAATAGCTGGAGTGATAGGCGCGCGATTCTTCCTCATACACGCTCGCCGTTTCTTCCGGACTGCTCGCTTCCTTTTCGACACGGACGCGATTTTGAAGAAAGGCGTTGAAGCCGCCGCCCATGGGATTGTCCTTCGCATAGTCCCAGGTCCACGCCCACACCGCGACGCGCGTCGAGGCCGACTGGTCGGACTTGTAGCCGCGGATCGTTTCCATCCGGTCGGTATAGCTTTGCGGCAGGAAGGGGATAGCGGCGGCGGCGAGCAGCCCGGCGCCCGCGATGTAGAGAAGGCGGTGCTTGACCGCGCGCAGTGACAACAGCGCGAGCACGAAGAGGCAGATCAGCCCGGTGCGTGCCTGGGTGCCAACAGGCAGCAAGGCGCAGGCAAAGACCAGCGCGAAGCAGAAGACCGACATCATCCAGTCGGGCGGAAAGATCGTCCCGTGGCGGCGATACCACAGGATCAGCGGGATGATCGAAATGGCGACGCACGACATGGTGCTGCCCTCGTAAAGCCCGTAATTTTCGCTCAGCAGCAACTGAAGCGTGCCATAGCCCCCGCCGCCCGCTGCTGTCTTGATGCCGCCCGCGATCGCGATCGCCGCCGCCGAGAGCAGCAGCATCAGCGCCAGCGCCTCGATCCGCAGCTTCGTGCGCAGCGTCAGCGGAAGGAAGATCGCCCAGATCAGCGCCTTCCACACCCAGCTCCACTTGTCCGCCGCCTCGACGGGGAAATCGGCATAGATGGTCGTCATCCAGCAATAGAAGAGCAGCATCACGAGCAAGGTCTGCCGCCCCGACCAGCGTGTGTCCTTTTTTTCGTCGGCGACGAGCCAGCCGGCGATCGCGAGCCCGAAGACGATCAGCGAAACGGGCATCGAGTTGATCAGGAAATAGCTCAGACGCTGCGGCGCGACGATGTCGATATAGCAAAAGCACAGTATGAACAGGAACGGCTTCCTGAAGCCGATCCCGATGAAGGCGAACAGAAAGGCGACGAACGCGAGATCACGCATCGGGGCGGGCATCCGCTTCGGCGCGTTCGGCGTCGCGGCGTTGCTGCCACAGCAGGCGCGGGCTGACTTCGCGGTCGAGATCGTCGCGATGAAGCAGGCGCCAGAGCGCGATCGCCATCAGGACGTGCGTCAAGCCAAGGGAAAAATTGTCGATCATGTCCGCTCCGGCTACGCGATCGGGGTTGACGCCGCGTTAAGGCTTGTATGTCAGTGGATTGGCCTATGACACGCATTTTGCACATTCTCGACCATAGCCTGCCCGCGCACAGCGGCTACACCTTTCGCACGCGCGCACTGATGAAGGCGCAGGCCGCGAAGGGGTGGGAGGTCGCGGGGGTCACCGGCGTGCGGCACCCCGAGCCGGGTCCGGACGGTGAGACGGTCGACGGGCTGACCTTCTATCGCACCCTGCCGATCGCACCCGCGCGCGCGCCGATCCGCGAGTGGCGCGAGATCGGGGCATTGGCGAAGCGCGTTGAAACACTGGTTCAGCAATGGAAACCGGACCTTCTGCATGCGCATTCGCC
>NZ_DATFFD010000035.1:0-2169 GCF_035250425.1 Sphingopyxis sp.
GTGATGCTCGCGCACCGCTGGCTCGCCTTCGTCGGCGACGCCGCCTACACCGCGCTGATGAAGTGCAATGTGGTCGTCAACCGCATCCGCAGCGCGTTCGGCCTGCCCTATTGGTCGCTGTCGATGGTCGCCAAGCACAAGGTCAAGAACGCGGTCCAGTTCATCGGCCGATACGAGGAAGTCGTCGCCCACGCCGCGCGCTCGCGCGGGGTCGATGGCGTCGTGTGCGGCCATATCCACAGCGCCGAGATGCGCGAGATCGAGGGCACCGAATATTATAACGACGGTGACTGGGTCGAAGGCTGCACCGCGTTGGTCGAACATCACGACGGACGCATGGAAATCCTTCACTGGGCCGAAGAGGTCGCGAGCCGCACCGCGCCGACGCAGCTCGAACTTCCTGCCCCGGCGCGTGCCGCATGAGGATATTGATCGTCACCGACGCGTGGGAGCCGCAGGTGAACGGCGTCGTCCGCACGCTGCAGGCGACGGCCGCCGAACTGCGCGCCGCGGGCCACGAGGTCGGGATCGTTTCGCCCGACCTGTTCCGTTCGCTCCCCTGCCCCTCCTATCCCGAAATCCGGCTCGCGCTGGCGGGCCGGCGCAAGGTCGGGCGGCATATCCGCGCCTTCGCTCCGCAGGCGATCCATATTTCGACCGAAGGCCCGCTCGGCATGGCGGCGCGGCGCTGGTGCCTCACGAACAATTTTCCCTTCACCACCGCCTATCACACGCGCTTTCCCGAATATGTCGCGGCGCGGCTGCCCGTCTCGCCCGCCTTTGTGTGGCGCTTCATCCGCTGGTTCCACCGCCCGGCGCGGCACATCATGGTCGCGACGCGCAGCCTGGCGCGCGAGCTCGCCGAGCAGGGGCTCACGCAGACGATGATGTGGGAGCGCGGGGTCGACCACGAGCTGTTCCGCCCCGATCGCGCACCGCACCCCGCCTATGCGGGACTAGCCCGGCCGATCCAGCTTTATGTCGGCCGCGTCGCGGTCGAAAAGAATATCGGCGCCTTTCTGGCCACCGACCGGCCGGGCACCAAGGTCATCGTCGGCGAGGGGCCCGCGCTCGCCGAACTGAAGGCGCAGCATCCGGGCGCGCTTTTCCTCGGCAAGCTGGGCGGCGAAGCGCTGGCGTCGGCCTATGCGGGCGCCGACGTCTTCGTCTTTCCCAGCCTCACCGACACCTTCGGCCTCGTCATCATCGAGGCGATGAGCTGCGGAACGCCGGTGGCCGCCTATCCGGTGCCGGGACCGGGCGATATCGTGACGAACGGCGCCGGCGCGCTCGACGAGGACCTCGGCCGCGCAATCGACATGGCGTTAGCGTGCGACCGCGCCGACGCGGCGGCGCTCGGCGCGCGCTACAGCTGGTCGTCCTGCACCGCACAGTTCGCAAAAGCGCTGACCTTCGTCCCTGCTGATCGGACGTCCGAAAGCGCGCTCGGAACAGCCGGCCTTGCGGCCTGATCCCTTCCCCCTTGATGGGGGAAGATGAGGGTGATGGTGCGTCATCGCGCCGTTGTCTCAGGCCGAGAACTCACCCCCACCGCTGCGCCCCGGACCTGATCCGGGGCTCGCTGCCTCCTCGATCAAGGGGGAGGTTTTGGCGATCGTCAGAAAGTCTTGCGCCACTCCAGCTCGATATAGCGGCCGAGCGGGTCGATATAGCCCGGCTGGTAGTTGAGCGGCACGCGGCCGTTCGCGTCGGTGATCTTGCGCTGCGCATCGAAGATATTGTCGACCGACAGGCGCAGGCGCGATCCCTTCAGGAATGGCAGCTTCTCGGTCAGTTTCGCCTTCTGGTTCAGGTCGACGAAAAAGCGCAGGTTGAAGGTCGCGAGGTCGCCGAATTTCAGGTCGCCCGCGGTGCCGCCGGTGACCGTGCTGCCGCTGTCATATTTGGCGCTCAGCCGCACGCCGAGCCCCTTGTTGAACAGGCCGCCGTCGAGTTCGAACAGGTGGCGGTTGCTGCCGCCGCCATTGCCCGTCGCCGAACCATTGAGCAAATCGAGTTCGGGCACGCCGGGGCGGATCAGCACTTTGTCGGTCAGCTTGATCGTGTGGTAGAGCGACACCTGCCAGCGCCCGCCCTGCGGCCCGCCGAACATGCCGCCGGGACCGCCGCGGCCGCCCATGCCCGGACCACCGCCGCCACGCCGACGCC
>NZ_DATFFD010000036.1:0-26650 GCF_035250425.1 Sphingopyxis sp.
TGGCTGCGCCAGCGCTTGACGACGCGCTCGAGGATTTCGGCCTCGCCGCCGGTTTCGCGCCACAGTTTCGAGAAGAGCGGATCGCTCGACGCGGGCCGCTTTTCTTCCTCGAGCGTGTCGAGATAGACGCGGATCGGGATCGAGACGCCTTCGCCGCAGACGATGCATTCGCGGTTGCGCAAGGCCGGGATCGAATCGATGAACCCGCGCGCGCCTTCGGGCATCGCGGCCTTCACGAAATGCTGGTCGCGTTCGTTGTTGAGGCGCATCGAGATGATCGTGCCGCACTGCGACAACACCCCTTCGGCCAGATCGGACGGGCGCTGGGTGATGAGGCCGAGCGAGACGCCGTATTTACGGCCTTCCTTGGCGATCCGCTCGAGGATCTTGCGCACCGCCTGCCCCTGGCCGGTATCCTTGGACGGGATGTAACGGTGGGCTTCCTCGCAGACGAGCAGGATCGGACGCTGCGGCTCGCCGCGCGACCAGATCGCATAGTCGAAGGTCAGGCGCGACAGCACCGCGACGACGACGCCGGTGATGTCCGACGGCACACCGGACACGTCGATGATCGAGATCGGCCGGCCGTCCGACGGCAGGCGAAAAATCTTGCCGATGAAATTCGTCATCGTGTCGGCGACGAGCATGCCCGAGAACATGAAATTATAGCGCGGGTCGGCGCGCATTTCCTCGATCTTACCCTTGATGCGCATGAACGGCGCCGATGAAGTGGCTTTGTCGAGCTTGCCCATCTCGTTTTGCAGAATGTTGAGCAGGTCGGAGAGCAGATAGGGGATTGGCGAATCGACGGTGATCTTCGTCATGCCTTCGGCCAGCCGGTTCTTCGTTCGCGCTTGGAGCAGGCAGCGCGCCAGCACGTCGCAATCGGCCTGGCGGTCGCGGCCCTCGGCGGTGACGAACACTTCGCAATGCTCTTCGAAATTCATCAGCCAATAGGGCATGGCGAGGTTGTCGACATCGAACAGCGCGCCGATGCCCTTGAACGCCGCCGAATATTCGCCGTGCGGGTCGATCATCACGATATGGCCCTGCGGCGCGAGCTCGCAGATCTTGTGGAGGATCAGCGCCGCGCTGGTCGATTTACCCGTACCGGTCGACCCGAGCAGCGCGAAATGCTTGCCCAGCATCGCGTCGACATAGAGCGATCCGCGAATATCCTTGGTCGGATAGACGGTGCCGATTTCGACATGCGCGCGTTCGTCGGCGGCATATATCTGCTTGAGATCGGCGCTGGTCGCCGCGAAAACCTGGCTGCCCGGGATCGGGTAGCGCGTCACGCCGCGGCGGAAATTGTGAATGCGGCCGGTGATCTTTTCTTCTTCGCCTTCGCCAAGGAAGTCGATCGTCGCGATGATCAGCCCCTCGCCGCGTTCGTGCAGCTGCTGGTCGCGGATGCTGGCGATCAGCCAGATATTGCCGACGCGTACCTTGACCTGCGCCCCGACCTGCCCCGCCATCGCCACCGCAGAATCGCTGGATGAGGACAATTTGCCGATCGCCGCGGCATCGAGCAGGATGCGCGAGGCCGACCCCGAAATATCGACGACTTCGCCGATCATCAGATCGTCGCGATGATGGTTGGTTACCGCCGCAACGGGTGCCGCCACGCCGCCGCCGGCCAGCCGAACATGCTGTGCCGCGGTCAAGTCCCCGGCGCTGAATCCGCCGCCCTGCATGTCCATCTATCCGCCCCGCCGATTGTGGTCCCCGGCCGGGTATCGCAGCTGAGGGTAAATAGGCCGTGAACTTTGGCGTCAACGACGGCGGAAAATCGCCGAAGCGCCGTAGCCGAGGAGCAGCGACAGGACGACCGCCGATAGGCCATACAGAAAGCCGTGCCGCTGCGCCGCGAGCGCGACGAAGCGCTCGAACCCGGCCTTGCGGATCTGGACATCGCGCGAGGCGACGGCGAGCACGCGCCCACGGCTGATCAGATAGGTTTCGGCGCGGTAGGTGCCAACGGGAACGCGCGCCGGCACCGGGATGCGCGCGCGATAGAGCACGCCTTCGGTGATTTCGACCGCGGACGGATTTTCGACGAAGAGGCCCGAGCGGCGGTAGAGGTCGGTCAGCCCCGCCTCGAAGCGCTCGAGCTTCCTTGCCTCCGAAAATCCGCTTGGCGACATCGACAGATTGGCGAGGCCGAGTTCGAAGATCGCGGCGGTGCGCTCGTCGACCAGCTTGTCGATCGGGCGCGACGAGCCGATCGCGTAAAAACCCGGGGACGTGCGCAGCCGGATGCTGCTGGCATTGACCCAGATGCCCGCGACGCGGCGTTTTTCGCGCAGCACGATCGGCCGCACCGGACCCTTCAGCACGACGACGATGTCGGCGCGGTCGTCGGGCAGGCGCTGACCGGGGTAAAGGATCGCGCCGAACAGCAGCAATTCCTCGCCGGTAAAGCTGTACTGGATGTCGATCGCGCGGCTCGACACGTCGGGCACCAGTCGCGGGTCCGCTGCGTGCGCGGCGGCGGGCAGCAGCATCGCGAGCGACAGGAGCAAGGCGCGCGGCGCGCTCATTGCACCGTGTAGATTTCTTCAGGGCGAATGAACAGATCGACCCCCATGCGCAGCGCGACGAGCAGGACGATCGCCGCGAGCGCCATGCGCAGATATTCGGGTTTTACGCTTTGGGCGAAACGCGCGCCGAACTGGGCACCGACGACGCTGCCCAGCAACAACAACCCCGCGAGCACGATGTCGACCGCGCCGGTGGTCAGCGCATGGACCATCGTCGTCGCGATCGTCACGAACAATATCTGGAACAAAGACGTGCCGACGACCACCTGCGTCCCCATGCCGAGCAGGTAGAGCATCGCGGGTACCATGATGAAGCCGCCGCCGACGCCGAGCAGCATCGTGAGCACGCCCCCGACCATGCCGAGCAGCAGCGGCGCGAGCGGCGAAATATACAGGCCCGAACGATAGAAGCGCCAGCGCATCGGCATATTGGCGACCATGGGATGATGGCGCCGCTTGCGCGCGGGGGCCGGCAATCCGCTCTGCGCGGCGCGGTAGCTTCCCCACGCCTCGCGCCCCATGAAGGTGCCGACGATACCAAGCAACGCGACATAGAGGATGTTGATCACCGTATCGATCTGGCCCCAGGCGGTAAGCAGTTCGAACAGCCCCGCACCGATGAGCGATCCGAGCAGGCCGCCCGCCACCAGGACGCCGCCCATGCGCAAATCGACACCGTCGCGCTCGAGATGCGCCATCACCCCCGACACGCTCGCGCCCGTCACCTGCGTCGCCGCCGATGCCGCGGCAACCGTCGGCGGGATGCCGTAAAAGATCAGCAAAGGCGTGGTCAGGAAGCCGCCGCCGACGCCGAACATGCCCGACAGGAAACCCACCCCGCCACCCAGCAGGATGATGACCAGCGCATTGACCGACAGATTGGCGACAGGAAGGTAAAGGTCCATTGGCCCCGATTGCGCTCAGCGGCGCTGGAACCGCGCCGATTCCAAGAACCCTAGACCATTTTTTCGGCGTGGGGAATCGGCCGCGGCGGCTAAATTTTACCCTTCTCTAGAAGTCGCTCGCGAGGGTCAGCGCCAAGCCGCTTTCGGGGCGCGCATCGCCCGCGACGCGCTGGCGCCAGTCGAGCGCGATGCGGCTGCCCTCGCCGACATCGGGCAGGCGGAGCGTCAACCGCGGACCGACATCGACGCGCGCCGCGCCCGGCTGCACCGCCCCCGCCGCGAGCGCGCCGAGGCGCAACGATGCGTCATCGGGACCAAGGCGGCGATCGACCACGATTGCCGCGTCGGCAAAACCGTCGCGCCGCCGCGCGCTGACGACGCCCGCCTGCGCATAGGCGTCGAGCCGGAAACCGGCGGGCAGCGCGACGTCGGAAACTCCGCCGCTGGCCATCATGGCTAGCGCGGTGCGCCCTTCCTTCCCCGCGGCGACGCGCTGCTCGATCGCGAGATCGACCGGCAGATGCGCAAGCGGGGCAAAGGCGAGGCCGAAGGCAAGCTCGCGCTGCTGCGGCCGCTGCACCGCGATCGTCGCGCGGCCATAGGCGCGGATGCGGCCGGTGTCACCGAACCCATAGGCAAGGCGAAGCCCCGCTTGACTGCCGCCGAGCTGGCTCGCTCCGCCGATGGTTTCGGACGCATTCCCCCCTTCGCGCAAATAGAGCCAGCCGCCGAGCGACCAGCTCGAAAGCTGTCGCTGCAGCCAGAATGGCTTGCCCTGCCCCGGCTCGGCGCGCGCCGCGGGCGCGAACGAAGACCATGCCGGCCCGCCCGCGCCAAGCGCCGAGCGCGCGACGCCCCCGGGGGCCGACGGCAGCAGCCGCGCCATCAGCGCCAGGCGAAGGCTGTGACGATCGGCACCAAAACCGCCCGAAGCCAATTCTTCTCCTGGCGTGCGCGGTTCATCGGCCGATCCCGGCCCCGGCACGACTAAAGCATGCGACGCCCGCTCGCGCAGCGATGGCGCGGCACGCATCGGCGCCGCGTCGACGTGTGGCTCGCGATCCGGAACGCTTTGGCTCGCGACAAAGCGGGACGGCACGGTCCACGGCATGGTGGCTGCATCGGGGGGCGGCACGAAAGCGGGATTCCACACGATCATGATCCGCATGGCGATCCAGCCGCCCACGCACAGCAGCAGAAAGCGCAGCGCTGGCGCGTCGCGCCGCGCGTCGGCCCGGCGCGTCATCACCGCGCCACCGTCCTTGCAAATGCGTCGTCGTATGCGCTCTCATGTTCCAGATGTTCGGTTTTGTCCCATATGATCTCGCCCGATCGCAGCATGCGCCAATAAAGGCCGACCGCGCGCCGCGCCGCGAGCATCGCGATCACATTTGAAAAAAACGCACGCGGCAGCGAAAACATCGCTTCGCTGAGGCCGTACCAGCGCGCCGTGAAATGCCCACGCATCGCCAGGCGCCAGCATAGCATGACCGCATTGAAGGCGAGCAGCAGCCGCATGCCGTTACCGACGATGACCGCATTCCAGCCGAACAGATATTGCCCAGCCCAGCCCAGCGCCGTCAGCAGCGCCCCGACATATGCTGCAAGGAGGACGAGCGCGGCGAGCGGCGCACGGCGGTCGCGCCACAGCATCCAGCGTGCGATCCAAGCGCTGCCGCTGCGAAGATCGGCTTCATCGCGCCGCGACCCCGGCCAGCCCAGATGATCCCATCCCGCCAGCGCGATCCCGGCGATCCAGCGCGATTTCTGCCGCACCGCCTCTTCGGCCCCGCCCGGAAAGGCGCCGCGCGACACGATACGGTCGCCCGCGGGTTCCACCGTGTCGACAAAGCGCGTTCCCAGGCCATAGGCGCCGATCACCATGCCGATCTCATAATCTTCGGTCAGGCTGTCAGAGCGAAAAGGTTCGCCGCCGCGCTCGATCGCCAGCAGCGCCAGCGCGGTGCGCGTCAGCGCGCAACCGACCCCTGCCGACGGAAGCGGCAGGTCGAGGCGCGAACGAACGACCAATTCCTTGCCGTGCGCTTCGGCAAATTCGTCGCCATAATGCCCGCCGATCCAGCGCTGATCACGCTTGATCAAGGGCACGACGGGAATTTGCACCATCGCATTTTCGCCGAGATAGCGGCGATAGAGTGCGAGTTCGCCTGGATGCACATGATCCTCGGCATCGTGAAGGACGATCGCAGCAAACCGAACGCCCTCGGCGCGCTCGTCCTCGGCGAGCGCCGCCCACAGCCGGTTGAGATTGTCGCCCTTGGTGGTCGGCCCTTCCTGGCTGCCGACGACGAGCCGCAGCCGTCCGTCGCGCGCGACCAGCGGCGACACGGCGAAGAGCGTCTCGGCGTCGTTGGGATAGCAGCCGACGTAAAGCCGGAAATCCTCGCCCTCCCACGCGCCAAGCGTCCGCCGCAACATCGCGGGAAGCGCTTTCGCTTCGTCCCACGCGGGCACGAAGATCGCGAAGCGCCCCTCCACCGGCGGCGCGGTCGGCGTCAGCGACCGTCCGCGCCGGCGTGTCGCCAGCCACAGCGCGTCGAAAAGCAGGTCATCGAGCCCGAACAGCAGGATTCCGACCGATGCGAACAGCATCAGTTCGTGGCCGGCACCCAGCACCAGCCATTCCAGCCATGCGGTCGACAGCTCCACTGTGCTAGCCCCGCCCCCACCGATGACCTGATGTCATCGCCGCCGATAGTGCTAATGAAGAAGGCGAATTTGTAAAGATTGGCGCCCACCGGTAGACGAACGTCAAATCGCCTGACGAACCAAGGAAATAACCCACCCATGACTCGCAGTTTTCCGCCCCGTTCTGCGTTACGCGACTTTCTTGCCAGCGAGAGTGCCGGAGGAATTTTGCTGATTTTCGCAGCCATTTTGGCAATGATTGTCGCCAATTCGTCGCTGGGGACAGTTTACCACGACGCGATCCATGCCGTGACCGGGCCGGTGCTCGCCGACAAGCTCGGCCCGATGACGGTCCATCTGTGGATCAACGACGGGCTGATGGCGATCTTTTTCCTGCTCGTCGGGCTGGAGATCAAACGCGAGTTCGTCGACGGGCGGCTCGCGAGCTGGGACCGGCGGCGGTTGCCGTTCATCGCCGCGGCGGCGGGGATGGCGGTGCCAGCGGCGCTCTACATGCTCTTTGCGGGCAGCACGCCGGGGCTGGCGCAGGGCTGGGCGATCCCCGCCGCGACCGACATCGCATTTGCGATGGGGGTGCTCGCGCTGCTCGGCAAGCGCGCGCCGACCTCGCTCAAGCTGTTCCTCGTCACCGTCGCGATCGTCGACGACATGGGCGCGGTCGCGATCATCGCGCTTTTCTACACCGCCAAGATCAATCTCGTCGCACTCGGCGTGGCGGCGGTCATCTTGGGCCTGATGTTCGCGATGGGGCGCCTGCGGATGAGGGGTCTGCCGCTCTACTTCTTGATGTTCGCCTTCCTCTGGTATGCGATGCTGCTCTCGGGCGTCCACGCGACGATTGCCGGGGTCCTCGCCGCGATGGCGATCCCGATCGAGCACACGCCGGGCGCGCCCGACAGCGCGACTTCGCCGCTGCACAAGCTTGAGCATGGGCTTCACCCGTGGGTCGCCTTTGCGATCGTGCCTTTGTTCGGCTTCGCCAACGCCGGGGTCGATGTGAGCGGGCTGACCGCCGAGCAGATTTTCGCGCCGCTGCCGTTCGGCATCGCCGCGGGGCTGTTCCTCGGCAAACAGGTCGGCATTTTCGGCAGCGTGTGGCTGAGCGTCAAACTCGGCATCGCGGGCAAGCTGCGCGGCGCGACCTGGCTGCAAATCTATGGCGTCGCGGCGCTGTGCGGCATCGGCTTCACGATGAGCCTGTTCATCGGCGGGCTCGCCTTTCCGGGCGACGCGCTGCTGATCGAAGAGGCGAAGATCGGCATCCTGATGGGCTCGCTCGCCGCCGCGCTGCTGGGCTTTGCTGTGCTGCGCTTCGCCCCGCTCCATCCGCAGCATGATGTGATCGAGAGCGAATCCGACGCCGAAATCGCCGCCGACGGCGATGTGCGTGACACGTCCGAAAGCGGCAGTATAGCGGCAGCATGATGCGCAAACTGATTGCCCTGTCGCTGGTCACCGCCCTGTCGGGCTGTGCAACCGGCGAAAGCAAACGCCCCATAGACAAACCCGGTATCGCCACGCTCGACGTGCGCCGCACCGCGGCATCGACCAAGGCGCTCGACGAGATCGCTGCCGCCTATCTGCAGCTGACGCTCGAAATCGGAACACACGAACCCGGCTATATCGACGCCTATTACGGCCCGCCCGAACTCAAAAAGGCGGCCGAAGCGGCGCCGCGCGACAAGCCCGCCCTGCTCGCGGCGACGCGCGCGTTGATGGCCGAGATCGATCTCGCCGCGCGGCGGATATCCGATCCGCTCGCCAAACGCCGCGCGACCTTCCTGCGCGCCCAGCTTCGCGCCGGCGAGACGCGATTGCAGATGATGCAGGGCACGCGCTTCGCCTTCGCCGACGAAGCCGAGCGGCTGTTCGGGGTCCGGCCAAGACTGAAGCCGCTCGCAAGCTATGACGCCGAACTGGCGAAGATCGAGGCGCTCGTCCCCGGCGAGGGTCCGCTGCCGGACCGCGTCGAGGCCTATCTCGACGCCTTCACCATCCCCAAGGACCGGCTGCAAAAGACCTTCGACGCCGCGATCGCGCGCTGCCGCGGGCGCAGCATGGCGCATATTCCGATGCCCGAGGGGGAGAGTTTTCGCCTCGAATTCGTCACCGGCAAAAGCTGGAGCGGCTATAACCATTATCAGGGTGGCTATCACAGCCTGATCCAGGTCAACACCGACCTGCCGATCCGGCTGTCGCGCGCACTCGACCTCGGCTGTCACGAGGGGTATCCGGGGCATCATCTGCTCAACATGAAGCTCGAGGAAAAGCTGGTAAAGGAGCGCGGCTGGGCCGAATTCAGCGTCTATCCGCTCTATAGCCCGCAAAGCCTGATCGCCGAGGGCAGCGCCAATTACGGCATCGACCTTGCCTTTCCCGAAAGCAGCAAGGCCGATACCGAACGCGATATACTGATGCCGATCGCCGAAATCGCGGTGCCGGCGGACGATCGCTATTGGCAGCTGCTCGCGGCGATCAAGCGTGCGTCGGGCGCGCGGCTGACGATCGCGCAGCAATATCTCGACGGCGTGATCGACCGGCCGACCGCCGTCGCGCTGACGCAGAAATATCTGCTCGTCTCAGCGAAGCGCGCCGAACAATCGGTGAGCTTCACCGACCAGTATCGCAGCTATGTGATCAACTACGGCCTCGGCGAGACGATGGTGCGCGCCTGGGTCGAGCGCGGAAAGCCGGGCCGCGACGAGATGTGGCGGCGCATGGCGAAGATCGTCAGCGAACCGACGCTGCCTTCGGATTTGCTGGTGCGATAGGCGCGAATTGCTCCGCCGCGATTGCTAATGGGCCTCCAGCTTTTTCCGAGCGATGGCCCGCGCGGTGCGCTTTTCGTCGACCGTCAGATCCCGACCGAGTTCGTCGCGCGCCTGTGCCAGCATCGGCGCATCAACTTCGCGCGGCAGACTGTTGCTCGTCGCCAGATGCGCGCGAAATGCCTCAACCTGCTCCGCATCAAAACGAACGAAAACACTGTCCACGACCGCTGACATGTCGATCGGCGCGTCATCGGGCACTTTGGGCTGCTCCAACACCGGCTTTGCGGCCGCGAGCGGGGGGACCGGAGCCGCAGCCGCAGCCGCGCACGTCAGAAATGCTTTCACATGATCGGCCGAAAGTTCGGCCAGCGAATCGATTTCCTGCATCAAATGGGGTGACACGTTGCCACGCGTCGGCGCAACGCCGAGCAGATGCACACGCACGCCATAGGACTGCGCGACCTGAACCCCGACACGCAAATCTTCGTCACCCGCAAGGATCAGCGCATCGCTGATCGCCTTGTTCCGTGCAAGATCGATGAGGTCGGTGACGATCAACGAATCGACGCCCTTCTGCTGCCCTTGGCTATTGAGCATTCCTAGGCGCAGCTTGACATTATGCGCTTTGCCGAGTGCGGCTTGTTCCGTGCTAGGGCCATTATACGGTCGGATTCCGTCGTACCAATATATGCGGAGCAATCGGGCATTCGGTTCCACCGCGCCAGAGAATTTCGATATGGATTCAATGGCTTTTTCAATATCGAGCCGACATTCGGTCCGTGGTTTGCGTTGCCCGCTGATAAGCGCGGAGCCGGCGGCAAACAGATAACCGGCATCGACAAAAACCGCTGTTTGCAACATTTCGTTCCCCCAAACGAAACGGGGCTCCCGCAGGAGCCCCTAAGTAAGCGGGTTGCCAGAGATATATCTAGCCTCTGCCAGCCCGTCTCGCGGTCATATAGTCGCAAATTGTTACCAAATCAATAGCCGCCCCTACTCCGCCGCCATCGCCATTTCGACGCGCTGCGGGCCGCGGATGACGCCGCCCGGCGTCGGCCCCTGCATAGTGCCGTCCTTGAAGGTCACGACCCCCGACTTCACCGTCGCGACATAGCCGTCGGCCTTTTGCAGCAGGCGCTTGCCGCCCGCGGGCAGATCGAAGGCGAGCCAGGGCTTGCCGAGCTTGATCGCGTCCATGTCGATGACATTGAGGTCGGCGAGATAACCGGGCGCGAGCACACCGCGATCCTCTAGCCCATAGAGCAGCGCGGTGTCGCGGCACTGGCGCTTCACCGCGTGTTCGAGTGCGATGCGATGGCCTTTGCGGTCGCGCACCCAATGCTGGAGCATGAAGGTCGGCGAGGCGGCGTCGCAGATCGTGCCGCAATGCGCGCCGCCATCCGAAAGGCTGTTCACCGTATCGTCGGCGGCCTGCAGATCCTCGAGGAAATTGAGGTTGCCGTCGCGGTAGTTCAAAATCGGGAAGTAGATGAAGCCCTTGCCATCGTCCTTCATCAGCAGGTCATAGGCATATTCGGACGGCGAGACGTCCGCGGCGGCAGCGCGCGCCATGATGCTTTCGTCCATCTTGGGCTCATAGTTGAAATCGGGGTCCATTTCGAACTGCACCGGCCAACCCAAGGCGACGACCTTGAGGAAGTCGAGGATGTCGCTTTCGGGCCAGACATTTTCCTCGGCGATCATCCGCGCCTTGAATGCCGGGTCTTTCAGCTTCGCGAGCTGCTGGTCCCACGGCAGGTCGATGATCTCGTTCCATGCGGGCTTGAAGCGGAAGGGATGGACGGTGCCCTGCCACGCCATGATGATGCCGTTGCCGCGTAATGCGATCTGCGCGACGATGTTCGCGCCGGTCGCGTTCTGGCGCCGCATTTCCTCGATCTGCTCCTCGAGCGGCAGTTCCTTGGCGATCGACTGGAGCGCGGCGAAGGTCACCGGCAGTCCGGTTTCGCGGCTCAAATCGCCCATCCACTGAAACTCGTTCCACTCGCGTTTCAGGTCGCTCGCCATTTCGAACACGCCGTAACCGACGCGGCCCATCGCGCGGCCGATCGCGATCAGTTCTTCGGCGGTCGCGGTGGTGCCGGGGACGAGTTCGCCGTCGATCGACTTGTGCAGAACGGTGCGGCTGGTCGAGAAACCGAGTGCACCCGCGCGCACGCCTTCCTCGACGATGCGCGACATTTCGGCGATGTCGTCATCGGTCGGAATCGCGCCGGGCTTTTCGCGGTCGCCGAGCACATAGGCGCGCACCGCGCCGTGCGGGACGTGGCACGCGACATCGACGGTGCGCGGCAGTTTCTCCAGCGCGTCCATATATTCGGGGAAGGTTTCCCAGTCCCACGACATGCCTTCGGCGAGCGCGGTGCCGGGAATGTCCTCGACGCCTTCCATCAGCGAAATCAGCCAGTCGTGGCGATCGGGCTTGGCGGGGGCGAAGCCGACGCCGCAATTGCCCATCACGACGGTGGTGACGCCGTGCCAGCTTGACGGCGCCATTTCGGCGTCCCATGTCGCCTGCCCGTCATAATGGGTGTGGACGTCGACGAAGCCGGGGGTGACGATCTTGCCCGCCGCGTCGATTTCCTTGGTGCCGGCGCCGAGATTTTCGCCGACCGCGACGATCCGGTCGCCATCGATCGCGACATCCGCGACAAAGGGCGCTCCGCCCGAACCATCGACGACGGTGCCGCCGCGAATCACCAGATCATGCATGTCCGCTCTCCCAAGTCTTTTGGCCTGATTTTTTAGTTTCACAGAAAAACCTATCATCAAAATCGCGATATGCAAATAAGCGCGCGGGGCGTGCGACAAAGCGCTATGACGGCGGGACAAGATAATGGGAGTCGATGCCATGATCCGCCCGCTTACCCTCGCCCTGATGCTTGCCGTTTCGGCAACCCCGCTCGCCGCCAAGCAGGCAGCCATTACGAGTTACAAGACCGCGCTCGCCGATCCGGCGCGGCCCGCCGCCGACCGCGAACGTGACGCCGCGCGCAAACCCGCCGAACTGCTCGCCTTCGCACAGGTCAAATCCGGACAGAAGGTCGGCGATTATGTCATGGGGGGCGGGTACGTCACCCGCCTTCTCGCCGCGGCGGTGGGCCCGTCGGGGAAGGTCTTTGCCTTCCAGCCCGCCGAGTTCATCGCGTTCAAGAGGCAATATGGCGACGACCAGGCCGCGATCGATGCCGCCTATGTCAATGTCGACGCCGTCGCCGGACCGTTCGCGGCGCCCGCCTTTCCCGAACCGCTCGACACGATCATCACCGTGCAGAATTTCCATGACCTTTATCTGAAGCCCTTTCCCGCGGGGACGGGCGACAAGGCGGGCGCGGCCTTGTTCGCGGCGCTGAAGCCCGGCGGCACGCTGGTCGTCGTCGACCATAGCGCCGCGAAGGGCAGCGGCACGACCTTGTCCGACAGCCTGCACCGGATCGACAAGGATGCGGTCGTCGCGACGCTGACCAAGGCGGGTTTCAAGCTCGAAGCCGAAAGCGATCTCTATCGCCGCCCTGCCGATCCGCGTAGCGCCAATGTCTTCGACAAGGAAATCCGCGGCAAGACCGACCAGTTCACCCTGCGCTTCCGCAAACCGGGATAAAAGAATGACCAGCGACGATGACGATTATGTCTATGACGAGGCGAGCGGCGAATGGATGTCCGCGAGCGATTTTGCTGCGCGCAATGCCGCTGCGGCCGCGGGTCCCGAGGTGCGCGACGCGGTCGGCAATCTGCTCGCCGATGGCGACTCGGTCGTGCTGGTCAAGGATTTGAACGTCAAAGGGGCGGGGCAGACACTGAAGGTCGGGACGGTGATCAAGTCGATCCGCCTGACCGGCGACGATCAGGAAATCGACTGCCGGCATGAGGGGATCAAGGGGCTGGTGCTGCGCGCCGAGTTTGTGCGGAAGCGTTAGAGCTGTTTCCGTTGCACTGAAACGGTCCGCCACCTTCTACATATGGAAGACGACCGAGTTCAACCAATAGGAGGCGGTCGGGCTGCCTCCGGCATCGAGCGCGGGTTCAAATTTGGCGTTGCGCATGATCGCCTTGCACACGGCATCGCCGAACGCCTTCGGCCGGGTCGGCTGCAAGGCCGAAAAACATCGCCGTCAGTCGCCCGCCGGCCCCCGATAATCCGCGCCATAGACGGCGGCGCGAAAATCGCGGTGGAGCGTGCCGTCAAAGGGGATGGTCTGGACAAAGAAGACCGCGGTCAGCCGGTTCGCCGGATCGACCCAGAAGAGGGTCGATGCCATGCCGTCCCAGAAATATTCGCCAACCGCGCCGCGATTTTCCTGGCGGGTTTGCGGCGGCGACTTGCGCACCGCGAAGTCTAAACCGAAGCCGACCGCGCCCTTGCCGGGGAGCCACGCGCGTTCCTTGATCGCGGGGTCGAGCTGGTCGGTCGCCATCAGCCGCACAGTCGAAGACCTGAGGATGCGCGCGCCGTCGAGTTCACCCTCGTTCAGCAGCATGCGCGCGAAGCGCTGATAATCGTCGAGCGTCGCGGCGAGACCGAAGCCGCCCGGGGTCAGCGCATGATCCCCGAAATTCAGCAGTTGCGCCTCGGCCGCGGCTTGCTGGACCAGCTTGCCATCCTTCTTCACATTCATCGCCGCGAAGCGCAGCAGGCGTGCGTCGGGCTGGCGCCATGCGGTTTCACGCATTTTGAGCGGTTCGAAGATATGGGTGCGGACATAGTCGGCAAAGGGCTGGCCCGACAGTTTCTCGACGAGCGCCGCCTGCACATCGACCGCGATGCTATATTCCCACCGCGTTCCCGGCTGGTAGAGCAAAGGCACGCTCGCGAGGCGGCGGCTCGCCTCGGACAGCGGGATCGTCAGCGCGAGCGGCTCGGCGGCGACATAGGCGTCGTGCGCGGGCGTCGGCCCGGCGCCATAGGCGAAGCCCGCGGTGTGGCGCAGGATGTCGCGGACGGTGATCGGGCGTTCGGCCGCGACATAGCGCGGCTGGCCCGCGGCATCCTTGCCCGCATAGACGCGCATCTCGGCGTATTCGGGGAGATATTTGGCGAGCGGGTCGTCGAGGTGGAACTTGCCCTGCTCCCAAAGCTGCATCAGCGCGACGCCGGTGACGGGCTTGGTCATCGAATAGATTTGCGCGATCGTGTCGCGGCGCATCGGGCGCTTCGCGTCGCGGTCGGCCATCCCGGCGCTGCCGAAATAGACCTCGCGCCCATCCTGCCAGATCAGCGCCGAGGTGCCCGCGGCGCGGCCATCGGCGATCATCGCCTTCAGCGCCGCATCGATCCGCGCCTTGTCGATCGTCAGCACTTCGGGGCGCGCCGCCTGCGCGTACAGCGGGGGCGCGATCGCCGCCAGGCCCGCACTCGCCATCATCATCGCCAACGCCAGTCGCTTGCCGCGCATATCGTCTCTCCCCTGCCCGACCGTCGGCCGGGCTCGGCGTGCATCAAATGGGATCGGGCGCCACAGGTCAACCCGAATAGGTCTGCACAAGGCTATTCGGTCGCGGCGGCTTCGGTCGGGGGCACCTTTGCGGCGGTGAGGCTGCCATTCTGGATCAGCCATTGCGGATGGTCCGCCTGCACCGACGCCATGATGCGGTCGATCGCCGCGGCGACCTGCTCGCCCTCGACCTCGCGGTCACGCTGAACGATGACGCGGCGCGCCTGACGGTCGACGAGCACGCGCTCGCGCGGCAGCAATTCGCCGACGGTGAGGCCGGCGAGGATTGCGCGGCTGTCCTCCTCGCGCTGTTCGAGCGCGGCGAGGCGGCGACCCAGCTGTTCCTCGACCTGCACCGCGGCGTTGGTCTGTTGCCGCAGCTGGACGATATTGACGCGCACCTCGCGGCCCAGTTCGGCGCCGATCTTCGCCGCGAGCTGCTTGTCGAGCCGCCCTGCATAGCGATCGACGAGCACCACGCCGTCGACGGCAATCGCATCGCGTTCCATCCGCACGTTGAGGCTGTCGACGCGGTCGCTTTCGCCGAGCAACGACCGCAACTCGGCCTGCACGACCGACCGCGCGCGCACCTCGCCCGCCAGGCTGTTGAGCGTCAGCGCGAGCGGGATCGAGAGAATGCCAAGCGTCGCGGCGATGCCGACGACCTGCATCGCGGTGTGCTGCGGCGTGAGCGACGGTCCGAAATGGTTGAGCCGCGCGACGATCGTCGCGGCAAAGGCGATGGCGAGCGTGTTCGTCAGGAACAGCAGCGCCGCCCCCATCGCGAAATCGAACCGGCCGGTGACGAGGCCGAAACCGACGGTAGATAGTGGAGGCACCAGCGCGGTCGCGATCGCGACGCCGACCATCACCCCCGACAGCTTGCGCATGATCGCATAGACGCCGGCGATGCCGCCGACGACCGCGACGCCGAGGTCGAGCAGGGTCGGCTGCGTCCGGGCGCGCAGTTCTGGGGTGACGTCCTTGATCGGCGACAGCCAGATGATGAGCATCGCGACAAGCACTGCAACCGCCATCCCGGCGGCCAGCGTCACCAGCGAGCGCTTGATCAAATTGCTTTCGATCGTCGCGAGGCCGAAGCCGAGCCCCATGATCGGCCCCATCAGCGGCGACACGAGCATCGCGCCGATGACGACCGCGGTCGAGCTTTGCAGCAGACCGAGCGTAGCGATCATCGCCGCGAGGATGATGAGCAGGAGGAATTTCTTGTCGAGCCGCGCGTCGCGCGCGACGCTCGCCAGAATCAACGAGCGGTCGAGGGCGTCGTCGCCCTCGACCGCTTCGTTAGTTTCGTTCCGCGCCGCGCGGCGACCGCCGGCATTGAACGGCGCGTCGCCCAGTCCGGGCACCCCGGGATGGTCGCCCGCCACGAAGCCGCTTAGATCTTGCCGGTCAGTTCGGGAACGGCGCTGAACAGATCGGCGACGAGGCCGAAGTCGGCGACCTGGAAGATCGGGGCGTCCTCGTCCTTGTTGATCGCGACGATCGTCTTCGAATCCTTCATGCCCGCAAGATGCTGGATCGCGCCCGAGATGCCGATCGCGAAATAGACCTGCGGCGCGACGATCTTGCCGGTCTGGCCGACCTGATAGTCGTTGGGGACATAACCCGCATCGACCGCGGCGCGCGAGGCACCGAGCGCGGCGCCCAGCTTGTCGGCGAGCGGGACGATGACTTCTTCATATTTCTCGCTCGAACCCAGCGCGCGGCCGCCCGACACGATGATCTTTGCCGAGGTGAGTTCGGGACGCGCCGACTTGGCGATTTCGGCGCCGACGAAGCTCGAGAGGCCGGCATCGCCGCCAGCCGAGACGGCTTCGACCGTGCCCGAACCGCCCGAGGTGGCAGCCTTGTCGAACGCGGTGCCGCGAACGGTGAGGACCAACTTCGCGTCCGACGATTCGACCGTCGCGATTGCGTTGCCGGCATAGATCGGGCGGGTGAAGGTCTTGGGACCCTCGACCGACAGGATTTCCGAAATCTGCATCACGTCGAGCAAGGCGGCGACGCGCGGCGCGATGTTCTTGCCGGTGGTCGTCGCGGGCGCGAGGAAGGCGTCGTGCGAAGCCATCAGCTCGGCGACGAGCGGCGCGACATTTTCGGGCAGATTATGACCGAAAGCGGCGTTGTCGGCGACATGGACTTTGCCGACGCCGGCGATCTGCGCGGCTTCCTTGGCGACCGCATCGACGCCCGAACCGGCGATGAGCAGATGGACTTCGCCCAGCTTCGACGCGGCAGTGACCACCGCGAGCGTGGCGTCCTTGACGGCGCTGCCGTCATGTTCGACCCAAACCAGAGTTTTCATATGTTTGTTCCTTCATCCCTTCCCGTTCGCATCGAGCGAAGTCGAGATGCCCCTCGATCTTGCGCTGTCCCGATGGGTGTCTCGACTTCGCTCGACACGAACGGAGGCAGAATCAGCTATGGACGCCCAGCGCTTTGAGCTTGGCAACCAGTTCATCGACATCGGCGACCTTGACGCCCGCCGAGCGGACCGGCGGTTCCGAAACCTTGACCGTCTTGACGCGCGGCGCCGTGTCGACGCCGTAATCGGCGGGGGTCTTGGTATCGAGCGGCTTCGACTTTGCCTTCATGATGTTCGGCAAGCTGGCATAGCGCGGCTCGTTCAGACGCAGGTCGGTGGTGACGATCGCGGGAAGCTTGAGCTTCACCGTCTCGAGGCCGCCGTCGACTTCGCGGGTCACATTGACATGATCGCCGTCGACATTGACCGCGCTGGCAAAGGTGCCCTGTGCCCAGCCGGTCAGCGCCGCGAGCATCTGGCCGGTCTGGTTGTTGTCGTCGTCGATCGCCTGCTTGCCGAGGATGACAAGGCCGGGCTGTTCGGCGTCCGCAATGGCCTTGAAGATCTTCGCGAGCGCGAGCGGCTCGACGGCATCGTCGGTCTGCACCAGGATCGCGCGGTCGGCGCCCATCGCGAGCGCGGTGCGCAGCGTTTCCTGCGCCTTCGCCGGGCCGACGCTGACGGCGACAATCTCGGTCGCGACGCCCTTTTCCTTCAGGCGGATCGCTTCTTCGACACCGATCTCGTCGAACGGATTCATCGACATTTTGACATTGGCGAGGTCAACGCCCGTGCCGTCGGACTTGACCCGCGGCTTGACGTTATAATCGAGCACCCGCTTGACGGGGACGAGGATTTTCATGGGCTTAAAGCTCCTCTCAGCAAATTGTGCACCGCGTCATAATTGGCGTTTACGTAAACGTCAACCTAGCTTCCCTCTCCCCCAAGGGGAGGTTTAAGCTCAAGCCGCGCGGACTTCCGCGACGATCTTCTTCGCCGCATCACCCAGATCATTGGCCGCAACGATCGGCAGACCCGAATTGGCGAGGATGTCCTTGCCTTCCTGGACGTTTGTGCCTTCGAGGCGGACCACCAAAGGCACCGAGAGGTTCACTTCCTTCGCCGCGGCGACGATGCCGTCGGCGATGATGTCGCATTTCATGATGCCGCCGAAGATGTTGACGAGGATGCCCTTCACCGCGGGGTCCTTGAGGATGATCTTGAACGCTGCGGTGACCTTTTCCTTCGAAGCGCCGCCGCCGACGTCGAGGAAGTTGGCCGGGAATTCGCCGTTCAGCTTGATGATGTCCATCGTCGCCATCGCGAGGCCGGCGCCGTTGACCATGCAGCCGATGTTGCCGTCGAGTTTGATGTAGGCGAGGTCATATTCCGACGCCTCGACCTCGGCCGGGTCTTCTTCGGTCAGGTCGCGCAGCTCGGCGAGATCCTTGTGGCGGAACATCGCATTGCCGTCGAACGCCACCTTGGCGTCGAGGACGAGCAGTTCGTCGCCGTTCGCGCCTTCGCAGACAGCGAGCGGGTTGATTTCGATCTGCTCGGCATCGGTGCCGAGGAACGCGTCATACAGACCCGCGAGCACTTTCGCGGCCTGCTTGGCAAGATCGCCCGACAGGCCGAGCGCCGCCGACACGGCGCGGCCGTGGTGCGGCTGGAGGCCCGTGGCGGGATCGATGATGATGGTGTGGATCTTTTCGGGCGTATCGTGCGCGACGGTTTCGATGTCCATGCCGCCTTCGGTCGAGGCGACGACCGCGATGCGGCTCGAACCACGGTCGACGAGCAAAGCGAGGTAGAATTCCTGCTTAATGTCGGCGCCGTCGGTGATGTAGAGGCGATTGACCTGCTTGCCGGCGTCGCCGGTCTGGATCGTCACCAGCGTGTTGCCGAGCATGTCCTTGGCGTGCGCTTCGACCTCTTCGATGGTCTTGGCGAGGCGGACGCCGCCTTTCGCGTCGGGGCCGAGTTCCTTGAACTTGCCCTTGCCGCGGCCGCCCGCGTGGATCTGCGACTTCACGACATAGAGCGGCCCGGGGAGCTGCTTCGCCGCGGCGACGGCTTCCTCGACGCTCATCGCGGCAATGCCCTTGGGCACGGCGACGCCAAATTTCGCGAGCAGTTCTTTCGCCTGATATTCGTGGATGTTCATGAGGTCTGCCGGGCCTTTCGACTCTGTAAAGGGAGAGGATCGGCGCCGCCTAAGCACAAGTTCGGCGCCAATTCCACCCCCGGGTAGCCGCAGATATTCTTGTGCGCGGCAAAGGCGTGCGGCCAGCCGGTCCGTCTTCCGGATGACGCCCCGGGCCTGAGTTGATAATCGGGCAGGGTCGAGGATCGAGATAGAGGAGCCGAAGATGCGGATAAAGCTTCTTGTTTTGGCATGGTTGGCGCTCGCAGGTCCAGGCCCGGCGGCAGCGCAAGTGAACCAGTCGATCGATGTGCAGATCTTCGAGGCGCCGAAAATTGTCCGGATCGGCGCAACCGACCAGCTCGTCTATGAACTCCACCTCACCAATTTTTCCAGCCACCCGCTCGAGCTGAACGGGCTCGCGATCAAGGCAGGCGACACGCCGATCAAGACCTTTGGCAGAGACGAACTGCCCAATGCGATCGATCTTGTCGGACCACCCGAGGCCAATTCGCGCATCATTCCACCCGGCCGCCGCGCTATCGTCTATATCGGCGCGCCCGTAGCGGCCACCTTTCCCCGCGGACCGATCTCGCACAGCCTGACGCTGAGCAAGATCGATACCGACGAGGGTGATTTCACGATTTCAGGCGGCGCGGCGACACCCGAAACCGCCGCCCTGCCCCGCCTGTCGCCGCCCTTGCGCGGCGGCCCGTGGGTGGCGGTGTACGACCCCGGCATGGAGCGCGGGCACCGCCGCGTCTTCTATGCCGCCGAGGGCACGGCCACCCTTCCCGGCCGCTTCGCGATTGACTGGATGAAGATCGATACGAGCGGAAAATTGTCGTCGGGCGACGCCAATATTCCGGCGAACCACTATGGCTTCGGCGCCGAGGTGCTCGCGGTGGCCGATGGCACGATCGTCGCGCTCCGCGACGATGTTCCCGATCCGGCGACCGTGTCGGGCAGGCCGAGGCCCGGCATCGCCGACGCCAGCGGCAATTTCGTCATGCTCGACATCGGCGGCGGGCGCATCGCGACCTACGAACATCTGAAACAGGGCGCCCCCGTCAAAGTGGGTGACCGCGTCAAGGTCGGGCAAGTCGTGGGCTTCCTCGGCTTCACCGGGCAGGCCAGCGCGCCGCACCTGCATTTCCACCTCGCCGACCGCCCGTCGATCCTCGGTGCCGAGGGCCAGCCCTATGTCTTCGCCGCGCTCACGCGGCTCGGGCAATATGCCACGATCGACAGCTTTTTCCGCGGCGAGACATGGCCGCCCGTCGACCGCTCCGAAACGGTGCGCGATAGCTTTCCGCCGCCGAACCTCGTCGTGCGCTTTCCCGGCGACTAAGAAATCAGCCCAGCGCGCAGAGCGCCGCCGAGCTGGTCGAGACGGTCAGGATTTCGGGATCCTTGAGCGCGCGAACCTTGCGGAAGAACTGGTCGAGCGTGAGGTCGGAAACGCGCTTGTCCTTGAGGCTGCCGAGCGCCGACAGGCGGCGGAGTTGGACCAGCGAGAGCCGGTCGACCATGCGTTCGGCCATGCACGCCGACATCGCCTTCGACAGGCCGGCGTTGTTGAGCCCGGTGCGCAGCCGCGTCTCGGGCGTCGCGCAGCCGGCGAGCGCGAGCGGCAGCAGGGCCAACGGCAGGGCAGCAAGCTTCATCCTCGATTACCTTCCATGATATTCGGCAACCGCCGACGAGACCGACTGCATCAGCGCCATGCGCGCAGGAATGCCCGCGGTGGTGCTGCCCATCATCACGACGATCGCATAGCGCGTGCCGTCGGGCGCGGTCGCAATGCCGATGTCGTTATAGCCCGCGGTCATGCCGCCCAGATTCTGACCGGTCCCGGTCTTGTGCATGAACTGCCAGCCCGGCGGCAGCCCGGCCTTCAGCCGCCGCGGCCCGCTCCGCGTTCGGCTCAGCACGCCTTGCAGATATTCGGTCGATTCGGGCGACAGCAAGGTTCCGCGCGCAAGCCGCGTCAGCGCGCTGGCGATCGCGGCGGGGCTCGCGCCGTCAACGGGATTGGCGAGGTAATTGTTCATCGCGGCCTGGCGCGTCGCGGCCGACAGCGCGGCGCGCGCGGCCTCGAAATTGCGGCCCACCGAATAGCTTTGCTGCCAGGTCAGCCCGGCGGTCCCCGCCTGCAGCAGGCGTTCGCCGGGACCGAAGCGGATCGAACCCAGATCCTTTTTCGCAACGAAGGCGCGCACCGCGCTCGGACCGCCGACGGTCCGCAGCAAGCTGTCGTTCGCGGTGTTGTCGCTGTGGGTGATCGCGGTTTCGATGAGGTCGCGGACGCTCATCGTCACCGATCCCTCGGACCGCACGCGCGCCGCGATCGGCTGGTGGAACAGGGTCAGATCCTCCGGACCGATGCGGACCCGCTGGTCCATCGTCATCCGCCCCTGATCGACCGCGTCGAGCACGGTGAGCGTGACCCACAGCTTCGACACGCTTTGTTGCGGAAACAGCTCGCTCCCGCGCTGCGACAGCGCCCATTCGCCGTCGATGCGCTGCACCGCGATGCCGGTCTTGCCGGGGAAAGCGCGCCACAGTTCATAGATGCGGTCGTTGAGACCCGCGGGAGCGCGGCGGAAGCCGGGATCGACGGGGCCGGCGGGACGCGGCATCGCCGAGCGCACCGGTTGACCGATCGGCACCGTCACCGAACCGGACGGGCTGCGCACCGCCGCCGCCGGCTGCTGCGCGCGCGGCTGCGGAATGATCGCGGCGCTGCTGGCGCAGCCCGCAAGCACCGCCGCGCTCATCGTCACGGCGAGGAGCGGCCTGCCCGAAAACTCAAACTTCATTCAAACCCCGCACTTGCGACCTTTATATCATCCCGACCCCTCTCGGGCCTTTCCTGCGTCCCGCAGGCGCGCGGGAGGGGCCAGCGATTTGCGATGAATGATTCTTCTGCCGCGACCAGTGGCGGAACCCGGCGGATTTCAGGGCGCGGACTTCGCCCGCGCGCTATTATCAGGGTGCTGGCTTCGCCCGCACCATATCGGGATAGAGCCGCTTCAACGCCGCCAGCTTGGGCGCATCCCAGCGCAGGATATAGCCGTTCTTCGGATTGCGGCGCATGAAATCCTGATGATTCGCCTCGGCGGGATAGAAGCGCTTGTACGCCTCGACCGGCACGACGATCGGTTTCGCGAAATATTTGCCGCCGCCGATCTGCGCCAGATAGGCGGTCGCGACCCGGCGCTGGCTGGCGTCGAGCGGAACGATCGCGGCGCGGTATTGCGGCCCCGTGTCGGGCCCCTGACGGTTTTTGAGCGTCGGATCGGCGATCACCGAGAAGAGGATGCGGAGCAGGCCGCCATAGCTGACCTGCGACGGGTCATAGACGATGCGAACCGCCTCGGCATGGCCCGACTTGCCGTCATGAGTGAGTTCATATTTGGCGGTCGCGGCGTTGCCGCCATGATAGCCCGATTCGACCGAAATCACGCCTTTGACGTTGGAAAAGACGCCTTCGACGCCCCAGAAACAACCGCCAGCGAGTACCGCGGTCGCGCGCTTCGCATTGACGGCGGGATCGACGAGCGCGGCGGGCAGCTTGACGACGCTTTCGGCCTGCGCCGGGGCGCATTGCGCGACGATCGCGCCTGCGGCCAGCGCTATGGCGGCGCGAAGCGAAACGCCGCCCCGCAGCGGCGTCACGCCGGGATCGGCAGCGCCGGCTGATTGAGCACGATATAGGTCGCGCCAATCGCGAAGCCAGCGAGCATGGTCAGAAACCAGTCGGAGCGGAGCATGGAGAGCATATGGGCCTCTTTTTTTCATATCTGTCGATTCGCGGCCGAGACCGCTTTGGTTACACCGACGATATGGAGCGCCCCGACCAGCCGTGCAGTGATGGCAGTCACCCTTAACGGAAATGACTTACTATCCGGTGAACCGGGCGGTTAACCGCCGTTCAGGTTCAAATAGTCGCCGCCGCTGCGATTACAAGACCGATCGGTACAAAATAATCGTGCGCAGATAGTTTGTGCCGGGAAGGCGTCAGCTGAGCGCGGCGCATGCCTGCTGGATACGCACGCACGCTTCCTTCAGCACCGCTTCCGATGTCGCGTAGGAGACGCGGAACGCGGGCGACAGGCCAAAAGCGCCGCCGTGCACCGCCGCGACCTTGGCGCTGTCGAGGAAATAGTCGATGAGCGCCGCGTCGCTGTCGATCAGCTTGCCGTCGGGGGTTTTCTTGCCGATGCAGCCCGACGCGTCGGGATAGACATAGAAGGCGCCGTCGGGGACGGGGCAGTTCAGGCCCGGCGCGTCGTTGAGCATCGCGACGACCATGTCGCGGCGCTTTTTGAACGCGGCGTTGCGGTCGTCGAGGAACTGCTGCGGGCCGCCGAGCGCGGCGGCGGCGGCGGCCTGCGCGATCGAACAGGGGTTCGACGTCGACTGCGACTGGAGCTTGCCCATCGCCTTGATGATCCACGCGGGGCCGCCGGCATAGCCGATGCGCCAGCCGGTCATCGCATAGGCTTTCGAACAGCCGTTCACGGTCAGGATGCGGTCGATCAGGTCGGGGCAACGCTGCGCGAAGGTGGTGAAGGCGAAATCGGCGTACCAGACATGCTCGTACATATCGTCGGTCATCACCATCACATGCGGATGACGGCGGATCACTTCGCCGAGCGCGTCGAGTTCCTCGCCCGAATAGGCGGCGCCCGAGGGGTTCGACGGCGAGTTGAACATCACCCAGCGCGTTTTCGGCGTGATCGCGGCGTCGAGCTGCGCCGGGGTGATCTTGTAATTCTGCGCCGCGGTGCCCTCGATGATCACCGGCGTGCCGCCCGCGAAGGCGACGATGTCGGGATAGCTGACCCAATAGGGCGCGGGGATGATCACCTCGTCGCCCTTGTCGACGGTCGCGACGAGCGCGTTGAACAAAGTGTGCTTGCCGCCGACGTTGACCGATATCTGGTCGAGCCCGAAGTCGAGGCCGTTGTCGCGGCGAAACTTGCCGCGGATCGCTTCCTTCAGCGCCACCGTACCGTCGACGAGCGTATATTTGGTCTGGCCGTTACGGATCGCCTCGATCGCCGCTTCCTTGACGAAATCGGGGGTGTCGAAATCGGGCTCGCCCGCGCTGAGGCCAATCACGTCGACGCCCGCGGCTTTCAGCGCCGTCACGCGCGCGGTCATCGCGAGCGTCGCCGAGGGCTGGATGCGGTTGAGGGCGGCGGAGACATGGGGCTTCAGCGACATGACGATATCTTCCGTGGCTTGCGCGGTCGGGCTGCAAAAGGACAGGAAATTGCGCGCGGCCGCGCCTAAAGCCTCTAACCGATATTCGCAAGCGCGCTGGTTGATAATTTACCTATGCGTTACCCAAATAAAGCCCCTCCCCTGAAGGGGAGGGGCTTAGTTATTTGTTACCGCAGCGTCCGCCAGCCGCGCCGGGATCAGCCCGCGCAGTGAATTGCCGATGAAGAATCCGCTCTCCAGATCCGCGATCCGCAGGTGCGATTCGACCGCGCGCCCCTTGTCGATCAGTTCGGCGCGCAGCACCCCGGGGAGCAACCCGAGCGCGAGCGGCGGCGTGAGTAGCTGGCCATCGCGCTCGACGAAGACATTGCTCCAGCTCCCTTCGGTGACGAAACCGGGCTCGTCGACGAAAACGACCTCGGCCGTGCCGCTCTCGTGCCGCGCGCCGTCATAGGCGGCGCGCAGGCTCGTCTTGTGCGTCAAACGGAAATCGTCGGCGGCCATCGGCGCGGGACGCACCGCGACGGGTACGGGCAATTCGGCGAGCCGTGGCAGCGGCGATACCTCGATCGCCAGCGCGCCCGATGGCGCAAGCCGCATCCGCACGCGCGCGGCGCTGCGCAGGCGGAAGGTCGCCGATTGCAGGCTGTTGCGCGTCCCGTGCCGGTCGAAGGTGAAACCCAGCGCCGCGGCGCTCGCCTTCATCCGCGCCAGATGCCCCTCGAGCCGCTGGACGCCTTCGACCGGATCGAAGAACATCGTTTCGATGAGGTCGAAGCTTTCCCCCGCTGCGCCCACAAATTCCCCCTTGGCCAGACATTCGCGCCATTCTTCAGCCGGTTCGCTGTCGGCGACGATTCCGGAGCCCAGTCCCAGCGTGGCGCAAGCGGAGCCGTCCTGCAAGGCGCTTTGCGGTAACAAAAGCGTCCGGATCGCAACATTGAACGCCGCATCGCCCCCCGGCTCGATGAACCCGATCGAGCCCGTGTAGAGCCCGCGCGCGCCCGTTTCCAGCTCGTCGATGATTTCCATCGCGCGGACCTTCGGCGCCCCGGTGATCGACCCGCAGGGAAAAGCCGCACGCAGCACATCGACCGCCCCGGCGCCTTCGGGCAGGCGCGCACTGACATCGGAGACGAGCTGGTGGATCGTCGGAAAGCTTTCGACACGGAACAGGCCGGGCACCGCGACCGACCCGGGCACCGCGACGCGCGACAAATCGTTGCGGATCAGGTCGACGATCATCAGATTTTCGGCGCGCTGCTTGGGGTCGTCGGCAAGCTCGCGCGCCGCAACAGCATCGGCCCCGGCATCGGCAAGCCGCGCTGCGGTCCCTTTCATCGGCCGCGCCATCACCTGCCCCTCGCGCAGCGCGAAGAAGAGCTCGGGCGAGTGCGACACGATCGCCTGTTCGCCGGTCCAGATCACCCCGCCATAGCCCGCGCGCGCGGTGCGCCGCAGCCGCGCATGGATGGCGAGCGGATTGCCGAGCACGGGCACGTCGGCGCGGAAGGTGAAGTTCGCCTGATAGATGTCGCCCGCGCGGATATAATCGAGCACGGCCTCGACCGCAGCCAGATAGTCGGCACGCGCAACGCGCGGTGCGACCTTGCCGATCCACGCCGACGCTGGATCGGGGAGCAGGTCCGTGACCTTGCCGGCGTCGATCCGCCGGACCGTGTCAAACAGCCCGAACCAGCCGAGCGGCGCATCGCCGGTTTCGGTATCGACCGCACCGCGCCACGCCGGCGCCAGCGCCTTGCCCGCCTCGTAAGTCAGATAGCCCGCCGCGTGGAGCCCGCGCGCCTGCGCCGCTTCGAGCGCCGAAAGCAGCGCCGGAACCTCGGCGGCGCAATGCGCCGTCAATACCTCGACCGGGCGGGCGAACAGCCGCGCCGCCGCCGCCCCCTCGGCGCGCGCGTCGTCGAGCAGCACGAAGGGCGGACAGCCCGGCCCCGGAAGCGGGATCGCGTCGCCGTCCGCCATCTCTATCTCGCTGGAATCGTTCGTGCAGCGGCCGCGATCAGCGGTCGCGCTTCATGCGGATCGTCCGGCCGCCCTCGACCGAGGCGAAATAGCTGCCCATGGCCGCGACCTTGATCTTCACTTTCTGGCCCGGCTTGGGTTGCCGCGGCAGGCTGGTGGAGTCGATCTGTACCCACACCGCATTATCCTCCATGACCAGGCGATATTTGCCCGACTGGTCGGTGCTGACGCCGCGGATCACCGTCTCGATTTCCTTGATCTCGTCCTCGTCACCGCCGAAAATCCCGCCCAGCTTGGGGAAGGAAAAACCGAACAGGCCGCGCCGTGTCTTCTTCGCGGTTTCCTTGTCGGTGAACACGATTTCTTGCGCGGTATCGGCGGCCGACAGCTCACCGACCTCGCGGTCGAAACAGGCGAGGCGGGCCGCGGCGTCGGCGATATCGCGGCACGCATAGAGTTCGCGGATCTGGGCGGGCGGCGCCGGCGGTCCCTTGTCCTTCGCGGCGGCCGGAACGGCGAGCGCGCAGGCGAGAAGGACGAGCGGCGCGGCGACGCGCGATGACAGCTGCAGCATGGCAAAACCCCTGGCGAAGACAATATGCGCTGCCTAGC
>NZ_DATFFD010000037.1:0-3117 GCF_035250425.1 Sphingopyxis sp.
CGACCTTTGGCCCCGGCCTGAAGCGACGGGGACGGATGCTCCATTGGGCTGAACTTTCCTGACCTTTGGCTCGCTAAAGCCACAAAGGGCACAATCCCGGCCCGCGCATGCGGGGCTTTTGTGGCTTTAAGACCCTGCTGACAGCGCCGCAAACCCCTGCTAGTGCGCCGCGCATGACCACGCCCCTTTCGCATATCCGCAATTTTTCGATCATCGCGCACATCGACCATGGCAAATCGACGCTCGCCGACCGGCTGATCCAGTTCACCGGCGGGCTCACCGCGCGCGAGATGTCGGCGCAAGTCCTTGATAACATGGATATCGAGAAGGAGCGCGGGATCACGATCAAGGCGCAGACGGTGCGCCTCAAATATACCGCGAAGGACGGCGAGACCTATGAGCTCAACCTCATGGACACGCCCGGCCACGTCGACTTCGCCTATGAAGTGTCGCGGTCGCTCGCGGCGTGCGAGGGCGCGTTGCTCGTCGTCGATGCGGCGCAGGGGGTCGAGGCGCAGACGCTGGCGAACGTCTACCAGTCGATCGAGCACGACCATGAAATCGTGCCGGTGATCAACAAGATCGACCTGCCCGCGGCCGACGTCGACAAGGTGAAGGCCGAGATCGAGGACATCATCGGGCTGCCCGCCGACGACGCGGTGCTCGCCTCCGCGAAGGCCGGCATCGGGATCGAGGAAGCGCTCGAGGCGATCGTCACGCGCATCCCGCCGCCGAAGGGCGACGCCACCGCGCCGCTCGTCGCGATGCTCGTCGACAGCTGGTACGACCCCTATCTCGGCGTCGTCATCCTGATCCGCGTGATCGAC
Organism: Sphingopyxis sp.; assembly: GCF_035250425.1. Classification (GTDB taxonomy): domain Bacteria; phylum Pseudomonadota; class Alphaproteobacteria; order Sphingomonadales; family Sphingomonadaceae; genus Sphingopyxis. The sequence continues at coordinate 828 of NZ_DATFFD010000037.1, forward strand.
GGCGTGCTCAAAAAAGGCCAGCAGATCAAGTTCATGCAGGCGGGCACCACCCATTTGATCGACCGCGTCGGCTGTTTCACGCCGAAGATCGAGCAGCTCGCCGAGCTTGGCCCCGGCGAAATCGGCTTCATCACCGCGCAGATCAAGGACGTCGCGCAGGCGCGCGTCGGCGACACGGTGACCGACGCGAAAAAGCCCGCGGCGCAGGCGCTGCCGGGGTTCAAGGAAGTCCAGCCCGTCGTCTTCTGCGGCATGTTCCCGACCGACGCGAACGACTTCGAGAAGCTCCGCGAAAGCATCCAGAAGCTCCGCCTCAACGATGCAAGCTTCTCGTTCGAGATGGAAAGCTCGGCCGCGCTCGGCTTCGGCTTCCGCTGCGGCTTCCTCGGCCTGCTCCACCTCGAGATCATCCAGGAGCGGCTGACCCGCGAATATGACCTCGACCTGATCACCACCGCGCCGTCGGTGGTCTACAAGCTCAAGCTCGGCCACACGAAGAATGAGGCGGCGAAAGAGATCGAGCTCCACAACCCCGCCGACATGCCCGACCCGAACCGCATCGACGAAATCGAGGAACCGTGGATCGAGGCGGTGATTTACGTGCCCGACGAATATCTCGGCCCGATCCTGAAACTGTGTCAGGATCGCCGCGGGGTGCAGAAGAACCTGACCTATGTGGGCGGCCGCGCGCAGATCACCTATGAACTGCCGCTCAACGAAGTCGTGTTCGATTTCTATGACCGGCTCAAGAGCATAAGCCGCGGTTATGCGTCGTTCGACTATCACCAGATCGGCCACCGCCCCGGCGACCTCGTCAAGATGAGCATCCTCGTCAACAACGAGCCGGTCGACGCGCTCTCCATGATCGTCCACCGCGGCACCGCCGAAACGCGCGGCCGCGGCATGTGCGAGCGGCTGAAGGACCTGATCCCGCGCCACATGTTCAAGATCCCGATCCAGGCCGCCATAGGCGGGAAAGTGATCGCCCGCGAAACCATCGCCGCGCTGCGCAAGGACGTCACCGCCAAATGCTATGGCGGCGACGCGACCCGCAAGAAGAAGCTGCTGGAAAAGCAGAAAGAGGGCAAAAAGCGGATGCGCGAATATGGCAACGTCAACATCCCGCAGGAGGCGTTTATCGCCGCGCTCCGCATGGGCGACGACGCCTGATCCGCTTTTTCTGAAAGCGGGGCGACGATTGCGGGCGAAGCGCGCCGCCCCTATCGTGCGGGGGCAGGAGGCCGCGATGGCTGTGACGAGAGGGCAGGTTACGGACGGGCAGGCAGGCGCGCGGAAGGTGCTGCGGGTGGCGCCGCGGATCGAGGATATCGCAGTGCACTGCACGCTGAACGACGGCACCGCGGTGTGCCTGCGCATGATCACCCCCGACGACGCGCCGCTGATCCGCGAGGGGATCGCGAAATTGTCGGCGGAGTCGCGCTATCTGCGCTTTTTCTCGCCCGCGCCGGTGCTGCCCGACGCGGTGGTCGAGCGCCTCGCCGATGTCGACGGGCACGACCATATCGCGTGGGGCGCAATCTGCAGCGAATGCCCGGAGCAGCCGCCGATCGGCGCGGTGCATGCGGTGCGTCATCGGCATGATGGGCCGGTGGGTGAATTTTCGGTCGCAGTGCTCGACGCATTCCAGGGGCGCGGGCTGGCGCGAATGATGACCGCGGCGCTGCTCGTCCATTGTCATGCCGAGGGGCTCGATATGCTCGACGTGCATATGCTGTCGGATAATGCCGCGGCGCGGCGGCTGGTAAAGTCGCTCGATGCGGTGTGGGCGGGCGAATCGGCGGGGGTCGCCGACTATAAGCTCGATGTCGCGGCGGGGATCGCGGCGCTGCGCGCCGATCGCGACGCGCCGGGGGTGCAGGATGTGCTGCGCGGGCTCGAACAAGCCGGCGGCTAGTCCCTCCCGCCGCCCTGGGTCGCTGGTGGCGGCGGAAGGGTTGGTCCGTGAAATGGCTCGCTGGAAGCGAGTTCCCGTCCCATTCGGGGGCAATATCCGCGATTGCGCGGGGCGGGGGTGATCGAGATCACAGGTTCGCGAAAATATGCCGCGCACGACAAAGGGCGCCGGAATCATCCGGCGCCCTTCAGCCTGCCCTTTAGGGGAGGCAGCCCTTATTTCTTCGCGGGGTCGGCCGGCGGCGTGGTGGGGGCGACTTCCGACGGAGCGATTTCGCCATTGTCGTCCATCGCGTTGGCCTTTTCCTCGCCGGCGGCTTCGACGGCGTCGGCCTTCGCTTCGGTCGCTTCCTTGGCCGCGCCCTCGGGCATGGTG
>NZ_DATFFD010000038.1:0-6604 GCF_035250425.1 Sphingopyxis sp.
CCCCGACGTGCCTACCCTCGCCGCGGCGCCGATGGACGTCGGTCCCGTCCCGGTCGCGGTCCGCTCGCTCGGCTATGCGCCGGGCATCGCCTCGCCGCTGCCGCCGAGTACCGGACCACCTCACTTCGCCTGATCCAGACCGACCGGCTGCCCGCGCTTTCGCGCGGCGCGGCCCGTGATTGCATCCAGCGAAGGAATAAACATGAAAACCCGTATCGATAGGGCGGCGGCGCCGCTGGCGTTCGCCATCTGTCTCGCCATGCCTGTTCACGCCGAAGAGGCCGATTCGACGATCATCGTCACCGCACCGACCGCCACCGACGCCGCCGAGGAGCGCGCCGCACGCACGCCCGGCGGCATCGACGTCGTTTCCTACGAAGACTATGCCGACAAATCGGTCGTGAGCCTGCGCGACACGCTCGCTTTCTCGCCCGGCGTCTACCTCCAGCCGCGCTACGGGCAGGAGGTTCGCATATCGGTCCGCGGTTCGGGCCTGTCGCGCGGCTTCCACATGCGCGGGCTGACGCTGCTCCAGGACGGGGTGCCGATCAACCTCGCCGACGACAATGGCGATTTCCAGGAACTCGAACCGATCTTCTTCGATCATCTCGAAGTCTATCGCGGCGCCAATGCGCTGCGTTTCGGGTCGGGCACGCTCGGCGGCGCGATCAACGGCGTGACGCCGACGGGACGCACCGCGCGCGGTATCTACCTGCGCGCCGACGCCGGCAGCCTCGACAGCTATCGCGGCCTGATTTCGGGGGGTGCGGCGAGCGAGCGCGTCGACGCGTGGGGGGCGGTCAGCGCCGACACGTCGGATGGCGACCGCGACCATGCAAAGCGACGCAGCCTGCGCTTTCAGGGCAATGTCGGGCTGAAGCTGAGCGACGTGGTGAGCACGCGCTTCTATGCCAGCGTCAACAATATCAACCAGCAGCTCCCCGGCGCGCTGACCAGGGCCGAGGCGCTGACGACCCCGCGCAAGGCCAACACCGGCGCGGTCGCGGGCGATCAGGGACGCGACATCGACTCGCTGCGCCTCCAGAACCGCACAAGCTTCGATTGGGGCGCCCTGACCCTCGACGCCGGCGGCTTCGTCAATGCGAAGTCGCTTCACCACCCGATCTTCCAGCTCATCGACCAGAAGTCGGTCGATGTCGGCGGCTTCTTCCGCGCCGGTTATGCGGCCGGCCCGGTCGAGGTCACGCTCGGCGGTGAAATCCGCCGCGGCGGCACCGATGCGCGCCAGTTCGTCAACAATGGCGGGCGGCGCGGCGCGCTGACCTTCGACGCCGACCAGAAGGCGCAGACCGCGACACTCTATGGCGAAGTCCGCGTACGGCCGGTCGAGGCGCTGACGCTGATCGCGGGCGGCGTCTACGCCGACGGCTGGCGCCAGCGCCACGTCAATTTCTCGGCCACCCCGGCGACCGACGGCCGGATCGACTTCGACGCCTTCTCGCCCAAAATCGGCCTGTTGTTCGAGCCCGCCGCCGATATCCAGATCTTCGCCAACTACAGCCGCTCGGCCGAATTCCCGGGGTTCGGCGAGGTATTCCAGACGATTGGCACCCCGCCGACGAGCATGGTGGTTTCGGACATCCGCCCGCAGCGCGCCTGGACCGCCGAGATCGGCACGCGCGGCAAGCTCGGTTTCGCGAGCTGGGACCTCGCGGTTTACCGCTCGACGCTAAAGGGCGAGTTGCTCCAGTTCACGACCAACGCCAGCATCCCCGCCGCGACCTTCAACGCCGACCGCACGCTCCATCAAGGCGTCGAGGCCGGATTGGATCTGGCGCCGACCGACTGGCTGCGGCTGCGGCAGGTCTATACCTACAGCGACTTCCGCTTCCGCGATGACGCCCAGTTCGGCGACAATCGCCTTCCGGTCGTGCCTCGCCATGCCTATCGCGCCGAACTTCGCCTCGGCAGCGATACGCTGCATATCGCGCCCAACCTCGAATGGGTGCCCGACGGCCCCTTCGCCGACTACCGCAATCGGGTCCGCACGCCCGGCTATGCGCTGATCGGCGTCACCGGAGGCGCGACGATCGCCGAGGGGATCGATGCCTTCGTCGACGTCCGCAACATCACCGGCAAGAAAGCGATCGGCGACATCAGCGCGGCGATCACCGTCACGCCGCCCAATGTCGAGCCGGGGTCGGCGATCTATTACCCCGTCGAACGCCGCGCGGTCTCCGCCGGCATCCGCGCGCGTTTCTGAGGAAAGGGAGGGGATGGCCGACATTAGGGTCTGACCCTGACCGGGTTCCGCTCTACCGCACGATCGGGCGCCGGCATTGCTGCGCCGAGCTGTTCGCCCCCCTTTGTCCTGCTCCTGCTCCTGCTCCAGGGTCAGGACCTATTAATTGCACGTTCGAGGTTTGAAGCGATTTTGTTCAGTGCGAGGAGGCAAGGCGCAGGAATATGTCGATATTTCCAGACTTGCCGACGACGCAATGGACAAAATCGGTCAAATCCCCCCTCCCGCCTAATGGGGGGACGTCGAAATGGCTTCGATCTCAGGCCCGTGCGGCCTTGCGGGTAGCGATGCTACCCGCGGCGGCCACCCGAACCCGATATCTTCGCCATTTCGACGCCTCGAACGTGCAATTAACAGGTTCTGACCCTAGATTGCCGAGCGCCTCCTGTTGCCGCGCCTCGGCGTTGCGGCAAAGACCCCGGCGCGCCTATAGGTGGGGCTATGATGCGCATCCTCCACCTCTTCGCCGCGCTCGCCGCGCTGCTCCTCTCCCCCGCGGCGAGCGCGCAGGAACGCGGGCTCGTGGTGCTCGCGGCGGCGAGTCTCCAGGAATCGCTGACCGAGGCGGCGGACGTCTGGGCCGCGCAGGGTCATGCCAAACCCGTCATCTCCTTCGCCGCCTCGTCGGCGCTCGCGCGGCAGGTCATCGCCGGCGCGCCCGCCGACCTGTTCCTGTCGGCCGACGAGGAGTGGATGGACGCGGTGGCCAGGGCAGGATCGCTGCGCGCGGGCACGCGCACCACCCTGCTCGGCAACCGCCTCGTGCTGATCGCCCCGGCATCGAGCAAGGTCCGCCTGATCCCCGCGCGCGGCTTCCCGCTCGCCAGGGTGCTCGGTTCGGGCCGCCTCGCGGTAGCCGATCCCAATGCCGTGCCCGCGGGAAAATATGCGAAAGCGGCGCTGACCGCGCTCGGCGTTTGGCCCAGCGTCGCGGCAAAAGTCGCCCCTGCCGAAAATGTCCGCGCGGCGTTGGCGCTCGTCGAACGCGGCGCGGCGCCGCTCGGCATCGTCTATGCGACCGACGCGCGCGCGTCGAAAGCGGTGCGCATCGTCGGCACTTTTCCGGCATCGAGCCATCCGCCGATCCGCTATCCCGTTGCGCTGCTGAAAGCGTCGCGGAGCAAGGACGCTGCGGGCTTCCGCGCTTTCCTGCTGTCGAAACAAGGCCGCGCGATCTTCGCGCGCCACGGTTTTTCGAATCCTTGACGATGAGACCGGACAAGACGCCAATAAATAGGGACAGTCCCTATTTATTCATCGAAACCGCTCGGGAATCGAAGCGGCAGGATCGATTAAATAGGGACTGTCCCTATTTATTGGCTGCCGGGCCGCCGTTTCCGGTCTCGGCCTCCTGATGCTCTCACCCGAGGAATGGGGGATCGTCGCGCTGTCGCTGAAGGTCGGCGGCGTCGCGGTGCTCGCGACGCTTCCGATCGCCTTCGCGCTCGCGTGGCTTCTCGCGCGCCATCGCTTCCCCGGCCGCGTCGTCCTCGACGCGCTCGTCCATTTGCCACTCGTCCTGCCGCCCGTCGTCACCGGCTGGCTGCTGCTGATCGCCTTTGGCCCGTTCGGCCCCGTCGGCCGCTGGCTCGAAAGCTGGTTCGGCGTCAGCCTGATGTTCCGCTGGACCGGCGCCGCGCTCGCGGCGGCGATCATGGCGCTGCCGCTGATGGTGCGCGCGATGCGGCTGTCGATCGAGGGGATCGACCGGCGGCTCGAGGGCGCGGCGCGCACGCTCGGCGCGACGCCCTGGCACAGCTTCTGGACGATCAGCCTGCCGCTCGCGCTGCCCGGCGTGCTCGCGGCGCTCGTCCTCGGCTTTGCGCGCTCGATCGGCGAGTTCGGCGCGACGATCACCTTCGTCTCGAACATCCCGGGCGAGACGCGCACGCTGCCGCTCGCCATCTATTCGGCGCTGCAGGTGCCGGGCGGCGAAGCGATGGTGACGCGGCTCGCCTTGCTCTCGGTCGCCTTGTCGCTCGGCGCGCTTATTCTCTCCGAATGGCTGGTGCGCCGGACGCATGGCGGAAGGCGCGTTCATGGCGATTGATATCGACGTCGAACGGCGGCTCGGCGACCGCAGCATCGCCGCGCGCTTTACCGCCGGTCCGGGGCTGACCGCGCTGTTCGGCCCGTCGGGGGTGGGCAAGACGAGTATTCTCAACATGGTCGCCGGGCTGCTGAGGCCCGACCGGGGACATATTCGCGTCGGCGATCGCACGCTGTTCGATGGTGCGATCGACCTGCCACCCGAGGCGCGCCGCGTCGGTTATGTCTTTCAGGACGGGCGGCTCTTCCCGCACCGCCGTGTCCGTGCGAACCTGACTTACGGCCATGACATTGTGCCGTCCGCGAACCGCTGGATGACCCTCGACGAGGCGGTACAATTTCTCGGCATCGGGCATCTGCTCGATCGCTGGCCGCACAGCCTGTCGGGGGGCGAGGCGCAGCGTGTCGCGATCGGACGCGCCTTGCTCGCGGGACCGGAAATCCTGCTGATGGACGAACCCCTGTCGTCGCTCGACACCGCGCGGCGCGGCGATATCATGGTGGTGATCGAGCGAATTCGCGACGCACTCAAACTGCCGATTCTCTATGTCAGCCACGACCGCGCCGAGATCGACCGGCTCGCGACCTCGGTGGTGGAGATTGGCGAATAAAGTTTCACTTGAAACCATTTTAATGGTAGAAGCGGGCGTATGGAAAGCCAGTTTACCCACGTCCATGACACGCCGCCGCCGGGTGCCGCGGCCGACTGGACGATTCCGCAGAATTGGGACGCCTTCACCGCCGACGAGCATGCGATGTGGGACCGCCTCTTCGCGCGCCAGTCGAACATGCTCCCCGGCCGCGCCGCCGACGCCTTCCTGCGCGGGATCGACGTGCTGCGCCTCGAAAAGCCAGGCATCCCCGATTATCGCGAGCTCAATGCGCGGCTGATGGCCGCGACGGGGTGGCAGGTGATCGCGGTTCCGGGACTCGTCCCCGACGAGGTGTTTTTCGACCATCTCGCGAACCGGCGCTTTCCGGCGGGCAATTTCATCCGCACTCCCGAGCAGCTCGATTATCTGCAGGAACCCGACGTCTTCCACGACGTCTTCGGCCATGTTCCGATGCTCGCCGACCCGGTGTTCGCCGATTATATGGTCGCATATGGCGAAGGCGGGCTGCGCAGCCTCAAGTTCAACGCACTGAAACAGCTCGCACGGCTATACTGGTACACGGTTGAATTCGGCCTGATCCGCGAAGCAGGCGGTCTGCGCATCTATGGCGCGGGCATCGTCTCTTCCTTTGCCGAAAGCGTCTTCGCGCTCGATTCGGACAGCCCGAACCGCATCGGCTTCGACCTCGCGCGCGTGATGCGCACCGATTACCGGATCGACGATTTCCAGCAGAATTATTTCGTCATCGACAGCCTCGATCAGCTGCTGAGCACGACGGTGAACACCGATTTCGCGCCGCTCTATGCCGCGAACGCCGCGCTGCCGCCGATTCCGATCGCCGACATCTTGCCCGGCGACGCGGTGGTCACCCGCGGTACGCAGGAATATGCCCTCGCCAAGAGCGGCTGACGCTCACTCGCTTTCCTTGCGCACCGTCGATATCAGCTGACGCCGCTGCTGAAAGGCTTCGCGGTCTGGCGGCACGGTATAGATACCGCGGAGCAGCGCCGCGTCGTGGCGCGACAGTTCGCGGCGCTCGGTTTCGCCGTCGAACAGCGCGAGGATCGACTCCTTCGGCGGCGGGGGATTGCTCCGGAATTCGGCGAGCGCGACCATGGCGGCGTAGGAGGCGACCGAGTCGAGCGGGGTGCCATCGGCCTGATGGACGTCGATCACGACCGTTGCGGTCTGCAGCGCCCGCACGACCTGCGTGCTGACGATGCTGCTGTTATAGAGCTTTATATAATAATCATTGATCGGCATGCCGTCGCGGCTCTCGTCGCGCGTCGTATACCACCAGCGGATCGCACCCGTCCCGTCGAGCACGCGGTCGCGCGCCACGGGCCCCAGCTCGGCGAACTGTTGGGGCGCCTTGCGGCGCGCCGCACGCGCGAGCGCGCGCCCGTCCGCGCTGAAAGCGACGACGATATTGGGTCGGCATTCGGCTGGGGCGACATCGGCACCCGCCGCAGCGGCGACGGCGCGGACGCGTGCATTGACGATCGCGGCCACATGATCGTCGACCCCTATTGTGTGTGGACAGACAGGGTCTACCCATCGCGCGAGCGGTTTGAGCTGCACGACCCCGGAGCGGCGCACATATTCGGCCGCGCGCTTCTTTGCTTCTTCGCGGGTCAGCGGCGTCCCCGTGATGATGATCGAATCGGGATCGTCGCCG
>NZ_DATFFD010000039.1:0-32750 GCF_035250425.1 Sphingopyxis sp.
CGCGGGCGCATCGGACACCGCCGCGCTCGACGCGGTGTTCGAGGCGCTGTGCCGCGCCGGCCGCGACGCGCCGACCGCGAAGCTGATCCTCGTCCCCGAGGCGTGGACGACCGAATGCGACGTCCCTGACAACCACCGCGCGATGTATTCGTACCTCGCCAGCGTGATGGAGCCGTGGGACGGCCCGGCCGCGCTCGCGATGACCGACGGCCGCTGGGCGGTCGCGGGCATGGACCGCAACGCGCTCCGCCCGCTGCGCTACACGCTTACCGCCGACAATCTGCTCGTCGTCGGCTCCGAAAGCGGCATGGTGCTGCTTCCCGAGGCGAGCGTGCGCAAGAAGGGCCGCCTTGGACCCGGCCAGATGATCGCGGTCGATCTCGACGACGGCACGCTGTACGAAGACCGCGCGATCAAGGACAGGATCGCCGACGCGCAGGATTATCCCTCGCGCGTCAAGGGCTTCCGCACGATGGCCGACCTGCCCAAGGGCGGCAAGGCGACGCTGCCTGGGTGGGACCGCGCCGAATTGCTCCGCCGTCAGGTTGCCGCCGGCCTGACGATGGAGGATATGGAGCTGATCCTGTCGCCGATGGTCGAGGATGCGAAGGAAGCGATCGGATCGATGGGCGACGATACGCCGCTCGCGGTCATCTCCGACAAGCCGCGCCACGTCGCGCAATTCTTCCGTCAGAATTTCAGCCAGGTCACCAACCCGCCGATCGACAGCTTGCGCGAACGGCATGTGATGAGCCTCAAGACCCGCTTCTCCAACCTGCACAATATCCTGGAGCAGGACGCGCAGAACAGCCATGTGCTGGTGCTGGATTCGCCGGTGCTGACCTCGGCCGAATGGGCGCGATTGAAGGCCCATTTCGGTCCGGCGGTCGCCGAAATCGACTGCACCTTCCCGGCCGAAGGCGGGCAGGAGCAGCTGCGCGCCGCCATCGCTCGCATCCGCGAGGAAGCCGAACAGGCCGTGCGCGAAGGCCGCACCGAGATCTTCCTGACCGACGAGCATGTGAGTGCGGACCGTGTCGCCATTGCCGGCGTGCTGGCGGCGGCGGCGGTGCACACGCATCTCGTCCGCAAGGGGCTGCGCAGCTACGCGTCGATCAACGTGCGCTGCGCCGAGGCGCTCGACACCCATTATTTCGCGGTGCTGGTCGGCGTAGGCGCGACTACGGTCAACGCCTATCTGGCCGAAGCGAGCATCGCCGACCGCCATGCCCGCGGCCTGTTCGGCGACCTGAGCTTCGACCAGTGCGTCGAACGCTTCCGCATCGCCATCAATGAAGGCCTGCTGAAGATCATGTCCAAGATGGGCATCGCGGTCATCAGCAGCTATCGCGGCGGCTATAATTTCGAAGCGGTGGGTCTGTCCCGCGCGCTCGTCAACGATCTCTTCCCCGGAATGCCGGCGAAGATTTCGGGTGAGGGCTATGCGTCGCTGCACCATAACGCCAAGCTGCGTCATGACGCTGCCTATGACGCCGCAGCCGTGCGCCTGCCGGTCGGGGGTTTCTACCGCCAGCGCAACGGCGGCGAGAGCCATGCCTATTCGGCGCAGCTGATGCACCTGCTGCAAAGTTCGGTCGCGACCGACAGCTATTCGACCTATCTGCAATTCTCGCGCGGCGTGCGCGACCTGCCGCCGGTCTATCTGCGCGACCTGCTGGAGTTCAACTTCGCCCGCGAGGCGGTGCCGATCGACGAGGTCGAGGCGACCACCGAGATCCGCAAGCGTTTCGTGACGCCGGGCATGTCGCTGGGCGCGCTCTCTCCGGAGGCGCATGAGACGCTGGCGATCGCGATGAACCGCATCGGTGCGAAGGCGGTGTCGGGCGAAGGCGGCGAGGACGAAAACCGCTTCAAGCCCTATGAGAATGGCGACAATGCGAACTCGGTGATCAAGCAGATCGCTTCGGGCCGCTTCGGCGTCCATGCGCAATATCTGGGCAGTGCCGAAGAAATCGAGATCAAGGTCGCGCAGGGCGCCAAGCCCGGCGAAGGCGGCCAGCTGCCCGGTTTCAAGGTGACGGAGTTCATCGCCAAGCTGCGCCATTCGACGCCCGGCGTGACGCTGATCTCACCGCCGCCGCATCATGACATCTATTCGATCGAGGATCTCGCGCAGCTCATCTATGACTGCAAGCAGATCAACCCGCGCGCGCGCGTCTGCGTGAAGCTGGTCAGCCAGGCGGGCATCGGCACGGTCGCGGCGGGCGTCGCGAAGGCGCATGCCGACGTCATCCTGGTCGCGGGCCATGTCGGCGGCACCGGCGCCAGCCCACAGACCTCGATCAAATATGCCGGCACGCCCTGGGAAATGGGGCTTTCCGAAGCGAACCAGGTGCTGACGCTCAACGGCCTGCGTCACCGGGTGAAGCTGCGCACCGACGGCGGCCTCAAGACCGGCCGCGACATCGTGATCGCGGCGATCCTGGGCGCCGAGGAGTTCGGCATCGGCACGCTGAGCCTTGTGGCGATGGGCTGCATCATGGTGCGCCAGTGCCACAGCAACACCTGCCCCGTGGGCGTATGCGTGCAGGATGAAAAGCTGCGCCAGAAGTTCACCGGCACGCCGGAGAAGGTCATCAACCTGATGACCTTCATCGCAGAGGAAGTGCGCGAGATCCTCGCGCGCCTGGGCTATCGCAGCCTGGACGAGGTGATCGGGCGGACGGAATTGCTCAAGCAGGTCAATCGCGGCGCCGAGCATCTCGACGACCTCGACCTGAACCCGATCCTCGCCAAGGTGGACGCGCCCGACGATCAGCGCCGCTTCAGCCTGACGCAGTGGCGCAACGAGGTGCCCGACAGCCTGGACGCGCAGATGATGCGCGATGCCAAGGCCGTCTTCGAACGGGGTGAGAAGATGCAGCTGACCTACACGGTCCGCAACACGCATCGCGCCGTCGGCACGCGCCTATCGGCCGCCGTTACCGAGCGGTTCGGCATGTCGACGCTGGCGGACGGCCATCTGACCGTGCGTCTGCGTGGGTCAGCCGGCCAGTCGCTGGGCGCCTTCCTGTGCAAGGGCATCACGCTGGAAGTCTTCGGCGACGCCAACGACTATGTCGGCAAGGGCCTGTCGGGCGGCACCATCGTCGTGCGCACGACCGTGTCAAGCCCGCTGTCGAGCAAGGACAACACCATCATCGGCAACACCGTCCTCTACGGCGCGACGGCGGGCAAGCTGTTCGCCGCGGGCCAGGCGGGTGAACGCTTCGCCGTCCGCAACTCGGGCGCGCAGGTGGTGGTCGAAGGCTGCGGCGCCAATGGCTGCGAATATATGACCGGCGGCACGGCCGTCATTCTGGGCAAGACGGGCGCCAATTTCGGCGCGGGCATGACCGGCGGCATGGCCTTCATCCTCGACGAGGACGGCAGCTTCGCGCAGCGTGCCAACCCGGAAAGCATCGTGTGGCAGCGGCTGGACAGCGCCCATTGGGAAGCGCAGCTCAAAGCGCTCATCGCCGAGCATGCGGTGGCGACCGACAGCAAATGGTCGAACACCATCCTTGACGATTGGGATCGCTGGCGCCGCTATTTCTGGCAGGTCTGTCCCAAGGAAATGGTGCACCGCCTGACGCACCCGCTAAGCGACGCTCAGGCAGAGGTCGTGGCAGCGGAGTAAGGGATTGACGGGGATTGGTGCTCCTGCGCAGGCAGGAGCCCAGTTCCGCCGTATCAACTGGGCTCCTGCCTGCGCAGGAGCACGCTGTGCTTAGAGTAGGATGACTTTACCTTGATCCGTTCGTTTCGAGCGAAGTCGAGAAACGGAAGCGCAGTTCTTGCTGTTTCTCGACTTCGCTCGAAACGAACGGAGGCAACTTGAATCCATCTAACGTCATCCCGCTCTAGGGGTAGCTTGATGCCGCGCCACCTGCGTCGGCTAGGCTGCTCTGGCCCTGCGCTGATTGCGGCGAACTCACTTCGCCCGCGGCAAAGCGCTCGACATTGGCCGGAAGCTGAACCGGCGGGGGCGATGGATCGCTTTGCGCCAGCAGATCCTCCGGCGGCGGATGATCCCGTGCCGCGTAATCCCGTACCACCGGATCGTCATAACCGTCCCAGCCCCCCATCATCGCGGCCATCTGCCGCTGCACCAAGGTGGGGCCGCAGCCCTTGCAATTTATTTTTGTCGGGCCGGTCAGGCTGGCCATGTCCACCGGCGCCTCTTCGCTCCCGCTGGCCGGCACGCTATCTTCATAGTCGCTCATCGCCACACGCGGCGTGGTCGTGGCGTAAAGGCCCAAGCCCAGCCCGCCCACGAGGGCCGCCCCGGCGCTTGCCATGCTGAACAACCGGAATCGGGCGGACATGCCGGCCTGCTCCTTCTTCGGTCTTTCCCCCTCGCACGGAAAAGGAAACGCGCATCACGATCGGTTGTTGCATGGGGCCAAAGCCTTTGCTAAGGGCCGCCTCCTACCAAGGCACCGGCCCCGCCGGTTCCCGGAAAATGTGCGGTCGTGGCGGAATTGGTAGACGCGCAACGTTGAGGTCGTTGTGGCCGAAAGGCCGTGGAAGTTCGAGTCTTCTCGACCGCACCAATATCCTTTGAAAACAAAGGATAATTTCGGGGGTTTGGCACAGTTTGGCACACTGCCATTCCCCGAACATGCTGTGAAGCGTTCCAAAATCGAGATGAATGAAAGGGCTGATCCGGGCCTGATAACTTACCGGATTATGCGTGGGCGCCCCCCGCGACCTATCGGCAAATCGCTGCTGACCCTTGCCCACTCCCGAGCGACCTCGGGTAGCCACCTAGGTCGCGCCAGCACCGCGACGCGCGGCGGTAGCTTTTCGGGGCATTGCGATACCATCCGACAGATGGTGCTTTCGGAATAGCCCAGGAACTTTGCTAACTCCCTCGGCGTCCAGAGGTGATCCTCCTCCGTCATCGAGCCCTAATCTTCGGCAGACTTGCGTGCCTTCAAAAACCCTCGATCACCTTCGAGGAATGCCGTCAGCATCGCGGGCACAAGGTCGGTAATAGCCTCCTCCCGGCCGTAAGCCTCGGCATAAAGGGCGGCATATTGTTGTAGCATCTGGTGAAGGTCAGGCGTGACTGCGATAGCGAGTTTGATCGGCGTCCGATCTGGGAGCTTCGCCAGCTTCAATTCGGGCATCGGATGACTCCTATTCGCGCCACGGAGCAAGGATGAGATCCTTGTGAACGACAAGCCTGATGGTTGCGCCTGGTCGGATCGTGATCGTCGGCTGGATATTGAGGGTTCGCGAGGTCAGCTGATCGCCCGCCCGCGACACATTTTGCTGCGTCGACTCCCGGATGGCCTGGACCAGATCGCTCTCGCCGGTGATGGTCATCTCCGATCCGGCGCCGAGTAATGTTGCAAGCGCGACGCCCTTGAGCAGCGCCCAGGTGTGGAAATCGACCTTGTCCTGAAGGCCGGCGTAGCCCGATGCATCCGTCGCAGGCACATTGTCGATCCGCAGCGAGCTGCCATCGGGCAACATGATCCGCTGCCAGATGACCAGCGCGCGCTTCTGACCAAAGGCAACAACGCTATCGTAGCTGCCGATCAGCCGCGAGCCTTGGGGGATCAGGAGGATACGCCCGGTTGGACTGTCGAACACTGGGCTGGTTACCTGCGCCGTCACAAGGCCGGGCAAGTCGGACCGAAGCCCCGTGATCAGGCTCGCCGAGATCACACTCCCCGCGGAGAGCAGGTACGGCGAAGGTGCTGCGGCAAGCGTGTGCGGATTGACGTCGCCACTTTGATCGAGCGTGCCAACGAATTGGGCCTTTCGCCCCTGCGCGTTCGGATCACGATCCGGATCGAGTGCCGGGCTGGCCGCTCCTGTCGATGCCGGGGCTGAGATCGCCGTGGCCTCGGTTGCCGTTGTGGGCTCCGATGTCGTGCGCCCCTGGACCAGGACACCGGACTCTCGCGCGGCCTTCAGTTCCGCAAGCCGGCGTTCGCGTTCCTGCGCCGCCGCCTGGCTGGCGGCATCCACGCTCGAACCGGTCTCCGCAGCCATCTGACGCTGGTGCTCGAGAATTGGCCGACCGAGGTCCCCCGGTAGCGGCGGGCCGAGTTTGGGAACATCGCCGTAGGTCGACGGCAAACCGTTCAGCGAGTCCGTCGAGGGCCGATTGCTCGGCTCGGACAGTTCCTGCCGCTCGGCTATCGAGCCGAACACGCGCGGTTTGAGGGCGACCCAGGCGACCGCCATCAGGCTGATCGAACCCAGCGCGGCAATGGCGACGATGACGCCCCGGCGAAAGCGGATGGCGCGCGCCGGTCTTGCCCGGATCGCCAGCGTCTCCGGATCCACTTTCGGGGCGGGCGCGATACCGGCCTCGGTCATGAGCGCTTGCCCTTTCGGGCCTGACGACCTTCGGCGACACGAGTGATGCGAACGATCTGCTGCTTCTTCGTGCCGAGCCGGAGCTCAGCCGCATCGAATATCCGATCGACGACATAATAGCGGCCCCGGACGCGATAATTGACGAGCTCGGCTTCGCCGGTCGGCCCGACGATGAAGAGCGGCGGTGCGTCGCCGACCGCAAGGTTGGCGGGAAACTCGATGAAGGTCTGCCGGCCGTCGTCGAAGGCGCGCAGTGGCCGCCATGCTGGCTGGTCACCGCTCACCGTGTAATTGAAATGCAGATTGTCGACCGCGAGCCCTTCCGAGATCGGCGCCGCTGCGGCTGCCTGCTCGGCGGCACGTCTGAGCGCAATCAGCTGATCGGCGGGATAGGTCCAGGACAGCGCGGCCATGGCGGTGCGCGACGTGGCGGTGAGCTGAAGATGATAGCTGCGGCGATCGGTTGTGATGATGATGTTCGTCGCAAGCCCCGAGGCGAACGGCTTCACCAATATATGCGTCCGCTTGTCCGCACCGGCCCCGCTCGTCGTGTCGCCAATGACCCAACGGACCGTGTCGCCTGCGGCGACCGCCACAAGATTTTCTCCCGGTTGCAAGGCAATGTCGGTGACGGCGCCGGGCGCGGTATAGACTTGGTAGATCGCGCCCTCGCTGAAGGGATAGATCTGCACCGCGTTGACAAAGGCTTGTGCCGTGGGCTCCTGCGTTGCTGCGCGATTGGCAGCGGCTACGCGCGCGACTGCCGGGCTGACGGGCTTTCTGACCAGCGGATGACGGACGGACGGTTTCGAAGCCGATTGCTTGTCGGCAGCCGCCGGCGCTGCCGGTGGGGGTGCCGCGGCATTCTGGGCGGCGGCGGACGTGACGCAAAGGGCCAACGCCGATGCGGCAAGGATCATCTTCATGGACGGGTCTCCGTGCTAGGCTGCGCGGGCGCAGCGAGGTTAGGATCGAGCGGCGATCCGAGCGGCAGGGCGGCGGGCACCGGCGGCCTGGAGGTCGTCGTCGCGGATGGGCGCGGCTGCTGTGGCGGATCGAGCTCGCGGCTCCAGTCGACCGCGTCGACATAGACACCGAGCGGATTCCGACGGAGCGTGTCGGCATCGCTCGGCGGCTTCATCGCGACCGTCAGGATCGCGGTCCAATGGGACATCCCCGCTTCGGCTCCGCGCTCATAGGCGGTTTCGGTCCATTTGACCTGGAACGAGCGATCGGACGCGCGCACCACGCTGGTGACCTGCACAGAAACCGTCTTCTCGCCGATATTGGCGAAGGGATCGGCGCCGCGCGCGTAGTCGCCGAGGAACTGGGCGCCCCGCTTGGTTGTGAAGTCATAGGCCTCGAGCCAGTTCTGCCGTGTCAGGACTGGATCGAGCGATCGGCCCCGAACATGTGCGATGAAGTGCGACAGGTGCCACGCGATCTGGGGATCGGTCGGGTGATAGCCAGCCTCCGCTTCGGTGATCGCGCGTGCCTCGCCGAGCCGATCGACCTCGACGACATAGGGCGTCACCCGACTTTGCATCGACTGCCAGACGACACCTGCGGACAGGCCGCCGGTTAGCACCAAGCAACCGAACGCCATCAGCCGCCAGTTTCGTGCCTGTACTCGCGCGGAGCCGATGCGTTCATCCCAGATTTGACCTGCACGCTGGTACGGCGTCTCGGGCTCCGGGGTTCGTCCATAGCGCTGGACGGCGCGCTTGAAGATCATCAGTCGTCCCTTTCCTTGATGTCGGGGGTGGCGGAGGCGCCGCCGCGATCGCCTTGCTGAAGGGTGTGAAGGGCGATCTGACGGTGGTGACGGGCCGTCTGTTGATTGCGCATCGCGCGTGCCCAGCCGGGAGCGCCATCGTCAGCGGCGGACTGCGACGCGCCGTCGCCGGCCGTGCGGTTGAGCGCGTTCCACGCGGCCGCGCGACCTCGTGACGCCGCCTCGCGGAGACCGAAGGCATTGGAGACGCGATCGCGCGCTGCATTGCCCGCTGCGCGCGCCACACCGCTCATTCCCGCGCTCATCGTCGGTGCTGCGGCTGTTTCCTTGCCAAGGGTATAGGCGGTCGAGGCGGCCGATCCCATCGAAGTGCCGGCACGAACCGCGCCGAGTGCAGCGCCACCGAGCGTGCGTGCGCCTCCAACGGCCGCACCGCCGGCGAGCATGGTGATTCCGGCGGCGCCGACAGTTGTGCCAAGCGCAGCACCAGCGCCCAATTGCGGAGCGCCCGAGACCAGGCCCGACGCGATGCCGGGGCCGAAGATGCCGAGGCCGAAGATGGTCAGGCTGGCGAGCGTCAGGCTCATGGCCTGTGCGATGTCGGGCTCTTGGCCCTGCAATGCGTTGGTGAATTCGGTGAAGAAGTTCGAGCCGATGCCGACGATAACGGCGAGCACCATCACCTTGATGCCGGACGACACGACATTGCCGAGCACGCGCTCGGCAAGGAAGCTGGTCCGGTTCCAGAGCGCGAACGGCACGAGGATGAAGCCGGCCAGTGAGGTCAGCTTGAACTCGATGATCGTCACGAACATCTGCACCGCGAGGATGAAGAAGGTGATGATCACGATCGCCCACGCGAAGAGCAGCACGGCGATCGTCAGGAAATTGTCGAAGAAGGTCGTGAACCCCATCAACTGCGACACCTGCTGGAGCAGCGGCCACGCGGCCGAGAAGCCGGTGCCGGCAAGTCGCCCGGGCTTGAGAAGATCGGCGGCGGTCAACGTGCCACCGCCCGCGGTAAGACCTGCCTGCGCGAAGGAGCGAAAGATGATGTCGCCGAGCGTCGAGAAGCTGTTCAGGATGAATGCGAACGCGCCGATGTAGAGGATCTTCTTCAGGAAGCGACCGATGACGTTGTCCTCGCCGCCAAGCGCCCAGAAGAGCCCGGCCAGGGTGATGTCGATGCCGATCAGCGTGACGGTGAGGAAGCGGACATCACCGCCCAGCAGCCCGAAGCCGGCGTCGATGTAAGTGATGAACGCCTGCATGAAGCGGTCGATGACATTAAGATCGTTCACGTCGGACAAGTCCTGCGAGAGGAGAGATGCCGCGGGGCGAGACCGGGGGAGCGAAGCCCCGCCCCGCGGCGGACGGCGACGGGAGGCGGGCCGCCGCCGCCCCGACCGGCCAGGCCTACTGGGGGGTGTAGGCTGTGCCGGAACCGAGGAACTTGGTGGTCGCTGCCTGGGCGTCGATCTGTGCCTGCGCCTCTCGGGCGCGTTCGATCGTCTCGGCGCGATATTGCGCGGCCATCATGTTCTGGATCTGGAATTGCTGCTTGGCGGAAAGCGCGAGCAGCTGATTGGTCGCCTGTTGTGCCTGCAGCGCCCCTTCGGCGCCCTGGCTCTTGGCGACGATCGATGCCAGCGTCTGCGCATCGGTCTGGACGTTTTCCGCGACCTGCGCCTGTACCGTCATGGTGTGCTGGTATGCGGTCATCGCCGTATCGAGGCGGCCGCGCGCCGCGATCACCTGGTCGTTCAGCCGAAGCGCTTGTCCGAAGCTTTGCGGGAAGAGCTGGCGGAACTGCTGGTCGAGTCCAGAAGCCTGTAACCTGATGCCCTGCGCCTGGCCCATCAGTCGGTCGATCTGCTGGAGCGTCTGCGTCAGCGCCTGCAGCTCGGGGAAGTCGATCCGCGTCAGGTTCTTGGCCTGGTTGATCAGGCTCTGCGCCTGATTCTGGAGCGACTGGATCTGGTTGTTTATCTGCGTCAGCGTCCGCGCAGCGGTCAGCAGGTTCTGGCTGTAATTGCTCGGATCGAACACCGTCAGCTGCGCGTGGGCCGGCGTCGTCGTCAGGCTCAGGCCGATGGCGAGCGAGCCGGCGGCGCTCAGACCGAGCGCGCTCGCGATCAGATATTTGCGGGTGAGGAAGCGCATCACATTACTCCTTTGCTTGGGGGGCGGGGAAATCGGGGAGAAGGTCGGCGGCCCAATCGAGGCCGGCGGCGCTCAGGAACCGCGCGGCGAAATCCGCTTGACCGCCGTCGGCGATCATCGCGTCGATCCGCGTCTGGGTGGCCGGATCGGAGGCGCCGCACAGCGCCAGCGCGACCGGCCCAAGGCCAAGCTCGAAGAGCCGGTTGCCACGCGCGGATTGCAGATAATATTGCCGCTTGGGGCTCGCGCGGCTGACCAGCTCGATCTGCCGGTCGTTCAGGCCGAACCGCTCATAAGCCTCGCGGCTCTGCGGTTCGATCGCGCGGTCGTTGGGCAGCAGGATGCGCTGCGGGCAGCTCTCGATGATGGCCGGCGCGATGCTGCTCGACGCGATGTCGGCCAGGCTCTGGGTGGCGAACAACACCGCGACATTCTTCTTGCGCAGCACCTTCAGCCATTCGCGGATGCGCGCGGCGAACAGCGGATTATCGAGGAAGATCCACGCCTCGTCGAGGATCAGCAGTGTCGGTCGCCCATCGAACCGCTCTTCGAGCCGGTGGAAGAGATAGGTCAGCACCGGCGCGACCACGCCCGCTTGCCCCATCAGCGCCTCGGTCTCGAAGCATTGGACATCGGCAAAGGCGAATTGCTGTTCGGCAGCGTCGAGCAGCCGGCCGTAGGGACCATCGAGCGTGTAGGCGCCAAGCGCAGTTCGAAGCGCATTCGACTGGAGCAGCAAGGTTAGGCCAGTCAGCGTGCGCTCTTCCGCCGGCGCGGACGCCAGACTGCCGAGCGCGGACCAGACCGCATCCTTGACCTCGGGAGTGACGGCGACCTTCTCGTGAGCGAGCAGTGCGGCAATCCATTCGGCCGCCCAGCTCCGCTCCGTGGCATCATCGATCCGGCGAAGTGGCTGGAACGCCAGGGTCTCTCCCGCGTCGGCTCCCAAGCCGAGCGCGTGATGCGCGCCGCCCATCGCCAGCACCGCGGCGCGTGCGGAGAATCCCTTGTCGAATATGTAGACCTGCGAGTCCGCGTAGCGCCGGAATTGAAGCGCGATCAGGGCGAGCAGGACGGACTTGCCGGCGCCGGTCGGCCCGACCACGAGCATGTGACCGACGTCGCCGACATGGGTCGACAGGCGGAATGGTGTCGAACCGGCGGTGCTGGCTTGGAGCAGCGGAGGCCCGTCGAGATGGACGTTGCGCGCCGGTCCCGCCCAGACCGATGACAGCGGCATCAGATGGGCCAGGTTCAGCGTGTGAACGAGCGGCTGCCGGATGTTGGCATAGGTCTGACCGGGCAGCGACGAGAGCCACGCCTCAACGGCGTTCACGCCCTCGCGGATTGTCGTGAACCCCAGCCCGTTGACGATCCGCTCGACCTGGCGGACCTTGTCCTCCACCCCCGAGCGATCGGTGTCGGTTACCGTGATCGTCGTCGTCAGATATCCAAACGCGACATGGTCGCCGCCTAGAACCTGCAGCGCGAGGTCGGCATCGACCACCTTGTTGTCGGCGTCGGTGTCGAGCAGCTGCGAGGGCTGGTTGTACATGATCTCGCGCAGCAGCGCGGTGATCGACTTGCGCTTGTTGAACCACTGACGGCGCAGCTTGGTCAGCGCCTTGGTCGCATCGCTCTTGTCGAGCGCGATGAAGCGCGTCACCCAGCGATAGGCGAAGTCCTGATGGTTGAGTGCGTCGAGAATGCCGGGACGGCTCATGCTCGGAAAGCCAAGCACGGTCAGCGTGCGGATGTGCTCGTCGCCGAGCCTTGGCTCGAGGCCGCCGGTGAGCGGTGTGTCGGTGAGCAGCGCGTCGAGATAGATTGGTGTCTCCGGGACGGCGACACGATGCCGGCGTGACGAAATCGTCCCGTGCAGAAACGTCAACGTCTCCGCGTCATCGAGCGCCCGCACCTCGGGCATGAAGCTCGCAAGCAGGTCGAGCGCGCGATCACTCTCGGCGATGAAGCTGGAAAGTGCGCCATGCCAGTCGCGACCTTTGTCGGCGTCCGGACGTTCGACCAGCGACCGCCCAGCCGCCTCGGCACTGTCCGGCGTCGGGAGCCACGTCAGCGTCAGATAGTAGCGGCTCTCGTAATGCTCGCCCTCGGCCATGAAGTTGGCGGACCGTTCCTGATCGACCAGCCAGGATGCCGCGTCGGAAAAGGCGCTGTCGAGATAAGCGGACGCCTCGCGCCGTTCCGCTTCGAAGAACAAGGCCCAGCCGGTGCCGAAGCGCTTGAGCACATTGTTGGCCCGCGCACAGGCGGAGATCAGCTCGGCTTCCGTGGCGGACTCGAGATCGGGACCGCGGAACCGCAGAGTGCGCTGGAAGCTGCCATCCTTGTTGAGGATGACGCCGGCCGCGATCAGCGCCGCCCACGGAAGATGGTCCGCGAGTCGGTCGGAACGGTGGCGGTATTCGGCAAGATTCAGCACGAGAAATAGCCCTTCTGGCGGAGGTGGCGGATAAGCACGGGTGCGAAATCAGGGTCGCGGCGCGCGGCGAACACGGCGATGCTGTGCCCGACCGCCCAGAGCACCAGGCCGGCAATCCATTGCTGGAGGCCAAGCCCGACCGCCGCCGCGATCGTGCCGTTGACGATCGCGATCCCGCGCGGTGCGCCGCCGAGCAGGATCGGCGATCCGAGGCTCCCGTGGATGGGAGCCTCGTAGCCTTCCAGATGCTGGCCGGTACCGATCACGCGATCAGCGCTCCGCCGCCGAAGCTGAAGAAGCTGAGGAAGAAGCTCGACGCCGCAAACGCGATCGACAGCCCGAACACGATCTGGATCAGCCGCCGGAAGCCACCGCTGCTTTCGCCAAATGCCAGAGTCAGGCCGGTGACGATGATGACGATGACGGCGACGATCTTGGCGACCGGCCCCTGTACCGATTCCAGCACCTGCTGGAGCGGCTGTTCCCAGGGCATTCCCGACCCTGCCGCCTCAGCGGAATTGGTGACGGCGAGGGTCAGGCCGATGGCGGCGCCGACGAGGAAAGTCGAGCTGCGGGACGGTATCTTGGCAAGTTGCACAATCATTCTCCTTGGGGGTTGGCGGGGTTGAGGAGGTCGGCGACCGCGTAACTTCCGGTGTCCGGGTCGAGCCCGGCGACGCGCGCAATGCTGGCGATCCGGCGCTGAAGGCCGCGGCCGGAGATGAAGACGATGATGTCGATGGCCTCGGCGATCAGCCGGCGCGGCACGGTGACCACCGCTTCCTGCACCAGGCCTTCAATGCGATAGAGCGCCGACATCGCGCTATTGGCGTGGACGGTGGCGATGCCGCCCGGGTGCCCGGTATTCCAGGCCTTGAGCATATCGAGCGCTTCGGGGCCGCGAACCTCGCCGACGATGATGCGGTCGGGACGCAGCCGCAGCGTCGAGCGGACCAGGTCCGCCATCGTCACAATGCCGGGCCGAGTACGCAGCGCGACCGTGTCGGCTGCCGGGCTCTGCAGTTCGCGCGTGTCCTCGATAAGGATGACGCGCTCGTCGACCCACGCCATCTCGGCGAGTAGCGCGTTGGCAAGTGTGGTCTTGCCCGAGCTCGTGCCGCCAGCGACCAGGATATTGTAACGCTGGGTGACACAGGCCTTCAGCCGATCGGCGGCGGCCTGCGCCATGATGCCGTCGGCGACATAGTCGTCGAGGCTGTAAAGCCGTTCGGCGGGCTTGCGGATCGAGAAGCAAGGCGCGGTCGATACGGGCGGCAACACCCCTTCGAACCGTTCGCCAGCGCGGCCATCGATATGGGGCGGCAGCTCAGCTGACACGATCGGCGCATCGCCATGGACTTCGGCGCGCGCGTGCGACGCGACGAGGCGAATGATCCGCTCGACCTGCGCGCCATCCATGCGGACAGTGGTATCAGTGCGGCCTTCGCCGAGCCGATCGAGCCGCAGCGCCCCGTCGGGGTTGACCATGATCTCGATGACGCGGGGATCGGCAAGCGCTTCGGCGATTGCCGGCCCCATCGCCGTGCGCAGCATCGCGCGGCGGCGTTCCGCGGAAATGCCGGCGGTCACTGGCCGGACTCCACGGCGCCGGCGAACCCGTCGGCGATTGTCCGCCGTCCGGCAGCGACTTGCCTGCCGACCTGCGCGATGAACGCCTCGAACCGCTTGGCCGCGAGGGCGCGACCCGCATGATCGTTCTCGGCGAGCGGCGCCTGGATCGCCAGCTCGTACCGAACGAAAAGCGCCAGCGTCTCGATCTGGATATGACCGTCGCGCTCGAGCCGGCCGATCGCTGCCGTCATGCGATCGAGCCGGAGGGCGAACCTGTCTTCGAGCTCTGACGCGCCGCGCCGGTTCAGCCAGGCGGTGACGGCGTCGGTCAGGATCGCCGACTTGGATGCGCCCGGCTTCGCGGCCAGGGCTTCAAGACGGTCGCTAACCGGCTTGGGGAGGAATAGTTGGTGACGGACTTTCTCGACCATCATCACAGGTCCAGCTGCAGGTCGCCGGGCCGATGATCAGCGGCGTCGATCGCGTAGACGGTGCGTGCCGTGCCCAGTGCGCGCGCCTGATCCATGGCGCGCTGGTCGGCTGCGACATCATCGTCATCCGCACCAAGACCGAGCGGGTCGGCAGTTGTCGGATCGGGCGCCGACGGACGATCAAGTTCCTGGCCGGGATGACGGGCCTGTTCGAGCCCGCCGCCGTTGTCGTTCCCATCCTCATCGCTCGCGGCGCCGAGACGCGCATCGGTCCCGCGGACGATGCCGGCCCAGTCATCCGGCCGCGATGCCGGTCGATCGACATAATCGCCGGCAGCAAGAGCCGGTGGCGGCAATACGCGCGCCTTGAACGCCCTGTCCTCGAAATAGCGCAGTTTTGTTGCCCGGATCGGCGGTGTGCCGGCGACGAGAACCAACTCATCGGTCGCGGGCAGTTGCATGACCTCGCCCGGCGTCAGCAGCGCGCGAGCGGTCTCCTGGCGGCTGACCATGACATGGGCAAGCCAGGGAGCGAGACGATGTCCGGCATAGTTGCGCATAGCGCGCTGCTCGGTCGCGGTCCCGAGGGCATCGGAAATGCGCTTCGCGGTCCGCTCGTCGTTGGTCGCGAACGCCACTCGAACGTGGCAGTTGTCGAGAATGGCGTTGTGCTCGCCGTAAGCCTTCTCGATCTGGTTGAGGCTCTGGGCGATCAGGAAGGCGCGCACGCCATAACCAGCGAGGAACGCCAGGCTCGTCTCGAAGAAGTCGAGGCGGCCGAGCGCCGGGAACTCGTCGAGCATCATCAGCAGCTTGTGCCGAGCGGCCGCGTTAGTGCCGTGCTCGGCGTGCAGGTGTTCCGTCAGCCGGCGCCCTATCTGGTTGAGCACGAGACGGATCAGCGGCTTGGTCCGGCTGATGTCCGAGGGCGGCACCACCAGGTAGAGCGAGACCGGCGACTTGCCTTCGACGAGATCGGCGATCCGCCAGTCGCAGCGCGACGTGACCGTCGCGACCGTCGGGTCGCGATAGAGGCCAAGGAACGACATCGCCGTCGACAGGACGCCGGACCGCTCGTTCTCGGACTTGTTGAGCACCTCGCGCGCGGCCGATGCGACAACCGGATGGACGACCGGCGCTTCGGCGGTGCCGAGATGGTTGGTCGTCATCATCCGCCGCAACGTGGCGGTGAACGGGCGCTGGGGATCGGACAGGAAGGACGCGACGCGGGCGAGCGTCTTCTCTTCCTCGGCGTAGAGAATGTGAAGGATGGCGCCGACCAACAGCGAGTGACTGGTCTTTTCCCAATGGTTGCGACGCTCCAGCGCGCCTTCGGGATCGACGAGAATGTCCGCAATATTCTGAACGTCGCGGACCTCTTCAATACCGCGGCGAACTTCGAGCAGGGGATTGTAGCGCGCAGACCGCGCGTCGGTCGGATTAAACAGCAGACAGTGCGAGAAGCGCTGGCGCCAGCCGGCGGTCAACTGCCAGTTCTCACCCTTGATGTCATGGATGACGGCCGACCCGGACCAGCCCAGCAAAGTTGGAACAACCAGGCCCACGCCTTTGCCGCTCCGGGTCGGGGCAAACGCCATGATATGTTCGGGACCGTCGTGCCGAAGATAGCGCGGCCCGGTCCGGCCAAGGAAAACGCCAGCTTCCGTGAGAAGCCCGGCCATGCGGATATCCTTGGCGGTTGCCCAGCGGGCGGATCCGTAGGTGGTGACGTTCCGCCGCTGCCGGGCGCGCCACAAAGACCCGAAGATCGCTGCGGCGCATCCGATCAGGCCGCTCGCCGCTGCGATCGCGCCCGCTTCTTCGAAAATCGTCGGTGCGTAAGCCTCGAACGAGAACCACCAGCCGAACAAGGCCCAGGGGGAATAAATCGGACGCCCGAAGGCGACGAACCAAGGCAGGCCAAGTTCGGGCTGGTAGGCAAGCTCGGCGGCAGCCCATTGGGTTGCGAACCACACGCCCGCCAGCACGATGGCGAACACGACAATGATCTGTCCGATGAGTAATTTGGTCGGGGTCATGCGGGCCTCCGCCCGCACGAGAATCAGTCTGCGCGGGCTCAGCCGCTAGATTCGGCGATCACGCTGCTCTTCGTCAGAGCCCGTCTGGGGCCGCCAGATACCTTTCTGCGGAATCTCGGTCGCCGGAGTCTTCGCCCGCATCCGAGACTCTCGCTCGCGGGCTGGCTCCTAGCCTCTCGCCCGCAGGCCGACATCAGTGTCTGCTTTAAGCTCCAAATGCGCAGGATTCGAAGGAGAGATCTGCGGGGGTTGACCCGGGCCTCTTGAGTCATCCGTGAAGCCGCTGAGCTACTTCGCTTCCGGCGTCGCCGTGATATGAAGTCATCATGGGGAAAGCATCATCGACTGCGACTCTGACACCGATCGAGAAGGCGGTCATCAAAGCATTGCTTAACGACGGGTGGCGCGGTCAGGACATCCAGGCGCTGATCAATACCGGCCGCGCCGCCTCGATCAATTCCGGCCGGATATCAGCGATCAAGGCTGACGCGGCGATCGCCCCCGCCACCAAGCCACAAGTCGAAGCATTTCGGCAGAAGAAACTGCTGTTCGATCATGTGACCGGCCTTTGCCCGATCGACAACGAGCGGCTGGTCCGCGCGCGCGAGGCCATGCTGCTGGCCGTCGAGCTATTCAACACTCCGCGCATCGCGTTCAAGGCCGGCGCTTTCTCGATGCTCGCGAACGTCGCTTGGACCTATCTGCTCCACGAATATTACGAACAAAAGGGGGTGGCGATTGTCAACGCGGACGGCTTCAGCCTCCTGTTGTCGCAGATGATCGCCCGGCATGACTGCCCGCTATCGAAGGGATGCAAACAAAACCTCGAAGCGCTCAAGGAGATACGCGATGTGGAGGAGCATCGGACGATCGGCATGTTCGATCAGAAGTGGCTGCCGATATTCCAGTCGACCTGCCTGAATTTCGAGAAGGCGCTGACCGATTGGTTCGGCCCGAAGCTGACGCTCGGGCGCGATCTCGGCTTTTCGCTTCAGTTCGCCAAGCTGAAGTCGTCGGACATCGCCGCGCTGCAGGGACATGATCTGCCCGAACACATCGCGGCCCTTGATGCCAGCCTAGCGGCAAAGCTCGGCGAAGGTGACGCGGAGGATCTCGAGTACCAATTCAAGGTGGTCTACACCTTGACTAGCGCCTCGAAGGCCAAGGCGCACTTTCAGTTCGTCCAGCCCGAGTCAGCCGAGGGGAAGGAAATTCAAAACGTTCTAATCAAATACAAGTCGGCCGACGACATCTGGCCATTCAAACCTGGCGAGGTTGTAGCGCGTGTTGCGGCAGCGAGTGGGCGTGGGTTCACGAGCGATAAGCACCAGCGCGCATGGAAACTCTACAAGGCAAGGCCGTTAACATCCGCCGCCGATCCAGCTGCCACCATGAAGGATTATTGCACTTACCACGCCCCTTACAAATCATACACCTACTCGCAGGTTTGGGTCGACTTCCTGGTTGCTGAAATCGCGGACGACGCGAAGTGGGCGGCGTTGTCGGCCTATACCGGCTGACGAAGCCTGTTCCGCCTGGGTCAGATCATTCTTGTGACCCTATCGACGGGATTGTTCCGCGCTTTCAACAGAGCGAAAGATTCCCAGAGCGAGATCGCCGCCGAATCTTCGATCAGCTTGTAGAGCGGGCTCGACCGGGTCCATGATCGAACATGTGGCTTCCACATAGGTGAGACTCAGCCCGCGCGAGCTTGGCAGCAAACTCGACGATCCCGGCGCACGGCATCAGAGCTCGTCGGCGGCCGTCGCCTGCCGTGCTACGGACAGGGGTATCGCCCTTCATCCGAAAGTGAAGGCTATGCCCCCACCAACGCGCGTTCGTCCCTCGACATGAGATCCGCGAACGGGCTGTGCTGCACCGGGAACGTGGCCTCGCCCGCCTGCAACTCGCGCACGGGCGACACCAACGGTAAGGTGACCATCTCGGCGCGCCAATTGCCGGGCCGACGCTCGTGCTTATTCAAAACGACCCCATCCTGCCGCTTATCGTCGATAAATACCCCCGTCACTGGATCGAACTTGCGCATGTTGACCTGGGGTTCAAGCGTGTCTCCGGCTTGCTCCCGGTCCGTGGCGTCGCGCGCGCCGTAGCCACGGCTGCGGACGCCGCCATGGTTGGTGCCGTCGCCGGCCCATTCCCGGAACGTGAACCGATTATCGCCTTCACCGGTCATCGTATATTTCAGCTTCCGGCTGGGCACCTTGGTGTTGACGACCTCGTCATCCGCGCGAGCGATGCGGAAATCCGGATAGGTCGGGAACAGACGCGAACGGACATCCGCCTGCTCGAGGTGATCAAAAAGACCTTCCTCCTCGGCGATGCGAATAAGCGGCGCGGTTCTGAAAGGCTGGTCGCCCGACCGGCGACGCGCGCGCAACGTCGTCTCACCCTGAATGATATGCGGTGCCACCACTTCGCGATCAACCCGCTCGAAGAATCGCTGAATGACCGGATCGGCCATGTCGCGCTTCACCTTGATTAGCGTGGTCGGCGCGCCACGTCGGTAGGTGCCGACAACTTGGCTGTGACGGCTGGTCTTGTAGATGTAGCCGCCCTTCTCGCGCTTGTAGTCCTCGACCAACATGGCGTTGTCGGTCGACATCACAACGGTGGACTGCTTGCCGTAGCCGCAAGCGCGGCCCAGCAGGCCCTGTAGCAGCGCGTTGAGATCAGCAGCCTTCTTCGAAAATTCGAGGAACCACTTCACCGAGCTCGGGAAGGCGTCGCCCATGCGCGCGCGATTGGTCACGGCGACGAGAAACGGGAGATTCTTGTGCTTGCGCTCGCGGATGGCACGCTTCACGCTCTTTCCGCGATATTCGGCCCCGAAATATTCGATCACCTCGATCCTGTCGGCGGGCAGATCGAGTTTGCTCAACAGGCGCTGCGAGCGCGTGTTGTTATTGAAGAGACGCAGGCAAACGCCCGTGACGGCATCGCCATCGCTGGTCATCCTCAGGATCGCGGCACTGAGCGCGCGCTCCACTTCCCGCCGATAGTGCTCGTGATTCTCGGTGAAGCCGATCTGGCGAGCGAAGCGATCGAACTGATGCGGATCCGCATCATAGGCCTGCAGCGAAACCTTGCCGAGAAAGGGGATGCCAAATTCGTCGCCCAGATCGGCGAAGCTCAACGTGCGCGGCGGCTCGACATCGGCGTCGGCGTCGATGACCTGCCCGCCGAAATAGTTGAAGCCGGAATAAGCGGAGGTGAGGTACTGCTTCACCTCCCAGACCGCCTCGATGTCATGCAACTCGTACGGCGTTGCCGACAGGCCGATGAAGACGCGATCACCCTTGTCCTGGCCGAGCGCGTCGTCGATGGCGTTGAAAATCTTCACGAGAACGCAAGGGCGCCGTTCGAAATCGTCGTCCACCCGCACGAAGCGATCGCTTGCCCCGAACTGGGGCTCGTCGATGATCAAGAGCGGGGCGAACCCTTTGCTGTTGGCTTGGCGGCAGAGGCCCGCGACACGCGCGATGGCCTCGCCGTTGGTGCGCCGCTGAATGAAGTCATCAAGTCGAGGCTCCATCATCGTATCCGGCAACGCCTTCTTCAAGACGTGCTCGCGATAGGTGTTGATGGTCGGCGAATATTGAAAGAACGGGTCGATCCCGACCTGCTTCACATATTGGATCAGGGTGCATTTGTGGGTGTCGTCGATCTCGACCGTCAGTTCGCCGTAATAGTC
The DNA here is from genome assembly GCF_035250425.1 of Sphingopyxis sp. GTDB lineage: Bacteria > Pseudomonadota > Alphaproteobacteria > Sphingomonadales > Sphingomonadaceae > Sphingopyxis. Next base: position 20,435 of record NZ_DATFFD010000039.1, read on the forward strand.
GAGGAAGCGGTTGATTTCGATCTTGGTCTGATCCTCCTGACTCGTGTGGCTGGTGATCAGGTAGATCGGATAGTGGCATCGGCCGGTTAGCAGATAGACGATCGGGCCGGCAAACTGCAGCGCCAGTGACGTAGTGGTTTTGCCGGATTGCATCGCGCCCAGCACCAGACCGTTGTTCTGTGGGGCGGTGAGCAGCTCGCCGACGCAGTTCAGGGCGGTCATTAACTGGGAATCGTGCAGGACGCCGGAATCGTCGGCCCGTTCCGTGAAGCGCGCCACGCGGGCAATGTTGCTCCGGATCGAGGCGATCGCGCTTTCGGTGTTGAGCCGGACTCCGAGCCCAAGTTCGGTCGCGTGCGCGTTGAACACCTCGGCGATTCCGAGGAGATGATCACTATATTCCTTGACCGCCTTGCCCACATCCATGTGCGCAATCTTCTCAGCCGTGATCGGGTTCATCGTCACCCCTTTTGAAGCTCGTCGCGGCAAACCTGCGCCGCGATGATTATCATGCATTTATTTACGCGTATAAAATCACGCCATGATCTCAATGTCAATTACCACGAGATAAATGAATTAAGTTGACGTATCTTGCCGCATGATTCATCAACATGATGGGAGGCGGTGATGGTTGCTCGGAAGGTGACGACGAACAAGGCGGTTCCCCTCACGATCACGCTCGACGAGGCCGATCGCGCCGAGCTGGATCAGCTCGCGAAAATTACCGAGCGTAGCCTGGCGCATTTGGCGCGCGAGGCCATTCGCGAATACCTTGCCAAGCAACGCGCCCGATTGGGCAAGGCAAGCTGATGGACACGCTTTCGCCCGAGCAGCGGAGCGAGCGCATGAGTCGTGTCCGGGCGTCCAACACCAAGCCCGAGCTGATGTTGCGGTCCTTGGTTTGGAAACTGGGGCATCGATATCGCAAGGGGAAAGCGACCATCGTCGGCAAACCTGACATCGCCTTTGTCGGCAAGAAGCTGGCGATTTTCATGCACGGCTGCTTCTGGCACCGGCACAATTGCGCGAACGGTCGACGCGAGCCGAAATCACGGCTTGAGTTTTGGGGCCCGAAATTCGCGCGGAACGTGGCGCGCGATGCCGAGGTGCGGGAACGACTGGCCGCCGCCGGGTGGCGGTCACTGATTGTCTGGGAATGCGAACTGCGTGACCCGGATGATGTCTCGCGCCGACTCAAGGCATTTCTAGATGCGTAGCTTCGAGATCTTCGCCGGCTGTGGTGGACTCGCGCTGGGGATGGCACGCGCGGGCTTCGGTCACGACGCGGTTGTCGAATTTGATCGCGACGCGGTCAACACCTTGGAGGATAACCGGCGTCGCGGGATCGACCATGTGCGTCACTGGAAGATCGATCATGTCGACGTGCGTGATATCGATTACGCGCGCATGTCCCAAGTAGACGTGGTATCGGGTGGGCCTCCCTGTCAGCCCTTCTCGATCGGTGGCAAGCACCTCGGTGCCCGTGATCCGCGCAACATGTGGCCGGAAGCGATCCGCGCCATTCGCGAGCTGTCGCCTCGCGCCTTCGTCCTGGAGAACGTGCGCGGTCTCTTTCGGCCCGCGTTCGCGCCTTATCTCGACTACATCACGCTGCAGCTGAGCTATCCGCAGTTGGCGCCGCGCCCGGATGAGTTTTGGGAAGATCATCTCGCGCGGCTCCAGCTACACCGGCTGGCCGATGGCGGACGGACGAAAGCCTATCGGGTTCTGTCCAAGGCGGTAAACGCGGCCGACTATGGCGCCGCCCAGAAGCGCCATCGCGCGATTTTCATAGGTATTCGCGCGGATCATGGAGATGACTGGGAGTTCCCTTCGGCGACCCATTCGCAGGAGGCGCTCGCCTGGGCGAAGCACGTCGACCTGAGCTACTGGAAGCGTCACGATGTCCGCCGTGTTCTGGCACCCTCATCCACCGCCGAGGCGCAAGCGCTCAAGCGCGCGATCGATCGCGGTTCGGCACCGGCCGAAAAGCCCTGGGTGACGGTGAGAGACGCGATCGGCGATCTGCCGCTTCCGACTAAATCGGAATTCATCGCGGGTCACTGGCAACATCCCGGCGCGAAGGCCTACCGAAATCACACCGGGAGCAGCCCGGATGAGCCCGCCAAGGCGCTGAAGGCCGGAGATCACGGTGTCCCCGGCGGCGAGAACATGGTCGTCAACCGTCGCGGGAATGTTCGATATTTCACCGTGCGGGAGATGGCGCGCCTGCAAGGGTTCCCAGACGACTTCAATGTCGTGGGAAGTTGGAAGGCGGCCACCCGGCAGCTTGGCAACGCGGTGCCGACAGTCATGGCCGAAGTCATGGCGAATGCCGTCCGCGCGATTCTCGACAACGGAGCGACAGGCTGACACCTTTTGCGTGGTCAATGGCGATCATGTGATTTCGGGGCCCGCTCGCCCGCGCCCAAACTGCCAACTCACCCCGTCGGCGCGCATGATCCCCGAAGCCGTCTTGCCGATCTGATTTTCCAGGACCGGCCGCCAAGGAACCAGCGTAAATTCCCGCGACTTCTCGACCATCGCGAACCGGCCACTGGCGAGGTCGATCCGCCGCGTGATGGTCCCCTCGATCCGCTCGCCGACGCGAGCCTCGACGAACGGCTTTCCGATCTCGCTCGAAAGCATTTCGCCCTCCCGCAACAATTCCCGCCTTTGGAGCATCATGATCGCATTCGCCCGCAACCGGGTACGGTCGCCGTCAACATCCGCGAGCCGCTGCTCGACCAGCCATTGCCGCCGGCCTGCCATGGCCGCGTGGACCTCGCGCCCGAAGCCGGCGTCACGGATCGGCAGCGGAGATTGCGATGCCAACTCCCGATCGACCCAAGTCGCCGCATCGGCTCCACGCAGCTGGTCCAGTGGTCGCGTCGACAGAGTCTCCACCTCGACCGGCTGGTCCCGATGACGGCGTGCCTCATAAGCGGCGGCACGATCGATATGGTCGGGGGGAATCTTCCAGCTTCCGTCGGGCTCGCGCTCAACGCCGGCGCCCGCCCGCCGCATCGCCTCAAGCCGCCGTACATGGGTTTCGGCGAAGGCCTGCGTGGCCGAGGGGTCATGCCGCAGATGCAGGTCGGCCGAATATCGCCCGCCATTCGCTACCGCCACCTCGGCGACGACGCGATCGGCGTCCCTGACCTCCATGCTTCGCGCCGACACGCGGACAATCGCGCCCTCCGGGATCGGCGCCACCGCGTCGCCCCACCCGATATCGACATAATGGGCATGACCATCCACCCCATCGACGAGCAGATAGTGGCGATCGCGATGCTCGTTAGCGAGACCGCGCGCGATCACGCGGCCGACGACCGGCTCGGGATCGGTTTCCCCGGCTCCGAACAGGCTTCGCCCGATCCACGGCCGCTGAAGATTCCGGGCGGTCAGTTCGCGCTGCATGGTCCGGATGATGTCGCCTCGCTCGCCAAGCGTTCGCAGCGTCCCTTCCAGATCGTCGGCGAGGCGCCAGCGACCACCGCCGACATCGTCGGCGAGGCTCATGCTGGCGAGCTTCTGCAACCGGCCCGCCCGGAGCGATTGCTGGAAGGGATCGCGGTCTGCCGATGTGACCAGGCGATCGGCGTCCATCGACCGGATCAGGCGGCGGTCGATCGCCGTCATCCGCTCCTCACCGATATCGTGACGAAGCCTTGCCTCGATTTCCTGATCCGTTCGCGGCCCGAGATCGAGCGTCACCAGTTCGGCCGCACGCTCGCGGATGCCATGCGCGATATATTCGCGGGCGATGATCAGATTCTGACCCGTATCGTCGACCCCGCGTAGCATGATGTGGGTATGCGGATGCGCCGTGTTGAAATGGTCGACCGCGACCCAGTCGAGCCTGGTCCCAAGATCGGCTTCCATCTGCGCCATCAGCCGGCGGGTGAACGGCTTGAGGTCGGGATATTCCACCCCGTCCTCGGCGGAGACGATGAAGCGAAACTGGTGGCGGTCGCCGTCGCAGCGCTGGAGGAAGGCCTTGCCGTCGGCCGTGTCGTGCTCGGCGGAATAGAGCTCGCCCGGAGCGCCTTCGCGCGTGACGCCGTCGCGCTGGATATAGCGCAGGTGAGCGCGCGCCGCTGGCATGCCCTTCGCGCCGATGCGCACAAGCCGCGTCTTCACGACCGCGCGCCGCGCGCGCATGCCACCGAAGCGATCGCGGCTGGAAAGCAGCCGTCCCATGCTGGCGCCGCGCCCAATCCGACTGCCGTCGAACCGCCGGCTTCTGATCGTGCCCTTCTCGGCCGATCGGATCGCGGCGCCGACGATGCGACCAAGGTAGCGCCGCGCCTTCTTGCCGCTCCGCTGTCGCTGCCGGCCGACCCGAGGGGTGAAATCCTCGTCGTCACTCATCGCCGAGCCCCTTCAGGCCAGTGAATCTCGCAATTGCCGGCCAGAAATGGCGGATTTCCGCCAATCTTCACGAACATGTCTCGCGCGCAGCGCACCATGTCTCGTAAGAAAACGATGTGCAGACAAACACTTAGCAATGCCTTGGAGGCATTGCCTTTCTCTTGCTTTCGCCGTTTCCCTTCTTCCCCTCTCAATCCTCTTGCTCGGATCAAAAGGAAAGCCGGGCCACGATGCCGATCCGGCACCGCGACCCGGCCTGAAATGATGTGGCTATCAGGCATCCGCGAATGCCGCCAATGCCTGATGCCGACGCCTGAATTCGCGCTTTCCCATCAATCCGTGCGGGTTTCCGTCACCATCGATGATCATCACCGCGACGAACCACTTGCCGTCCAGTCGTCCGAAAATCCGCACCCGATCGAGGTCGATTTCGTCATCGTCGACGCTCTCGAAAGCGCCGATCCAGCGCTCTATTTCTCGCGCAACCCAAAGGAAATCGCTCTCTTCAGCCTCCAGAAACCGATGTGCCAAGGCCTCGCCGGCACCGTGCCCGAACTCGATCTCCAGCCCCGAAACCAACGTCGCCATCACGCGATCCGCCGCGACTGATATGGGTTGAAACATGGTCATGATGATCTCCATCGCTTGCGCTCCCATCATCGAGAACAGCGTGGAGAAGACGGATGGCGGAGCGGCTGTCAGGGCCGCGGAGCGAAGCGCAGCGCCGCGAAGCGGTCGTGGGGGGAACCGATTTTCGAAGAAAATTGGGGAGCACCCGCGGGCCTTGAGAGCCGCTCCGCGAGCCGTCATGCTGGGCCTATCGAGACGAGCCCTACCACCGCCCGCGATCATGGCACGTCCTTGCGAACCGCGAACAACAACACCTGCTCACGGACGGGATCGGCGGTCGCAGTCTGCGCGAAATTGTCCCGCCGCACTGCGAACAGGCTCGGCGGGGGAGCTGGGACGTCAACAGGCTGGGGCGGTCGCTGCGCGCTGCCCACCGTCCCGAGATAGGCGATCGTCTCGCCGGGCAAGCGGCGCTTTCCGGCGAGCCATTCGGCATAGGCGCCGGGACCAGCATTGTAGGCGCCGAACAGCCGGGGATAGCCGAACCGGTCGTACATCAGCCGAAGATAGTAGGTGCCGGCGAGAATATTGTCGCGTGGATCGTCCGAGTTGGTGCCGAGGGCAAGCCGCGCGCGCATCTCGCTCCACGTCGCCGGCATCAACTGCATGAGGCCCATCGCACCGGCGCGACTGCGGATCGGCCGACCATTGAGCATTGCCAGGCCATTGCTCTCGGCGCGCATGACCCGCTCGATCCAGCTGGTCGGGATGCCGAAGCGGGCCGATGCCTCGTCGATATAAGGCGTCCAGCGCGCGACCTCGTCGGCATATGCCGGCGTGGCGACCAGTATCAAGATCGCAGGCACCAGCCGCTTCAGCGCGTCCATAGCGGATGCGCCTTGCCGATGATCTGGCTGCTCTCGGTGAGCCCGAAATAGCGCCCGTCGAACGATGCCGGACTGCCCGACATCAGCAGGAAGAACTGATGCCCGCGCAGCCGCACGCACCCGCTCCACCAGGGCATCGGACGCCCGCGCGGATCGGCCGCGACCCGCTCGGCGGCCCATCGGCCGTTGATGAAAATCTGCGTGCCGAGCGCACAAATCTCATCGCCCGGCCCCGCCGCGACGCGCTTCACGAGCGGCACATTAGCCGGGAGATAGCGGCGGCTGGCGGCCAATTTGCGCCACGGATCGGGCAGCCTTGCGATTACCATGTTGCCGGGGTCGACTTCGCTGCCCGGCGTCACGGCATAGAGTCCGACCGGGATACTGGCGCTGGCATTCCAAATGAGGCGCGGCGATGGCGGAAAAGCAATGGTCAGCCCGAGAATCGCGATACTGACGCCGATGATCGCGATGCGATGACCAAGCCGACGGCGCTTCGCGCGATCGGCGCGGAGCTGGTCGCCCCATGCGAGAAGCGGCAGTTCGGCGCTGCGATCCGAGCGCCTAGTCATGACGCTTCTCCCCGACTGCCTGCGCCTCGGACCAGGCGTCGAGGTCGTCGATATGATATTGTACGAAGCGGCTGTGGAGGCGGAAAACCGGCCCCTTGCCAGCGCGCCGCAAGCGGCGCAGCAAGCGGCCCGAGATCTTCAGATAGGCCGCCGCCTGATCGGTATTGATATAGGGGGAGCCGCGTTTGGCGCGGTTCGCGCGCGAGATGTCGTCGTCACTATCCATCTTGGCTGTCCGGTGCTCGTGTCGGACGGCGGTGTGCCATCCACGGCCCCAGGAATGGCGGGCGCGGCATCGGAACGGGAGTGTCGGAATCGGGCAGACCATTTTCGACACACCCACGAGTCTCGGCCCCGCGCTCGGCGCGCGGGGCCGGAGAGTTCAGCGCGACCAGATGAGCTTGTGCTCGCCGTTGTCGCTCTGCGTCAGGGTTGCGTAGATGGGTGCCGGGAAGGACGGATCGTCGAGCTTGAGGCTGAGATATTCTGCCCCGGTGTCGCGCGCCGCCTTGGTCCAGCCCGCGCCGAACTCGACGCCGCCGGCACTCACACGATGGTCCGGGGCCTTGTCGTTCTCGCGGTCGACGGGCCGGATGCTGGCCTTGACGCGCAGTGTCAGGGTCCGGATTTCGCCGGTGAAGATGCCGTTTTCGCCGCGAGTGAAGCTACCGATCTGTGCCATGTCGTATCTCCTGATGCTTGTCTCGATGCCGCCCCATGCGGCCTCGATGGCGGTCAATCAGGCGCAGGGCGGCCGCTTCGCACCGTCAGGCTGAAGCGATAGCGAAGGACGGCATGAGCCGAGCTTCTTGTCTCGCGAGGAAGCCCGAAGGGCGGGGAAGAAGGTTGGTGACGCCGTTGCGCAGGCAAGGCCGGCCAGCGCAGACCCGCCAGCTAAGAGGCGAAATGGGCGGCCGAAGGCGACATCGGAGCGTCGTGCGGATCGGATACGATATGCCGGCACGCGCTTCGTTCCGGGTTCGTGCCATGCTATTGGACGCTATGGCCTATGATGCGTTCACCATCGACACGAACATCGCCGACGAGGCTAGTCTAAACCTGACCGGCGGACTTCTCGGACAGCTGACCCAGTTCAAAGACGGGCAGATCGAAGTTGTTCTAAGCGAGATCGTCGTGCGCGAGATGCTCAAGCATCTCGTGGACCAAGTGAAGAAAACGCATGACACACTCGTCAGCGCCGCGAGCCGGGCCGAGAACGTGAGGCTCGTCGAGGGCGCCGCCGCAGACGGTCTCAACGCGATCATCGAGGGACTCGGTGAACCGAAGAAGATCGCAAGCAAGCGGCTGAGCGATTATTTCGAGGCAGTCGGCGCGGAGCTGATCCCGAGCGCGCTGGCCTCGGTCGAGGATCTGGTTCGAGGCTATTTCGGTGCCTCAGCGCCGTTCGAAGCGGCCGGCGCGAAGAAAAATGAATTTCCCGATGCAATCGCGCTTCTGTCAATCGAGGCTTGGGCGAAAGCCGCCGGCAAGAAGGTGCTGGCCGTCTCCAAGGACAAGGGTTGGATCGCGTTTGCTGAAAAATCGGAATGGATCGATGTCGAGCGGGATTTCGGCAAGGCACTTGCAATTGTGCAGGGTCATGTCGCCGAGGCGGACGAGCGCGTGGCGGCGTTTCTCGCGGCGCTTGAGGCCGGTGGCCTCCCAGATTTGGCGGAGGAGACCGAACGCCGGCTGTCGGACGCGGTCAGCGATTGGAATTTCATGGCCGAAGGCAGCAGCGCTTACAGCTTCGAGGCGGACATCGCAGAGCTCCAATTTGGCGAATATGCGCTCAAGAACATCGATGGCGAATATGACTTCGCAATCGTTCGTTTGGGGAGCAACCAAGTCGCAGTGCGGATCGCTGCGAGCATCAGCGCGACTGCCTTGGCCGACTTTTCGCTGTCAATCTACGACAGTATCGACAAGGACTATGTCGGCATGGGCGGCATGTCTGCGGAGCGCGAGATCGAATTTGATGGGGCTTTTTTGCTCACATTGACGGGCGATCTCGCCGGCCCTGCAGACGAACTTGGCGTCGAGGGCGTGGAACTTGTGGATGCCGTCAGGCAGGTTGATTTCGGTGATATCAGCCCGGACTACACCGATGTCGACGAGCGCGACTATGAGGAATGGTTGGCCGATGAGCAAGACGCCGACGTCAAAGCGGACGTTGAGCATCATGCTGCCGGCCTGATCGGCGCTGCCGAGTTTTGAGATGTAGAGACGATCGAAATTGAGGTAAAACGCAACATTGAGCCGCGCGCCGACGCCGGAACGGCGGAGGCGCGCGGCCGAATTTCAGGGCTCGTCTGAGGGCGGGCCGAAGCCCGCCCTCAGAAGTTCAGGCTGCTTCCGCAAAAGGCTCGGCCTGCTCACGAGGTTCCGGCGCGGCGGAAATGTCGCGCGCCGCATCGACCTTAGCATGGGCGGCGACGGTGCCGACCCCGCCGCGCGTGGTGTAGGCGCTCGGCGGGAATTGCATCCAGCGCGGCACCCAGCGCTCGACCTTGGGGCGTCCGTCATTGCCCGCCAGATGGTCGGCGATGATCCGCTTCAAGGTCTTGGACTTCTCGCCCGCATTGGCGCTGGCGACCGTTTCGCCCGCCACCTCGGCGACCATCCGGCCCAGCACCTCGCGGTCGCGGATCAGGCCGAACAGCGCCTCGTCCGCCTGCCACCAATCGGCCATGTCGATGCCGATCTCGGTGCCGACCGCTGCGACGGCGGCGCTGCCCGCCGCCAGCGTCTCACCGATGACGACCGCGATGACCTCCATGACGGCGGGATCGGGAAGCTCGACGAGGCGAAGGAACACGCCCGCCACGCCATAGTCGTCGCCGTTTTCCCCGGTCACGGTCGGCTCCTCGGACGAGAAGCCGAGCAGGGCGAGCACGGCGCGGCGGCGCTCGTCGAACACCGTCTCGCCGCGCGCGGTTTCGAGGCTTTCGCGCACCTCGTCATTGCGCGTGGTCTGCGGCTCCGGCGACACCCGCCACAGATGCGAGCCGACCACGGCGTGGGCGACCATCAAGCGGAGCGCCACTTGCGGGTGGGTCAGCAGCGCGGCGCGGACGGCGGCGTGACGGTGGAGATCGACATAGGTCTGCAAGGTAGAGGTCAGTTCGGGGCGCTGCGGCTTCGGCCCTCCGGGCGCTTCGCCGCTGGCGAGGCGGCGGGCTTCCTTACGGGTCAGATAGCCTTCGTGGAAGGTCACCTCGCCGGTGGAACGGACATCGACATAGATGCGCCCGCCCTTGCGCTTGGGGGCCTTCTCATATTCCCACGAATGGAAATGTTCGGACGCGGGGATGATCACGACATCGCTCCAGCCGTCCTCGATATAGGCCGCGCGCCGTGCCTCAATGGCTTCGTTCTGCGCGGTCCAGAACGCCTCGGGGTCCGCGAAATAGCGGTCGTCGCCGAACAAGTCGGCGACGGTCGCGCCCGGATAGGTGGTGATGTCGAACAGCGCCACCTTCGCCGCGATCGACTGCCCGCCGAACAGCCATGCCTTCAATTGGTGGCCGGTCGGCGTGTAGTTGTCGGGGTCGTCATAAAGTGCCAGCCACGCCTTTTGCTGGCTCTTGCTGGCAAGGGTCAGGTGGCGGACGGTGGTGCGGTCGATCTTCTCGTCGCGGTAGAGCTGGCGGATGCGCGGCAGCAGATTGCCGAGCGCCAGCACGCGGCAAATGGTGAGGTCGGGAAGCCCGAAGGTGGCAGCGATGTCGTCCACCTCGCGGCCTTCCTTGACCAGCCGGGTGAAGGTTTCCCACTGGGTCACCTCGTCGGGGTCGAGGCGCGCCAAGTTCTCGATCAGCGAGGCTTCGAGTGCGGCGGCATCGTCGCCCGCCTCCATGATCGCGGACGGCACCCGGCCAAGCTCCGGGTCCGCGCCTTCTTCGGTCTGCGCGAGCCGCGCAGCATGAACGCGCCGCCGCCCCGCGACCAGTTCGAAGCGGCCTTCGGCGATTCCGGGGCGGAGGATGACCGGCACGATGATGCCGCGCTTGCGCACAGTTGGCAGGATGTCGGACACATCGGGAGCCTTCTTGCCGTGGCGCATGTTCACGGCGCTGTCGTCGATGTTGCCAATGTCGATGAATTCGAGTTTCATGACTTCACTCCTTGTGAGTGCCGGTCCGTCGCTCTTTCCGGGATGGCGGATCGGCTTACGAATGGCGGCGAACGGCCGCCTGCGTCATCCGCCTCGTGGCGGAAGCTGGTTGGCTCCGGCGCTGCGGAGTATCTGTTGAGCGGACAGGATCGACCCGGTTCGGCGGGCGGCATCGGCCCAAACCGAGAGGCTATGCGGCGTCTCGAACCCGATATCGCGCTCGATGCCGAGGCCGAACGGCAGGCGAACCGAAGCGATCTCGGACAGACTGAAATAGCCGAGTTCGGGGCATCCGAAGCCAAGGTCGGCGAGGCCGAACAGGGTGTCGTCGTCGCTATCCAATTCGGTCGCCAGCCATGTCGCTGCGCCCACCGGATTGAACAGTTTCAGCACCGGCACGGGGTCGGGGTCGGCCCGTCCGCCAATCGCGGCGGCGCGGTGATTGATGGCGTTCGCGCGCAGCGCGAAACGCAGGTCGGGGGTCAGGAGGATCATGCCGCTGACCGCAGCCGCGTGTCTGCGGTCAGCCTTTCGTCCTGCGCCTCGCGGTGCCGCGCGAGCAGCCAGTCGGCGGCTTTGGTTGCGGCGCTGGCGGCGCGGAAGATCGCGCGATTGTCCTCGCGCAAGACTTCCAGCCAAGAGCCGATATAGTCGGCATGACGCACGGTCGGCACGATGCCGAGCGCGGCGCAGAGGAAGGCCGATCCCATCTCGGCGACCAGTTCCTCCCGCGCATAATCCTTGCTGCCGAAGGCATTCTTCAAGGCGCGCGCGAGCCGCTTGGGGTGGCCGGTCGCGTGGGTCAGTTCGTGCAGGCAGGTCCGGTAATAGTTGATTTGCTCGAAAAAGGCGGGCTGCGGTGGCACCTGCACGAAATCGGGTTCGGGCGCGTAGAATGCCTTCGACCCGCCGACACGAAAATCCACGCCCGACGCGGCAATCACCTCCTCGGCAACGGGCACGATCTCGCGTTCGGGCAGCGGCGCGGGATCGGACGCCAGTCCGGCGCGCAGGCCCTCGCATTGCGCGACGTTGAACACAGTGAACCGCTTGAGGAAGGGAACGACGCGGGCCTCGTCGCCGTCGCGCTGGGCACGTTCCTTCTCGGCTTCGGGGGTGAAGCGGTCGGCATAGACCACGGTCACGCCATGCTCGCCCTTGCGGACGCAGCCGCCCGCCTCCTGCGCCTGCCGGAAGGTCAGCCAGCTTTGCGACGGCCAGCCATGTTCGATCACCTCGCCCCACAGGATCAGGATATTGACGCCTGAATAAGTCCGGGCGGTGAGCGCGTTGCGCGGCAGGCCAGGGTCGGTCCCGCCGGTTCGTCCCCAAGGCTGGACCCATGGAAACCGCCCCGCCTCAAGCTCGGCGATGATCCGGGCGGTCACCTCGTCATACAGATTGGCGCGGGTTGCTTGGGGTTGCTCCTCGCTCGCTCGGTTGCGGCGGGTACGGCGGCTGGTGGCTTGACGCATCGCTGTCCTCCATCGCCACCCAAAAAACAGCAAGCCTCCCCGGAAGGCGGGGGTGGGCGGCGAGACGCGACCAAGAGGCCCGGCTCCAGTGGCCGGCGGCACCGCAGGGCGGAACGAAGAGGAGCACCCGAGCTTGAGCGAGGGTTGCCGCAGGCCACGTCGGGCCTAGCCGGGAGCGCTGCCCGCACCCGCCGTACCGGGAGAGGCATAGACAACGCCGCCGCGCGTTCGCGCGGCGTCCGCAGCCACGCCAGCGATCGTCACCGGATGGCCGAGACCCGGCACGGGGCTCGGCGAAGACCGCCCAGGGCGGTCTGAGTA
>NZ_DATFFD010000040.1:0-3881 GCF_035250425.1 Sphingopyxis sp.
ACGAAGGTCGCCTTGCGCTTGCCGTCGCTGCCAGCCTTGATTTCCAGGTTGCTGGGCTTCTTCAATTCCTGCCAGTTCCGGATATTGACAGTCATGGATTTCCCTTTGCTTTGGGCGGGATGGGTGGGGGTCGACCACCTGTCCAGCGAGGAGTTTTGTACGGGCGGCGCTCCGGCGGAGCGTGCCCGAAAGACGTCAGACGCGGCGGCGCTTGGCCGGGCGGACGCCATTGTGCGGGATCGGCGTCACGTCGCGGATCGACGTGATGTGAAAGCCCACGGCCTGCAGCGCGCGGAGAGCCGATTCACGGCCCGCACCGGGGCCCTTGACTTCGACTTCCAGCGTGCGGACGCCATGTTCGGCGGCCTTCTTGCCGGCGTCTTCGGCGCAGACCTGCGCCGCATAGGGGGTCGACTTGCGGCTTCCCTTGAAGCCCATCATGCCGGCGCTCGACCAGGCAATCGCATTGCCCTGCGCGTCGGTGATGGTGATCATCGTGTTGTTGAAGGTCGCGTTGACGTGCGCGACGCCCGACGAGATGTTTTTGCGTTCGCGCCGGCGAAGGCGCTGCGGTTCACGAGCCATGATATATTCCTAAATCCAAAATCCTGAACGACCGGGGCGCTGTTGCGAGAGCTGCCTCCGGCGGAGAAGTAAGGAAATTCGTCCCCCGGACGAATTTCTGATCTTACTTCTTCTTACCGGCGATCGCCTTGGCCTTGCCCTTGCGGGTGCGCGCATTGGTGTGCGTGCGCTGGCCGCGGACCGGAAGGCCCTTGCGATGACGCAGGCCGCGGTAGCAGGCGAGGTCCATCAGGCGCTTGATGTTCATCGCCGTGTTGCGGCGAAGGTCACCCTCGACCGTGTGGTCGGCGTCGAGCGTTTCGCGGATCTGCAGGATTTCGGCGTCGCTGAGGTCCTGAACGCGGCGGCTGTGGTCGATGCCCAGCTTGTCGGCGATGTCGACAGCGCTCTTCCGGCCGATGCCGTGGATATAGGTGAGCGCGATGATTACGCGCTTGTTGGTGGGCAAATTGACGCCCGCAATACGTGCCATAAAAAACTTTCTCCTGCTCCACAGAGCCGTAGGCAATCGGCCCCATCTCAAAGCGTCTGAATTTCCAACGCAAAAAACGGACCACGATGCGCATGAGGGCGCTTCGCCGTCCGGTCAGGCTGTCGGAATGGACGCGCAACTAAGGTGAGTCGGCCCGATTGTCAAGCGAAGTGCGGTGGTTTGAGGGGCCGTAGATTGCTGCTCAGGATGGCGATGTAAGAGCGACCGCGCGGTCATGCAAGCGGTCGATAATAGCGGCGTGGATTCCCGGCGCGCACGCAATCACACCGAACGCCTGCGCGCGCGGCGTGTTGAAACGCAAAGGCGTACCGAACGCGTCGGTCACCGTGGCTCCGGCCTCGGCCGCGATCAGCGCCGCGGCGGCGACGTCCCATTCGAATCCCCAGCGCAGCGTCGCGACGAGGTCGGCACGGTCGTCGGCGACGAGCGCCATGCGCAGCGCGATGCTGTTCGGCTTGGTGACGATGACGAGGTCGCTATCGATCTTGGGCAGCGCATCTGCGGGAACGCGCGATCCGGCGAACTGCGTGCGCCGGCTGGCGTGCAGGGTTTCGCCGTTGAGCAGCGCGCCCTGGCCCTTTTGGGCGACCCATAATTCATCGAGCGCGGGGGCATAGAGGATGCCGAACTCAGGCGTGCCATCGATGACGAGCGCGACCGACACGCACCAGCCGGGCCGGCCGCGGATGAAATCACGGGTGCCGTCGATCGGGTCGACGCACCACATCGCTCGGCACGATAGGCGGTCGGCGTTGTCGGCGGTCTCTTCCGACAGCCACCCCGCCTCGGGCACCATCGCGCCGAGCACGGCTTTCAACCGGGCATCAACCGCCAGATCGACATCGCTGACCGGATCGTCGTGCGATTTGTTCCAGACATTGACTGCTTGTCCCTCGCCGCGCCAGCGCGCCATCGCCATGTCGCCGACTTCGCGCGTCGCGGCGATCGCGGCTTCGAGGTTGCGGCCGGGCATGGTGTTTAGCTCGACGCGACGGTCATGCCGTCGATGCGCAGCGTCGGCGCGTTGGTGCCATGGCGGAATTCGAGGTTGTTCGCGGGGATCAGTGCCGCGAACATGTCGATCAGATTGCCCGCGATGGTGAATTCGGCGATCGGCCCGGTGAGCGCGCCATCCTTGATCAGGAAACCCGACGCGCCGCGGCTGTAATCGCCGGTCACCGGGTTGACGCCGTGGCCGATCAGCTCGGTGATATAGACGCCATCGGCGATGCCCTCCATCAGCGCCGCGGGCGTCACGCTGCCCGCTGCGAGGTGCAGGTTGCTCGCGCCGACCCCCGACGCGCCGCCGCCGCGGCTTGCATGGCCCGTCGGCGCCAAGCCAAGCTGCTTCGCCGATGCGGTGTCGAGCAGCCAGCCGGTGATCTTGCCATTGGCGACGATGTCGCGCGCCGCGGTCGGCAGGCCCTCGCCATCGAAGGCCCGGCTGCGCAGGCCGCGTGGGCGGTGCGGCTCGTCGCGGATTATGATGCTGCTGTCGAACAACGCCCGATCTTCCTTGCCGAGCAGGAAGCTGGTCCCGCGCGCGATTGCGGGTCCGGCTATCGCGCCGAGCAGATGGCCGACGATGCCGCCGCTGACGCGCGGATCGAGCAGTACGGGCAGTTTGCCATTCGGCGCCTTGCCCGGATTGAGACGTGCGACGGCGCGCGTGCCGGCGCGGTTGCCGATGTCGGCCGCGCTTTCGAGGTCGGTCAGATGATGCGCGCTGTGCCAGCCATAGTCGCGCTGCATGCTTGCGCCTTCGCCCGCGATGACGCTCGCCGACAGGCTGTGGCCGCTCGACCCGTAGCCGCCGGCAAAGCCGTGGCTGGTTGCGAGCGCGAAGCGCGTGCGGCTGTGGCTCGCGCTGCCGCCTTCGCTGTTGGTAACACCGGCGACGGCGCGCGCGGATTCCTCGACCTCCAGCGCGGCTTCGCGCAGCGCGGCGGGATCGGCTTCGCTGTTATCGTCGAGGTCGAAATCGGGGATGACACCCTTGAATAGCAGCTCTTCAGGCGCGAGCCCGGCGTAGGGATCTTCGGGCGCCTCACGGGCCATCGCGACGCAGCGTTCGACCAGCTTGGCGAGCTCGCCCGCGTCCATGTCGGCGGTCGACACGCTCGCGCTGCGCTGGCCGACGAAGACGCGCAGCGAAATATCCTGCCCCTCGGACCGCTCGACATCCTCGAGCGCGCCAAGCCGCATCGAGACCGAGGTCGCGGCGTTGCAATAATAGAGCGCATCGGCGGCATCGGCGCCGGCTTTCGCGGCGGCGTCGCACAGCATCTGCGCACGATCGAGGGCTTCGGAAACGGTCAGCATGGCCGCGCCCTATACGGCGCGCGGCAAAAAATCAAAACCAGCGCTGAAAAAGGGTCAGTTCGCGATCTTCGCGATGGCGTCGGTGGCGGCCATCGCACCGCTGATCCACAGGAAGGGCAGCGTGAGCGCCGCGACCCACAGGCGGCGGACGTCGCGGCGGAAACGCGCATGAAGACCCCAGCTCGCCAGCGCCTGGCGGCTGAGGCGATACCAATGCCGTTCGGTCGAACGCGCGACGGGAATTGCGAGCACGAGCAGCATGATCAACGCGACGACGATGAAAGCCGACGGCGCCCCGGCGGCGACCGCGCTCATCACGAGCCAGATCTGCAAGGCGGCGAAGGCGAGAAGGGCGGCGGCGGCATGCCACGTCATTCGGCGACCCAGGCTCCGTGCCGGCGGCACGCTGACGGTCGTGCGCCTCCATAGGCGCGGTCCAAATGCTGATGCCATGTTACAGCCCCCTAGGCTGGCGATTCCC
>NZ_DATFFD010000041.1:0-3399 GCF_035250425.1 Sphingopyxis sp.
CACCGAACTCGACAGTCTGAAGGTCGAGGGGCACAGCGACCCGTCGCCCACCAGCGGGTTTCAGCGCGTCGTCCAGCGCGCGATCCTGCACGTCCAGTCGTCGGGCAAGGACGAGGTGACGGGCGCCAACGTCCTCGTCGCCCTCTTCTCCGAACGCGAAAGCTACGCCGTCTATTTCCTGCAGCAGCAGGACCTGACCCGCCTCGACGCGGTCTCCTACCTCAGCCACGGCGTCGGCAAGGGCGGCAAGCCCTCGCCGCAGGCCGAGCCCGAGGAAAAGGAAGAGACGAAGGACAAGGACAGCGGCGGCAAGTCCAAGAAGGAAACCGCGCTCGACCAGTTCACCGTCAACCTCAACGAAAAGGCGAAGATCGGCAAGGTCGACCCGCTGATCGGCCGCAATGCCGAAGTCGACCGCACGATCCAGATCCTCTGCCGCCGGTCGAAGAACAACCCGCTCTATGTCGGCGACCCCGGCGTCGGCAAGACCGCGATCGCCGAGGGGCTCGCGCGCAAGATCATCGAGGGCGACGTGCCCGAGGTGCTGCTGCCCGCGGTCATCTATTCGCTCGATATGGGCGCACTGCTCGCCGGAACCCGGTACAGGGGCGATTTCGAGGAGCGGCTGAAACAGGTCGTGACCGAACTCGAAGGGCTGCCGCACGCGATCCTGTTCATCGACGAGATCCACACCGTCATCGGTGCCGGCGCGACGAGCGGCGGCGCGATGGATGCGTCGAACCTGCTCAAGCCCGCTTTGTCGGGCGGCGTGATCCGCTGCATCGGCTCGACGACGTACAAGGAGTTCCGCAACCATTTCGAAAAGGACCGCGCGCTGCTCCGCCGGTTCCAGAAGATCGACGTGGTCGAACCGACGCTTGAGGACACCAAGAAAATCCTTGCCGGGCTGCGCAGCGCGTTCGAGGCGCATCATCAGGTGCGTTACACCCCCGATGCGATCAACGCCGCGGTCGACCTGTCGGCGCGCTACATCAACGACCGCAAATTGCCCGACAAGGCGATCGACGTGATCGACGAGGTCGGCGCGATGCAGATGCTCGTCGCCCCGTCGAAGCGCAAGAAGACGATCACCGCCAAGGAGATCGAGGCCGTGATCGCGACGATGGCGCGCATCCCGCCCAAATCGGTGTCGAGCGACGACAAGGCGACGCTCGCCAGCCTCGAGACCGACCTCAAACGCGTCGTGTTCGGCCAGAACACCGCGATCGAGGTCCTCTCGTCGGCAATCAAGCTGAGCCGTGCGGGCCTGCGCGATCCCGAAAAGCCGATCGGCAACTATCTGTTCAGCGGCCCCACCGGCGTCGGCAAGACCGAGGTCGCGAGGCAGCTCGCGTCGATCATGGGCATCCCGCTCCAGCGGTTCGACATGTCCGAATATATGGAGCGCCATTCGGTCAGCCGCCTGATCGGTGCGCCCCCGGGCTATGTCGGCTACGATCAGGGCGGTTTGCTCACCGATGCGATCGACCAGAATCCGCATTGCGTGCTCCTGCTCGACGAGATCGAAAAGGCGCATCCCGACCTGTTCAACATATTGTTGCAGGTGATGGACCATGGCCGCCTGACCGACCATCACGGCAAGACGGTCGATTTCCGCAACGTCATCCTGATCATGACGACCAATGCGGGGGCAAGCGACATGGCGCGCGAATCGATTGGTTTCGGCGCATCGACGCGCGAGGATGTGCAGGAGGAAGCGGTGAAGAATCTCTTCACCCCCGAATTCCGCAACCGCCTCGATGCGATCGTGCCCTTCGGCTATCTGCCGCCCGAAGTCGTCGCGCGCGTCGTCGACAAGTTCATCCTCGAGCTCGAACTCCAACTCGCCGACCGCAACGTCCATATCCAGCTCGACGATGCGGCGCGCGAATGGCTGACCGGCAAGGGCTATGACAAGCTCTATGGCGCGCGTCCGATGGGCCGCCTGATCCAGGAAAAGATCAAGCAGCCGCTCGCCGAGGAACTGCTGTTCGGCAAGCTCGTTCATGGCGGCGAGGTCAAGGTGAAGATGAAGACCGGCGACGACGCCAAGGTCGGCAATCCGCTCGCCTTCGAAATCGTCCCGGCGCCGCCCAAGGCGAGCAAGAGCAAGCCGAAAGCCGACAAGGCGAAAAAGGCGGCGGAGTGACACCTGCTCCCCTCCCGCTTGCGGGAGGGGCAGCGAGACTTGCGGGCTTGCCCGCTAGTCGCAGCGGAGAGGGCTTGGCAACGCCATACCCCCTCCCCAAACCCCTCCCGCAAGCGGGAGGGGCTTACTACCCTCGCAATTCAGCGCCACATCGCCTATATCGCGAGTCATGTACGACTATGTTTCCGTAACCACCGCCGACGCGGCGAGCCCCACCCCCGTGCGCGACGGCACGATCAAGCTGCACGACGAGGCGGGCTTTGCCGGCATGCGCAAGGCGGGGCGGCTGTCGGCCGAAATCCTCGACGCGCTCGTCGCCTTCGTTCAGCCCGGCGTGACCACCGCGGCGATCGACGACCTTGTCCGCACGATGATGCTCGATGGCGGCGGTATCCCCGCGACGCTCGGCTATCGCGGCTTCACGCATAGCTGCTGCACCAGCATCAACCATGTCGTCTGCCACGGTATCCCCGACGACAAGCCGGTGCGCGAGGGCGACATTGTCAACATCGACGTCACCAGCATCGTCGACGGCTGGCACGGCGACACCAGCCGCATGTATCTGGTCGGCGACGTACCGATCAAGGCGAAGCGCCTCGTCGAAATCACCTACGAATGCCTGATGCTCGGCATCGAGCAGGCGAAGCCCGGCAACCGCATGGGCGACGTCGCGCATGCGATCCAGCAACACGCCGAGCGCCACCGCTATTCGGTCGTCCGCGACTTTTGCGGCCACGGCCTCGGCCAGATGTTCCACGACGCGCCCGAAGTGGTCCACGCCGGCCGCCCCGGCACCGGCCCCGAACTCAAGCCCGGCATGTTCTTCACGATCGAGCCGATGATCAACACCGGCAAATATGCGGTGAAGATGCTGAGCGACGGCTGGACCGCGGTCACCCGCGACCGCTCGCTCTCGGCGCAGTTCGAGCACAGCATCGGCATCACCGAAACCGGCTGCGAGATTTTCACCGCGAGCCCGACGGGTCTGAACGCGCCGCCGTGGGCCTGATTCCTTCTCCCTTGATGGGAGAAGGATACGGAGCCTTGCCGCGAAGTGGCTAGGCGCAGTTGGATGAGGAGGATGGTGCGTCATCGCGGCGTAGGTTCAGGCCGAGACCGCACCCCCCCACCGCTGCGACTAGCCAGCAAGCTGGCAAGTCTCGCTGCCTCCCCCATCAAGGGGGAGGACAAGTAGGCGCGCGCCCTCCACCCACCCCCCATTTTCCCGCTTGCGCCACCCGCCCATCCGG
>NZ_DATFFD010000042.1:0-32486 GCF_035250425.1 Sphingopyxis sp.
GTCACCGGAAGGCTTGCCGATGTACGAGAGCTTGCGGCGGAGGAGCTTGACTGATGGAGCGCTTTCTCCGCCTGTCGGGCCGCGCCGCCGCGATGCCCGCCGCCAACATCGACACCGACGTCATCATGCCCAAGGCGTTCCTGAAGGGCATCGACCGCTCGGGGCTCGCCCTGGGTCTTTTTCACGACCTCCGTTTCGACGAAAACGGCGCGGTGCGGGACGATTTCATCCTCAACCGCACGGACATGACGGAGACGCGCTTCCTGCTCGTCGGCCCCAATTTCGGCTGCGGCTCGTCGCGCGAACATGCGGTGTGGGGGATGCTCCAATATGGCATCCGCGGCATCATCGGCTCCTCCTATGGCGCGATTTTTGCGGACAATGCCGCGAACAACGGCCTGCTGCTCCTGTCGCTGCCGACAACGGAGATCGCGGCGCTGATGGCCGAGCTCGACGAAGGGGCAGGGGAGATGATGGTCGACCTCGATGCGCAGCGCATCGAAATGGGCGGCTATGCGGCGGGTTTCGACATCGATCCCACCACGCGGCGCGCGCTGATGCTCGGGCTCGACCGGATCGGCGAGACCCTGATGTACGCCGACCGCATCCGCGCGTTCGAGAAAGCCTATCTCGGCCGCAAGCCCTGGCTTATGGGTGCCGATAGCGATGAGCAATAGTCCCGAATATCCCGAACTCATGCCGGGCTTCCGCTGGCACGACGTCGATGCGGACGGCGTGCGCATCCGCGCCGCGGTCGGCGGTTCGGGACCTCCGCTGCTGCTCCTCCACGGCCATCCGCAGACGCATCTGACCTGGCACAAGGTCGTGCCCGCGCTTGCGAAGCGCTTCACGGTCGTCGCGACTGACCTGCGCGGTTATGGCGACAGCGAAAAACTGCCGGGCGATCCCGCGCACGCGAATTATTCCAAGCGCGCGATGGCGGCCGATCAGGTTGCGGTGATGGCCACGTTGGGCTTCGGCCGTTTCGATGTCGTCGCGCACGATCGCGGCGCGCGCGTCGCGCATCGCATGGCGCTCGACCACCCGGACCGTGTCGCGCGGCTCGTGCTGCTCGACATCGCGCCCACCGCGACGATGTATGCGCAGACGAACCGCGAGTTTGCGACGCGCTATTTCTGGTGGTTCTTCCTGATCCAGCCGTTCGACCTGCCCGAACGGATGATCGCAGCCGATCCCGACCATTTTCTCGACCGCCATCTTGCCGGGCAAATCAGGGTCGAAGGCGCGCTCGATCCGCGCGTCGTCGCCGAATATCGCCGCTGCTATCGCGATCCCGCGACGCGCCACGCGATCTGCGAGGATTATCGCGCGGCGGCGAGCATCGATTTGGATCATGACGCGGCCGGCAGCGACCGGCGGATCGAGGCGCCTTTGCTCCTGCTCTGGGGCGAATATGGCACGGTGGGCACCCTCTTCGACGTGATGGAGAGCTGGCAGTCCAAAGCCCGCGATGTGCGCGGGCGCGCGCTGCCGTGCGGTCACAGTCCGCAGGAAGAAACGCCCGAATTATTGCTTGCCGAACTCGCCGCGTTTCTGACCTGAGCTCGGTACGGCGCTCAGCGTGCGGGAAGGATGACCGCGCGGCAATCGCCAAAACCGATCGGCACGAAACCCTCTGCCTGCGCGCTTGCGCGCCGGGTGGTCAAATATCAGACAGCCATCCCGCTTCCGCGCGAACGATCATGTGCCGACAGCGATCGCTTTGAAGCGGCTTGTGAAAGCCGGCCGTCGGGCGTTAGGGGTGCGGCATGGCTCAGCGCATCGATTCTCGCCATCCGTCACCAAGCGACTCTGCGGGTGAGTAAAGGAAAGTCCAACGACGGTGCGCGGCCGACGATGGCGGATGTCGCCCGCGAACTGGGCGTCGCGAAAATCACCGTTTCGCGCGCGCTGTCGAACCATTCGACGGTGAAAGACAGCACGCGCACGCTGATCCGCGAGACGGCCGAGCGCATGGGTTACCGGATCAATGTGTCGGCGCGCAATCTGCGACAACAGCGCACGCGGACGATTGCGGTGGTCATCGAAATGACGCCGTCGCACGAACGCCTGATGAGCGAGCCCTATCCGTTGCTGTTGCTCGGCGGCATCCTGCAGGAACTGACCGCGGCGGGACAGAATATGGTGCTCACCACCATCGACCTGTTTTCGGAAGCGCCGCCCTCGGCCGACGGGGTGATCCTGCTGGGGCAGGGGGTGCACGACGACGCCGCGGCGGTGATCGAGGCGACCGGGCTGCCTTATGTGGTCTGGGGCGCCGAACATGGCCCGCCCGAACGGATCGTCGTCGGCAGCGATAACCGTGAAGGCGGTCGGCTCGCGGCCGAATATCTGCTCGGCCGCGGGCGGAGGCGGCTCCTGTTTCTGGGCGACGCCGGGCATGGCGAGGCCGAGGACCGGCTGGGTGGTTTTCATGCCGGACTGGCGGGTTCGGACGCGGTACTTGTTGCCAATATTCCCTGCGCCTTCACCGTCGCCGCGGGCCGCGACGTGGTTGCGCCGCTGCTCGATAACGGCGAGCCCGGCTTCGACGGCATTTTCGCGAGCAGCGATGCGATCGCGATGGGCGCAATCGAGGCGTTGCGGGCAAGGGGTTATCGGGTGCCGGACGATGTGTCGGTGGTCGGCTTCGACGATTCGCCCGGCGCGGCGCTGTTTTCACCGCGGCTGACGAGCATCCGGCAGGATTGGGGCGTCGGCGGCGAGTTGCTCGCGCAAAAGGTGCTCGCCATGGTGGCCGGGAAAGCGGTCGACTCGCGCGCGATGCCGGTCGCGCTGATCGTCCGCGACAGCTAGAAAACGGGATGGTTTATCGTTTCCGGTCAAGGGTTTCCCGCAAAATGGTATCGATACCTTGACATCGATACCATTTTGCGGGAAACCCATACCAAGAGCGGAGGGCCAAGCAGCCTTCGCCGTGGGTGAGGGCGCGTGGCGACGATCGAAAATCCTTCTGAAGCGATGCGGCTCGTCCGCCATGGCGATGCCGCGACCGGCGCGCAGGCGGCGGCGCTTTTCGCGCTGGCGAACGGGCTGGTCGGCGTCGAAGGGGTAATCGACGAGTGCGCCGACCGGCCGTGCGCCTATCTGCCCGGCGCCTATGTCAGCCGGCCGATTGCCTATCATGAAAGCTTTCCCGGTTACGCGAGCGCGACCGATACGCGCGTTCCGTGCCCCAGCCCGGTGCTGCTGCGCCTGCATATCGACGGCCAACCGGTCGATTTCAGCGGCGCCGAACTCGTCGATACCGAAAGCGCACTCGATTTCGCGACCGGCCAGCTTCGCCGCGCCTCGCGCTGGCGGCTTGCCGGCGGCCGCACGCTCGAAATTGCGGTCGACCGCATCGTCCCCCTCTCCGGCGGTGCCTGCGTCGCGTCGCGGATACACCTCCGCCCGATCGATTTCGGCGGCGCGGTCGAGGCGCGGCTGACTTATGGGATCGAAGGCGCGAGCGCGGGCGGCGCCGAAGCCGATGACCCGCGTATCTCGGCCCGGTTGCGGCCGGTCTGGACCATCAATCCCCCTCTGCCGGGCGACCCGTCCACGGTCACCCGGTTCGCGCAGGATGCTGTCGAGCTCGCTTATCGCCAGCATGTCACCGCGCCCGCCGCCGACGTTTCGGTGGAACGCGCGGGGCATGTCGTGCGCGGCGCGCTGGTCGCCGGCGGCACCCTGACGATCGACCGGGTGGTCGCACTGGCATCCGCCCGCGGCCGTCCGGTCGATCTTGCGGTGCTCGACGATGCAGCGGCTGGCTTCGACGCGATCGCCGATGGCCAGCGCGCAGCGGTCGAGACGCTCTGGGACAGCGCGGCTTTTACGATCGACGGCGACGACGCGCTGACCGAAGCGCTGCGTTTCGACCTGTTCCAGCTCCACCAGTCGGCGAGCCGCGATCCGAACCACAGCATCGGCGCCAAGGGGCTGACCGGCGAGGGCTATGAAGGCCATTATTTCTGGGACGCCGAAACCTTCATGCTGCCGGTACTCGCGTTGCAGGCGCCCACCAAGGCGCGTACGCTGCTCGCCTATCGCATCGGCAAGCTCGATCAGGCGCGGGCACATGCGCGCGCGCTTGGTCACGCAAGCGGCGCGCTTTATCCGTGGCGCACGATCGCAGGGGCAGAATGCTCGTCGCACTATCCGACGGGATCGGCGCAATATCATATCAACGGCGACATCGCCTATGCGCTCGCGCTCTATGTCGTGGCGACGGGCGATGAGGCTTTCCGCGCCGAAGCCGCCGAGATGCTGTTCGAAACCGCGCGCATGTGGATGGAGATCGGCGCGTTCGACGCGCGCCGCGGCGGCGCCTTCTGCCTCTATGGCGTGACGGGACCGGACGAATATTCGGCGCTCGTCGACAACGACTTCTACACCAACGCCATTGCGCGCCGGCATCTCGCTTATGCTGCTGCGACCGCGGGCTGGCTGCGCGCCCGCGGCGATTTTGCGGGGCTGGCCAGCGCGATCGGTCTCAACGACAGCGAAATCGCCGATTGGCAGAGGGCGGCGGACGCGATGTGGCTGCCGGTCGATCCGGTGCTCGGCGTCAACCCGCAGGACGATGCCTTTCTCGGCCGTCCCGAACTGCCCGGCCTTGCATCGCGCGATGGCCAAGGCCCGCTGCTGATGCGCTATCACCCGATGATCCTGTTCCGCCATCAGGTCGCGAAACAGGGCAACGTCATCCAGGCGATGGCGATGGATCTCGTCGATATGCCGCTGTCACGCCAGCGGCGCAATTTCGACTATTATGCCCGCGTCACGACGCATGATTCGACGCTGTCGTCGGTGTCTTTCGCGATCGCCGCGGCGCGGCTTGGCGACGAGGCGGCGGCGCTCGGCTTCCTCAGCGAATGCGCTTTCGTCGATCTGGAGGACCGCCACGGCAATACCTCGCACGGCCTCCACATGGCGGCGCTCGCGGGCAGCTGGCTCGTGCTGGCACAGGGCTGGGGCGGGCTGCGCCTCGACGGTGCAGTGCCGTCGTTCCGGCCGCAGCTTCCCGCCGCATGGAAAGCCTATCGCTTTCGCCTGCAATGGCGGGGCAGCGTGATCGAGCTTGCGGTGGACGCCGCGGGCTGCACCTATCGCCTGCTGTCGGGCGCCCCGCTCGACATATTCGATCACGGCCGCGCGCTGCGCATCGGCGACGCGCCGGTCACCGCGCCGCGGCCAGTGCTGAAGGGCGTGATCTTCGACCTCGACGGCGTGCTCACCGACACGGCCGAGGATCATTATCAGGCGTGGCAGGCGCTTGCCGACCAGCATGGGCTGGCGTTCGGCCGCGAAACCAACCACCAATTGAAGGGCGTTGACCGCGCGGGTTCGCTGCGCGTGATTCTGGATCATGCCGGTGCCAAGGTTGATCCCGCGACCTTCGACGCGATGCTCGCCGAAAAGAACGACCTCTATCGCGAGCGGCTGGCGGACTATTCGCCCGCGAACTTGTTCGCCGGCGTTCGCGACCTGTTCGCGGCGTGCCGCGCGGCGGGGCTGAAGATCGGCCTTGCGTCGGCCAGCCGCAATGCGACCGACGTCGTGCGCCTGCTCGGTATCGCCGGCGAGTTCGATTTCATCGCCGACGCCGGCGCCGTTGCCAATGCGAAACCGGCACCCGACATTTTCCTGGCCTGTGCCGACGGCATGGGTCTGTCCCCCGGACAGTGCATCGGCGTCGAAGACGCGCGCGCCGGAGTTTCGGCCATCCATGCGGCGGGCATGGTGGCTATTGGCATCGGATCAGAAGAGGCGCTGCCCGAAGCCGACCTCAACGTCCCCGCCATCGGCGATCTCACGCTCGGCCAGATCCTGTCGACAGAACGGGAAGCGGCGGCGCGCGGACGCCTTTCAATCAGAACAGGTAAAGTGGAGGATATGCCATGTTGAATCGAACCTATCTGCTGTCGTCGATCGCGCTCGCCGCGCTGCCGGCCACGGCTTTCGCCCAGGAAGCGCCTCAACCCGACGACGCGGCGCCCGCGAACGAAGAAATCATCGTCACCGGCACCGCCGGCGGCGGCGTCAATCGCCAGGATGCGGCGTTCGCGATCACCAGCATCAATTCGGACGCGATCGATCGCGCCGCACCGAACAGCACCGCCGACCTGTTCAAGGTCATCCCCGGCGTGTCGGCCGAAAGCTCGGGCGGCCAGAATGGCGCCAACATCTTCGTGCGCGGCTATCCCTCGGGCGGTGACGCCGAATTCGTCACGCTGATGGTGCAGGGTGTTCCCTTCTTCTCGCCCCCGACGCTGTCGTTCCTCGAAAACACCCAGCTGATCCGCATCGACGAGACGATCGAGCGCGTCGAGGCGGTTCGCGGCGGCACCGGTGCGCTGTTCGGCAGTGGCCAGCCCGGCCTCACCGTCAACTTCGTCCAGAAGGAAGGCGGACGCGATTTCGAAGGACTCGTGAAGGCGAGCATCACCGACTATGGCGACATTCGCGGCGACATGCTGCTGTCGGGTCCGCTCGGTGAGAATACCAGCTTCATGGTCGGCGGCTATTATTCGAGCGGCGAGGGTATCCGCAGCCCCGGCTTCACCGCCGAAAAGGGCGGTCAAATCACCGCCAATATCCGCCACGATCTCGACAAGGGCTCGATCCTCGTCTTCGCGCGCTACCTCAATGATCGCGGTCAATGGCTGCTGCCGATCCCGGTGATCCGCGACGGCGACAAGGTGCACCAGTTCGGCAATATCGATCCCGGCACCGGCGTGCTCGCGGGTCCCGAAACGCGGCTCAGCACGCTTCCCGACGGCACGCGCACCGACCTTGCCGACGGCCGCGGGGCAAAGCTGGTCAACCTCGGCACCAATTTCGATTACGAGATCGGCGAGGGTTTCCAGCTGCGCTATCGCGCGAGCTACCTCAAGGGCGATGCCGACACGACGGGCCTCGTCCCCGCCAGCACCGCGACGACCGCCAACGCCTATGCCGCCTCGCTCGGCAGCACGGTCGGCAGCCTGACCTATGTCAATGGTGGGCAGGCGGTGGCCGGCACACAGCAGGTGATCCGCGCGGGTACTTGGGTCGTGCGCAAGCAGATCGAGGATTTCACCAACGATCTCGCGGTCGAATGGGAAAGCGGGAACAACAAGTTCACCGTCGGCGCCTATTATTCGGACTTCTCGTCGGATGACCAGTGGAACCTCGGCAACGTCCACCTTCTGACCGCCGAAAACCACGGCCGCCTGCTCAACCTGACGCTCGCCAACGGCCAGGTCGCGTCGAGCAACGGCTTTACTCAGGGGTCTTTCTTCAACGTCAACGCCGCCTATGACGGCCGCGAATATGCCTTTTACGCGGTCGACGAGTTTCAGATCACCCCCGAACTGCGCTTCGACGCCGGGATCCGCTACCAGAATTACAAGGCGACGGGCACGATCGAGAACAACAGCTCGGTCGACACGGATAACAACCCGAATACGCTGTACAACAACGGCACGGCGATGCTCAACGGCACCTTCCGCAACATCGCGTACAAAAAGGGTGCGTGGTCGTGGACCGCCGGGCTCAACTATGACGTCTCGTCGTCGGTCGGCGTCTATGCCCGCTATAACCGCGGCAACACCAATCCCTTCTTCGACAATCTGCGCGACGGGATTTTCGTGTCGCCGCGCGTCGACAATTTCGAAGGCGGGGTGAAGGTCCGCACCGATCTCGTGTCGCTCTACGCCACATTGTTCCACACCAAGTTCAAGGGACTGGTGACGACCGTGATCCAGAATGGCGCCCCGGTTGCCGATATCGGCGGCGCGCGCAGCACGGGGATCGAGCTCGAAGGGCAGATCCGCCCGATCGACAATTTCGCCATCGCCTTCTCGGGCACCTGGCTCGATGCGAAGTACCGCGATTTCTTCGCGGGCGGCGGGACGATCGACCTCAGCGGCAATCGCGTGCAGCGCCAGCCGAAGTGGCAGTGGCGCGTGACGCCGTCGTACGACATCGAATTCGGCGAGGGGAGCAAGGTCTCGCTCTATTCGACCTTCAGCTACGTCGGCGACCGTTTCTCCGACACCGCGAACACCCAGTCCTTGCCACATTATTTCAAGATCGACGCGGGGGTGACCGTCGACGTCAATGACGCGCTGCAATTCGCCGTGACCGCCGACAATCTGACCGACAAGGTCGGGCTGACCGAAGGCGATCCGCGCACGCTGGGGCAGACGGGGGGTCAGGTGGTCAACGCGCGGCCGATCCTCGGCCGCTCGGTCCGCTTCAGCGCCGCCTATAAATTCTAGGGGACATCCCTCCCTGGGTGGCCGCGGCCTCTTCGCGGCCACCCCTTCTTTTCCTACAAGGACAGGCCATGGCGCGTACCCGACTGATCGCAGCACTGATCCTGACCTATGTCGCCTTTGCGATGCTGCTCAACAGCGTCGGGACGGTGATCCTCCAGTCGATTTCCAGCTTTGCCGTGACCAAGCCCGAAGCGAGCACGCTCGAAGGGTTCAAGGACATAACGATCGCGGTCGTGTCATTCCTGACCGCGAGCTATTTGCCGCGGCTGGGCCTTCGCAACGCGCTGATCGGCGCGCTCCTCCTCGCGATCGCCGGCTGTGTCGTGATGCCGCTGGCTGGCAGCTTCGGCGCCGCGCAGCTCCATTTCGCGATGGTCGGCGCGGCCTTTGCCATTGCCAAGGTCGTGGTCTATTCGATGATCGGCCTCGTCACCGACAGCCCGCGAAAGCACGCCAGCCTGACCAGCCTGATCGAGGGCATGTTCATGGTCGGCGTACTTTCCTCCTATTGGGTGTTCAGCGCTTTCATCGATCCCACGGGACTACGCTGGCTCAATGCCTATTGGGTTCTCGCCGGGGTCACCGCCCTGGCGCTGGCGCTGCTGCTCTCGGCGCCCGTCGACGCGCGGCGCGGGCACGACGGGGACGATGCGATCGAGGCCGAAGGCGCGCCGATCCTTGCCATGCTGAAGCTCGCCGCGCTGCCGCTCGTCCTCATCTTCATTCTGTGTGCCTTCATCTTTGTCCTCATCGAGCAGGGGATCGGCACCTGGCTGCCGACCTTCAACAACGAAGTGCTGCACCTCCCCGCGCAGATGAGCGTTCAGGCGGCCAGTCTGTTCGCGGCGTGCATCGCGCTCGGGCGCTTCGGCGCGGGCGCGGTGATGGCGCGCTTCGACTGGTATCCGGTGCTCAACATCTGCCTCGGGCTGCTCGCGGCGCTGATCATCCTTGTCCTGCCGCTCGCCGACGGGCTGCGGCCGGGGCCGATTGCCAGCTGGAACGACGCCCCGCTCGCTGCCTTCCTGTTCCCGCTGATCGGCTTCGCGCTCGCGCCCATCTATCCGACGATTGTTTCGGTGATGCTGAGCGCAATGCCGGGGCGCAGCCATCCACCGCTGATGGGGCTTGTCGTCGTTTTCTCGGCGCTCGGTGGCACAACAGGTTCGCTGGTCACCGGACAGCTTTTCGCACATCTCGACGGGCGTACCGCCTTCACATTGATGCTTGTCCCGACGGCGATGCTCGCGGGCGGTCTTTTCTTGCTCCGCCGCAGGATCCAGGTCACAACATCAGGGACAGGATCTATTGAACGGCTTGCGCGATGATTGCGGTGAGCGAAAATCTCGTCGCACCCTTCCAGGACAGTGCGCTGGTGAATTCCGCCGTTGGGGGCTCTAGCGGAACATGAAACGCAATGTGTCGGTAACGACGTGTTCAGTTCATAGGCCGACAGCGGTGTGAGCCGCGCGGCCAGAGCCCGCGCAGGTTCGGGATCGTCATCGCGGTCCTGGTCGCCGGCGACGAGCATCAGCCGGCTCGCCTTGGTGATCTTGCCCTCGGCAAGCTTCTCCGCGAAGGCACATTTCGAAGGCACCGGCCCGCTGACGGCCCAAAAATGGGTTGCGCAGATCGAGGCCGAGCGCGCGGCGAAGACACCGATGAAATAGCTGGCCCCTGCTGTTCGACGAAGCCGGCGGTTGCGGCCGCGTCGCCCAGAAACCGTCGCCGGTTGATCCGCGAAATGGACGAGACGTGGCCGGTCGTCCCGAGCGGCACTATGGATCGGCCTCAAAAAAAGGGAGGGCCACTGGGCCCTCCCTTCCTCTTTCATTTGTGTCCGCGTCACTTCATCTTGAAGCGCACGCCGAGGCGGAAGGTGCGGCCCAGCAGGTCCGAAAATGTGCTGTTCGCGGCGAGGCCGGTTTCGGGCAGCAGCAACGGATCGGCGTCGAACAAATTGGTGACGTTGAAGAAGAACTCCGCCTCCGAGCCGCTCTTTACGCTGACCTTCTGCGTCAAGTTGAGGTCGACGTAGAACGTCCCCTTGACGTTGTTGTTGTCATAAGTCGGAGCCTGGCTGGTCGAGGTCGGGCACCCGGTCGTGCATTCGATCGCGTTGGCCAGATATTTGCCCGAGCTGACCCCGCGGCCGACGACGGTGCCCGAGAAGGTCGGCGTCTCGTAATTGAGGCTGGTGCGGAAAATCCATTTCGGGGTGCTGGACTGGCCGCCGTTCGCGCCGACGGTGTTGACGGGCGTGACGCCGGTGATGCCGGTGTCCGAGAGATTTTCGATGTAGCGTGTCGCGGTGCCGCGCAGCGTAATGCTGCTTTCTCCGCCGACCGGCAGGCGATAGGCGGCGTCAAAGTCGATGCCGCGCACCAGCTTGCTGACGAAGTTGAACGGCTGGCTGCGGATCAGCAGATAAGGCACGCGCGGCGGGCCGGGCTGCGAGCGAGCCGGATCCTCGGTGATCGCGGCGCAATATTCCTGCCGTCCTTCATCGCAGCGATTGACGATTTCCTGCGCGGTGATCGTGTCGATCGCATCCTCGAGGTCGATGCGGAAATAATCGACCGATGCCGAGAAGCCGGGCAGGAAGCGCGGCGTGATCACCGCGCCGATATTCCACGAATCGGCCTTTTCAGGCTTCAGATCGCGGTTGCCCGTGGTCAGGCCCGAATAGGGGAAGAATTGCGGCCCGGTGGCTGGGTTGCCTGCAACGAATTTGGGGTTGCGCACCGAATCGCTGTTCGCGGTGCCCGCCTGGAACAACTCGTTCAGGTTCGGCGCGCGAATGTCGCGCGACCGCGTGACGCGGAAACGGATATCCTCGATCGGCGCCCAGGTCGCCCCCAGCTTCCAGGTTGTGACATAGCCCGAAGTCGAATAATCGGTCGCGCGCACCGCGCCGTTGAACTCAAGGCCAAGGCCCAGCGGGACGACGGTCTCGAGATAGGCTTCCTTCACATTATAGCTGCCCTGGAACGGCAGGTAGTTGCCGACTGACCAGGCGTTGCGGAAGCCGGGGCGCCCGGTGGCGTCGACCGTCGCGATCGGCTGGAACTCTTGCGGAACGCTGCCGCGGATTTTTTCCTTGCGATATTCGGCGCCGACCGCGATGCTCACGTCGCCGGCCCAGGTCGCGAACGGTGTCAGCGACAGGTTGGCGCCGGTGACGAACTGTTCCAGCACCTGCTTGCGATACGGATCGCCCAACACATAATCGATCGCCGCCGGATTGGCGACGCCGATGCCTAGGCGGTTCAGCGGCACGCAGTTCGGGTCATTGTTGGTGGTGACGGCGTCGACGTTGATCAGGCACTGGATCGATCCGGCGGCATAGCCGCCCGCGTTGCCCGCCGGCGCGAAGGCGGCGTTCGTCGCATCTCTCATGCGGTCGACGTGCATGATGTTGCGGAGCTGTTCGCGGAGGTCCGACCGGCCATATTGGC
This sequence comes from Sphingopyxis sp., assembly GCF_035250425.1. GTDB lineage: Bacteria > Pseudomonadota > Alphaproteobacteria > Sphingomonadales > Sphingomonadaceae > Sphingopyxis. The sequence continues at coordinate 11,729 of NZ_DATFFD010000042.1, forward strand.
CATAGACGTCCCAGCGCGCCGACTTGCCGAACGCGTCGAACTCACCCTCGGCGCCGACGACGTAACGCTGCACCGCGCGCTTGTTGTTGATGCCGCGGAAGGGCAGATCGGCGGCCGTGGTCGTGATGCTGACGCTGGTGACGTCCGCGAGCCGCGCCGCGCCCAGCGTTTGCAGCGCGAAGGCGTTGCAGGTGATGGGCGTCGGGACGGTCGTGCAGCCGGTCGTGTTGAGCGTCGCCGAGGCGAGGTTGGGACCGGCGTTGAAGAAGACTTCCTGCTTGTTGTACGCCCCTTCGGCGAAGATTTCGACGCCGTCGGCGACTTCATAGCTCAGTCGGCCAAAGACGCCCCAGCGATCGTCCTTCGGCGCAAGGCCGATCCGGCGGCCCGAATCGTTGAGGCGCCAGTCGCCGCCGACCGTGCGCGTCACTGCGGCGCTGCCGCCCAGCGCTGGCGAGTTGAAGGAACCGTAATTGAACTGGTTTACCTGGCCGTTTTCGCTGAAATAAAGGCCACGCAGCCCGTTGTTGTTGCCCGCCGACCCGGTGATGAATCCGCCCGGCGCCTGGTTGGTCTGACCGGCCTTCTCGCGGAAGGTGATGAACTGGGGCTGGCCGTTCCCGACGCCGCCCGTCACCACATAGGCCGGGTTCGCAAAGGCCAGATAGCCCCGGTGGTTCCACGGCCGGTCCTTCGGGTCGATTTCGTAGATGCCGTCCTGATGCGCGATCTCGGCGTTGAAGACGGCATGGCCGCGGCCGTCGGCGAACGACAGGCCGCCCGCGACGCTGCCCGAATAGTTGAAACCGTCGCCCTTGTCGGTGACGCCGATGTCGCCTGTGATGCGCAGCCCCTCCATCTTCTTGTTGAGGACGAAGTTGACGACGCCGGTGACGGCGTCCGAGCCATAGGCCGACGATGCACCGCCGGTGACCACCTCGACGCGATCGACCAGCGCCTGCGGGATCGTGTTGATGTCGACCCAGCCGAAGATCGTCGAACCGACCGACCGGCGGCCGTCGACGAGGACGAGCACGCGGTTTTCGCCGAGGTTGCGCATGTTGAGCGCGTTGATGCCCGCCGAACCGTTCGAGATGTTCAGGCGCGAATTGGCGGGCTTGGTTGATCCGGCAAGCTGCGGCATCTGGTTGACGAAGTCGGCGATGTTATTCGACGGCGAGGTGTTCTGGATGTCTTGCTGCGTCAGTACGACCAGTGGGGTCGGCGCCTGAAAGCCGTCGCGCGCGACGCGCGATCCGGTGACGATGATCTGGTCGTCGGGCGCTGCTTCGACGCTGTCCGTCGAGGTGGCCGCCTCCTGTGCCAGCGCCGGCGCGCTATGGACCAGTGCCAGTGCAGTCATCGCCACGCCGAACTGGCTTTTGCGGCCCAGCGGTCGACGAATTCGTTCAAAATCACGCATATCTGCAGTCCCCTTTTTACCCAGGGCCGAGCCGCACGCCGCCCGAGACGTGCCCCGGCGTCGTGCCGGGCTGGCTGCCCTATTTGTCCCACCTGACCATTTGGCGGATGCTTGCCCGCCTTTGTATATTTTGGTGATATTTCATCGTGCCCGTCCGGCCATAGTCGCAGCCAGCGCGCGCCGACAGCCGGTTTCGTGACAACGAGGTTACAGGGTGGTTGCGGGGGGTCAACAGCTTGGCCGCTAACCTGGCGATATGGACATATAGCCCGAAGATATGGCGTCGCCGAATAGCTTGCAGTTATAGGACGCCGCCCGCTTGCTATGGCCCGGCGGCGCGATGCTGCGATAGGGTCGCATTTGGTTATTTTCACCTGATCGGGGAGGGCATGTTGATCCAGCGCCGCGCGTTTCTGCTGGCTTCGGTTGCGCTTGTCGCAATGCCGGGAAGCCTTTTCGCGAAACCCCGGGTCAAGGGGGCCGCGCGAACCATCGGCCTGTCCGGCGCGCGCGCGCCGGTCGAGGTCGTCGAGGACGAATTGGGCGTGCCTCACGTCCGCGCCGCGTCGCTGCACGATGCCTTTTTCGGGCAGGGTTATCTCGTCGCACGCGACCGGCTGTTCCAGGTCGACATGGAGCATCGCCGCGACATGGGGCGGATGGCCGAGGCCTTTGGACCGCGTTTCGTCGCCGCGGACAAGGCGGCGCGGCTTTTCCTCTATCGCGGCGACATCGATGCCGAACTCGCGGCACTGCCGGCGGATGTGCTCGAATGCGCGCGCGGCTATGTCGCCGGGGTCAACGCCCGGATCGACGAACTCGCCGCCGATCCGGCGCAGCTGCCGCTCGAATATGGCATATTGGGGATCAGCCCGCTGCGCTGGGAGGTCGCCGACCTCGTTCGCAATCGCGGCATCGGCATGGGCGACGCCGACGACGAGGTGCGCCGCGCACAGCTTCAGGCGCGCGGGCTGCTCGACGCCGACCAGCTGATGGTGCCGCTGCGTCCCGCCTGGTCCTTCACGGTGCCCGAAGGGCTCGACTGCGCGGCGGTGAGCGACGCCGACCTCGGCGTCCTCGATCCCGCGAACCGACCGATGGATTTCGATCCGGTACAGGAAGCATCGCTCGACCCCGAAGCGCGCTGGACCGATCGCTTCGCACTCGGCAGCAATGCGTGGACGATTTCGCCGTCGCGCAGCGCGACGGGGCGGCCGATCCTCGCCAACGATCCGCATCTTGGCATCGGCCGCGCCAGCCCGCGGCATATGTGCCATCTGTCGGCGCCGGGGCTCGACGTCATCGGCGCTGGCGCGCCCGGACTGCCGGGTATCATGCAGGGGCACACCGACCGCTTCGCCTTCGGCCGCACGAACTTCCATATCGACCAGACCGACCTGTTCATCCTGCGCACCAAGGAAGGCGACCCTGGCCGCTATTGGCACAAGGGCAAGTGGAAGGCGTTCGAGACGTTCGAGGACGAGATATTGGTCAAGGGCGCGCCGAGCGAACGCGTGACTTTGCGTTATGCCGCAGGCCGCCCGATCGTGTCGCAGGATGCCTCCCGCAATCGCGCGGTGGCCTTTGCAACGGTGAGCATGTTGCCCGGCGCCAACCAGCGGTTCGCGATTATCGCGATCAACCTGTCGAAGGATTGGGCCTCGCTGCGGCAAGCGTTCAAGCTGCATGTGTCGCCGACCAACCTCCATTATGCCGACATCGACGGCAACACGGGCTGGCAGACGATCGGCTTCACCCCGCGCCGCCCAAAGCACGACGGGCTGTTTCCCGCGCCGGGCGATGGCGATTTCGACTGGACGGGGATCTTGCCGGTCGAGGATATGCCTCACGTCTATAACCCGCGCGAAGGCTGGTTCGCGTCGGCGAACCAGATGAACCTGCCCGCGGGCTTTCCCTATCGCGAGCGGATCATCAGCTTCAGCTGGAGCGACTCCTTCCGCTACGATCGCGTCGCCGAAGTGCTGCGTAGCCAGCCGAAGCACCGGATCGAGGACAGCATCGCGCTTCAGCACGACGTCCAGTCGCTTCCCGCGCGCGCGCTGTTGAAGCTGCTTCCCGCCAATCCCACGCCGGCGGCCGCCCCCGCGGCCGCGTTGCTCCGGCGATGGGACTGCGGGATCGAGGCCGACAGCGCCGCCGCGCTGCTCTATGAAATGGTGATGCCGGCGCTATCGACCGACTTTTACGACCAAATCATGCCTGCGGCGGCGCGCGACCTGATCCCGTCGGTCAATTTGTCGGAAATGCTGCGCATTCTTTCGTCACCCGACAAGCGTCTCGGCGCCGACCCTGCCGCATCGCGTGACGCGATCGTCGACCGCGCGCTGGCGGCCGGATGGACGAAGGCGGTCGAACTCGGCGGCCCCGATCCGGCGCGCTGGAAATGGGGTGACCTGCACCGCGTGACGATCGCGCATCCGATGGCATCGAACCCGGCTATCGCGGCCGCCTTTCCCAGGATCGAGGGCGGCCGGTCGGGCGGCGACGGTACGACGCCGATGGCGCGCGGCTTCAATCCCAAGCGCGGTTTCAACGTGTCGCACGGCGCGAGCTATCTGTTCGTCGCCGACGTCGGGGCGTGGGACAACAGCCGCTTCCTGCTGCTGCCCGGCCAGTCCGCCGATCCGCGCTCGCCGCGCTATCGCGACTTTTATCCATATTGGCTCGCGGGCGCGATGCAGCCCTTGTGGTTCAGCAAGGCGGCGGTCGACCGGCATGCCGTGGGGCGGCTGGTCCTGACGCCTACTTCCAGCTGATCGACGAGGTTAACTAAGACCGGCGGAACTTTTGAACCCGATTTCCTCCCCCTCGATGGGAGAGGCAGTGAGACTTGCCAGCCTGCTGGCTTTAGTCGCAGCGGTAGGGGTGCTGTTCGACCTGATGCGGCGGTGTGCGAACGCACCCGCACCCCCATCCAACTCCGCCTAATCGCTGCGCGGTAAGGCTCCCTATCCTTCCCCCATCAAGGGGGAAGGGGGGCGGTCCTAAAGCGCCTCGGCAATCGCGACGAGCACGCGGTCGACCGCGGCGGTGGCCTGGCTATCGGTGTCCTCGGGCATGTCGTTGGCGAGCGCCGAGAAGATCAGCGTCCGTCCGCTGCGCGTCGTCAGATAACCCGACAGCGCGCGCGAGGCGTTGAGCGATCCGGTCTTGGCGAACAGTTTTCCTTCGAGGATCGTGCCCTTGAAGCGGCTCTGCAAGGTGCCGTCGCGCCCCGCGATCGGCAGCGTGCTCCGCCACGCCATGCTCCACGGCTGGCGCGCGATCCAGCCGAGCAGGCCGACGGCGGCGCGGGGCGTGATGCGATTATAGGACGACATGCCCGACCCGTCGGCGAAGTGATAGCCGGTCGCGGGAAGCCCCGCCTGCGTCATCACCCGCTGCATCACCGCCTGCCCGTCGGCGATCGAGCCGCTGCCCGCCTGCCGCGCGACGCGCCGCAGCATCAGTTCGGTGTGGAGATTCTGGCTCTCCTTGTTGATCCGTACCATATTTTCGGCGAGCGACGGCGCGGGCAATTCGGCGAGCATCGCGGGTTCGGATGGCAGCGTGGCCGCCGCGCCCTTGCGGTTTTTCGGATCGTCGGCAGGCGTCAGCGGCCGGTGGCGCACCTCGATATCGCCATCCACCCGCACTCCGCGTGCGCGCAGCAGTTCGCCGAGGCGCCACGCCGCATGGTGCGCCGGATCGTCGATGCCATAGCGCAGCGTCAGTGGTGCGACCTCGGCGCCGACGGTGCCCGTCAGCCGCAGGACGCGGCTGTTCGGCATGCGATCGGCTTCGATCTTCTCTTCCTTACCCGCGACGGTCGTGACCCGATTTTCGATGATATAATAGCCGGACGCCTGCACACCCGGAGCGGCGCCGATCGCGCCCGGCACCAGCTTCACCACCAGCTCATTGTCGTCGAGCGTCAGCGCCGACGTGCCGGTGCCGTAACGCGACTGGATATTGTTCCAGCTCATCCCCGGCCCCCAGCGCTCGTCGGGGAACCAGCTGTCGTCACCGACGATATTGCGGACATGGCGCGTCTTCGCCGCGACCGCGTCGGCGAGCGTCTGCAAACAATCGACCTTGCAGTCGTCGGCGCTCGACAGCAGCGCGTCGCCGCGGCCATGCAGCACGACGTCGATCTTGCCATCGGCAGCCGTTTCGAGCCGCACCCCGGTGCCCCTTGCGGTCCGCTGAAGCAAAGGCAGCTCGGCATAGGCGATGGCGGTCGTGAACATCTTGGTGTTCGAGGCGGGGATGAAGCGCTGGTCGGGCGCGATCGACACCAGCACTTCGCCGTCGAGCGTCGTGACGAGCAGGCCGAAGCGCGACCCCGCGGGTCCCTCGGCCAATTTCTGTTCGACCGTCGTCAGCAGCGGCGCCGGCGCCGGGCTCGTCTGGGCGTGGGCCGCGGTCAGCGAAAGCGCGAGCGTAGAGGCGAGCGCGAAGCGTCCAATCGATGCCGTCATATTAATTCCGTTCGTCCCAGCCTGTAATGACCCGGTCGCCCACCGCGGGGCGCAGGGTTGTAATGCCGCTGTCGGCGTGGCGGGTCGGATGGACCCGGTTGGTGAGCAAGGTCCAGGCAAGACCGCGCTCGAAATCGATCCATAGCCCGGTGCCGGTGAAGCCGGTGTGGCCGATCGTGTCGGCCGAACAGGCGTCGCCGCCATGCCATCCGGCAAAGGCGCGTTCCCAGCCGCACGTCCGGTGGCTTTCGTGAGCGGCGCGCACCTCGGTCATCATCGCGGGCGACAGCATCGTGCCGTCGAGCATCGCGCGGGCGAAACCCAGCACGCCATCGACAGTGCCGAAAAGCCCGGCGTGACCCGGAGCGCCGCCGAGCGCGAACGCGTTCTCGTCGTGAACCTCGCCCTTCATCACGCGCCCGCGCCAGCTGCAATTTTCCGTGGCGACCGCCGGGCCGGGCGGCGGGCCGAAGCCGAGCCCTTCGCCGAGCGGCCAGTCCGACAGCGGCGCGCCCGTGATGCGCTCGATCGCGATGCCGAGCAGGATGAAGTTGATGTCCGAATAGACCGGCGGCCCGCGCCGCCATTCGCGCTGCAGGACGAAAGCGCGCAGCCGCGCCGGATCGTCGCCATAGGTATAGATGGGCTCGACTGCGGGCAGGAAGGTCCGATGCATCAGACAGTCGCGGAAGGTCAACCGGCGCTCGGCGGCGCCCGCGACGTCATATTGGCGGAGGTCGGGAATCGCGTCGGTCAGCGGCCGGTCGAGGTCGAGACGTCCCTGTTCGGCGAGTTTCAGGAGCATCGTGGTGGTCGCGATCACCTTGCTGAGCGACGCGAGGTCGAACCAGTGATCGCGCGCCAGCAGCTCGCGCTCGGGGACGATCGCGGCCATTCCGGCGAAGCGCACCGCGCTTGTCCCATCGGCGCTCATTACGCCCAGCGCGGCCCCAGGAATGCGGCCGCTTTCGACCGCTTCGAGTGCCGGGGCAAAACCCCGTTCGCAGATCGCCTCGATCGTCATGTCGGCTCGCGGCCTTTCACGCGCACGATGATGGGCAGCAGGAAGATCGCGGCAAAGCTCAGCGCGCCCGAAAGCATGAAAAATCCGTCATAGCCGATCTGCGTCTGCATCGTGCCCGACGCGCCCGCGAGCAGGCGCGGGAGCAGGAAGGCGAAGCCTGAGAGCAGCGCATATTGCGCCCCCGGATATTTTGGGCTGACGAGCATCGAGAGGTAAACGACGAACACAGCGCCGGCAAAGCCATTGCCGAACTGATCGACCGCGACCGAGGTATAGAGGACGAGCGCCGACGGCTCGCTGTGCCAAAGCCAGACATAGATCCAGTTGCCCGCCGCCGCGGTCACCGCGCCGATCCCGAGCGTCCAGCCGAGCGACAACCGCGTCGACAGAAAGCCGCCGAGCGCGACGCCGAGCATGCTTGCGGACAGCGCGACGACGCCATCGGCGATGCCGATCTGGTGCAGGCTGTAGCCCTTGTCGTTCCACAGTGGATGCGAGAGCGTCAGCGTGAGCACGTCGCCCATGCGATAGAGCGAAACGAAAGCGAGCACCGCGAGCACGGGCGTGCCGTAGCGCCAAAACAGCTCGACATAAGGCGCGGCGAAGGTGGATACGTTCGAAAGGGCTTCGGCGGGCAGGCGGCGGATGCGCGGCAGAGCGAGCGCCAGCGCCACGAAGGGAAGCAACGCGATCGCCAGCACGGCCGGCGTGACGTTGGTCTTGGCAGAAATGCCCGCGCCTTGCGCGGCCGAAAGCAGTGCCCAGCCGAGCACCGCCGTGACGAGCGCCGCGGCGAGTATGACGAACAAGCTGGCGAGCGTTCCTGCGACCAGCGCCTGCGCGCGGTCCCCCGTGCCTTCGCGTTCGGGCCGCATCGCCGCGAGGACCGGAAAGGGCAGGAAGGCGGCGAGGGCGATCACGAGATAGGCCCAGGTCCAGTCGGCCCACGCCGCGACGAGGATCGCGCCGCTCCCCGCCGCGACCATCGCGCTGCGATAGCCCCACAGGTTCGCCGCGACGATCGGCGCCTGTTCGGCCTGCGTCGGCGCAAGCTCGATGCGCCAGCCGTCGGCGGCGACTTCCAATGTCGTCGTCCAGAAAGCGAGCAGGACCGCGAACAGCGCGGTCAGCGGCAGGCTCTTGTCGCTCGAGGTGAAGGCCATCGCGACCATCGACAGGAAGATGCCGAGCTGCGAGAGCATGATCCACCCGCGCCTTCGTCCCCAGAAGCGCGCGAAGCCCGGCACATCGTAACGCTCGATCAGCGGCGCCCAGGCGAATTTGAACGTCGGCAGCAACGCGATCCACGCGAAAAAGCCGATGATCACGATGTCGACCCCGTGCCGCGCGAGGCGCAGGGTCAGCACCGCGTTGAACATGTAAAAGGGCAATCCGGCAGAAAAGCCCAGCAGCAGATAAAGGCCGAGCAAGCGCCGCACCGAAGGCCTGGCGGGCAGGTCGCCCGCCAGCACGCCGGCAACGGCCTCGGCGGCGGCTACGGTCACGCCTTTTCTTCCGGTTCGATGGCGTTTTCCCAGCGCGCGACGACGCTCGTGACCGTCAGGTTCGCGCTCGCGCTCGCGACGGTACGCGTCATGTCGAGCAGCCGGTCAAAGGGCAGGACGAAGCCGACGACGAGCGCGGTCTGCTCGGGCGAAACCCCGACCGCGGAGAGGACCGCGGCGAGCATGAACAGCGACGCCGACGGGATCGGCGCGGTGCCGAAGGCGGCGAGCGCGCCGGTGAGTAGGACAATCGCGAGCATCGGCAGGTCGGGTTCGACGCCGACCGCCTGCAGCGCAAAGATGCTGAGCAGGCCGACATACATTGCGGTGCCGTCCTTGCCGATGCTCGCGCCGATCGGCAGCACGGTCTTGGCGACCCCCGGCGCGATACGCAGGTCTTCGAGTGCGATCCGCAACGCGACGGGCAGGGTGGCGGCCGACGATGCGGTCGAAAAGGCGACGGCGAGCGCATCGATAATCGTGCGATAGAAGCGCAGGACCGGCCGCCGCCCGACAAAGGCGATCAGCGGCAAATGGACGAGCAATATCTGCAGGATCACTCCCGCGGCGACGCCGACCGCGAGCCAGCCGATGTTGGCGAACACCGCGACGCCGTTGTCGGCGACCGCTTTGGCGATCAGCGCGAGGACGCCGAAGGGGGTGATTTCCATGACGATGCGCACCAGCTGGAACAGCACTTGTCCCGCCGATTGCAGCAGATCGGCCATCGGGCGTCCTTGCTCGCCGGCGAGGATGACGCCGAAGCCGAAGAGGATCGAAAAGAAGATGATCGCGAGCATATCGCCCTCGACCAGTGCCTGCACGATATTGACGGGCACGATGCCGATCAGTTGATCGTGCAGCGACTTGGGCTCGCCGAGCGCGTGCGGCACGGCGTTGCCGAGCGCGGCGCCCTGTCCGGGTTCGAGCAGCAGGCCGACGATCATGCCGATCGACACCGCGCAGAATGTGGTCGCGGCGAACAGGCCGACCGTCCGCGCGCCGACCGATCCCAGCTTGCGCGGGTCGGCGAGCGCGGTGACGCCCGATGCGATGCTGATGAAAACGATGGGGACGACGAGCATCCGGATCACGCGGACGAACAATTCGCCGATGAAGGCGATCGCGCCGGTCGCGGCGGGCCACAGGAGCCCCAGCAGCACGCCGACAATCATCGCGCCCAATACGCGTTGCCACAGCGGCACTGCGAACCAGCCGCGAAGAAACCCCGTCATCCGTCCCCCTGTTTTGATCGTATCAAATTCCGCCCCAGAAGCCGGGCCGTGGCGGCGCCATGATGCCGTTCGCCGCGCTGACCCCGCCCGCGCGATCCTCTGCAAGCCAGAGCGGTCCGTCAAGGTCGGCGAAGCTGCTCGTCGCCGCGATGGCCCACGCGGGCGCAATCGAGAGCGAAGAACAGATCATGCAGCCGGTCATCACGCCGAGCCCGCGCGTTCGCGCCGCCTCAGCCAGTTCCAGCGCGGCGGTCAGCCCGCCGGTCTTGTCGAGCTTGATGTTCACGACGCCGTAGCCGTCGGGCAGCGCCTCGAGATCGGCCGCGACATGCACCGCCTCGTCGGCGGCGATCGGGATCGCCGAGCGGAAGCCGATGAGGTCGCCATCGGCATCGGCCGGGAGGGGTTGTTCGAGCAGGTCGATGCGCAGATCGGTCATCAGTCCCTGCAGGTCGCGCACTTCGGCGATCGTCCAGCTTTCGTTGGGGTCGACGATCATTTTCGGCTTGGGCGCCGCAGCGCGAACGGCCTTGAGCTGCGCGGCGGGATCGCTCTGGTCGACCTTCACCTTGACCAGCGGCGCGTCGGCGAGCGCTGCGGCTGCGGCCGCCATGCGGTCGGGGGTGTCCAAGCTGACCGTCATCGCGGTGACGATCGGGCGCAGCGGTTTTTCGAGGCCCAGCGCCGCCGCGAAATCGCTGCCCGCGAGGCGCAGTTCCAGATCCCATAGCGCGCAGTCGACCGCGTTGCGCGCGGCGCCGGCGGGCATCAGTTGCAAGAGCTCCCGCCGCCCCGCGCCGCGTTCGATCGCGCCGCGCGCGGCTTCGATCGCGGCAATCGTGCTTTCGACATTTTCGCCATAGCGGGGGTAGGGGACGCACTCGCCGCGGCCCGTGACCCCATCTCGCGCGATGGCGACGGTCACGACCTCGGCGGCGGTCTTGACCCCGCGCGATATGCGAAACGGCGTGTGCAACGGCAGGATTTCGCCGGCGACGGTTAGGGTGCGGGGCATCGCCGGGCGATCAGACGGCTTCGGCGGTGGCGGGCGTATCGAGCAGCCGGTCGAGGATCGTCTCGACGCCGAAGCGATAGGGGTCGCTAGTCGGCAGTCCGAATTCGGCCTCGATGGTGGCGCATAACGCACGCGCTTCATCCTCGGGCATCGCCGAGGTGTTGAGCGCGATGCCCACGACCCGCACATCGGCATTGGTCAGCCGCGCCACGCGCAGATTGGCCTCCAGCGTTTCGGCAATGCCGGGTAGCGGATAGTGCGGCAGGCCGCGCATGTGCGGGCGCACCGGGTCGTGGCAGAGGACGAGCGCATCGGGCTGCGCCCCGTGCAGCAGCCCCGTCGACACACCCGCGAACGAGGGGTGATAGAGCGAACCCTGCCCTTCGATCAGGTCCCAGCCGTCGTCGCTGCGCGCGGGCGAAATCTGCTCGATCGCGCCCGAGATGAAGTCGGCGACCACGGCGTCGAGCGGAACGCCGTCGCCCGCGACCAGAATGCCCGTCTGTCCGGTGGCGCGGAAATCGGCGGCGACCCCGCGCTTTTCGAGCGCGCTGGCGAGGCACAGCGTCGTGTACATCTTGCCGACCGAACAATCGGTGCCCACGGTCAGCAGCCTTTTGCCGGCGCGCGGCTTGCCGTTGCCGATCGGAATGTCGGGCCGCGGGTCGCGCACGTCGTGGAGCTTGCGCCCGAGCCGAGCCGCGGCTGCAATCAGGCGCGGTTCGGCGTTCAGCCGGTGGTGCAGCCCCGATGCGATGTCGAGCCCGGCGTCCATCGCGGCGAGCGCATCGACAATCAGATCCTCGCCCAGCTTGCCGCCCGCATTGGCGATGCCGAGCACGAGTGTGCGCGCGCCGGCGGCGTGTGCGGCGACGAAATCCATGCGCGGCAGGTTCAAGGTCAGCGGGCAATCGTCGTGGCGATATTCGCCGACACAGATGTCTGGCCGGAACACCGCGAGCCCGCGCGAGGTCTTGATATCGGCGGGGTCGCTGGAGTGGCCGAGGTAGAGAAGATAGGGCGTTTCGATCATGGATCCGGGAAACCTGCGTGATGATGAAAGGCCGATATTATCCCTAGCTGCCGTAACGCCCCAATATCTAGCGCCCCATATCCTATAGCTTGATGCTATAGCCCCTCGATCACCGTCGCGAGCACCGCGAGGAACGCCGACGCGGTTCGCGATGGCGGGCGGTTCTGCAGATAGACCGCGTTGATGTCGAAGGTGATCGCGGGTTGCAGCGGCCGGCTCGATAGCCCGGGGGGCAGCGCGGCATGCGCGGTGAAATTGTCGACGATCGCCATGCCGACCCCCGCGCTTACCAGCGCCGCGGCGACATAATAGGTTCGCGCCGACACGACCTCGTCCAGCTCCACTTCGAGGCGGCTGAGCTCGCTCGACAGCATCCGTCCGATCGGGCCGCCCTGCACCGGACTGATGAACTTGTGCCCGCGCAGCTCGTCGAGGTGCAGGCGCGGCGGGGCGCCGGGCATATCCTCTTCGCGATAGATAACGACCAGCTCGCCCTCGCCGATCACCTGATGCGCGACGGGCGCCGACAAGGGCACCTCGAAACTGATCGCGATGTCGGTTTCATGCTCGTAGAGTTTGCGCACCATTTCGTCGTGATGCAGCGTCTGGAGATCGAACATGATGTCCGCATGGTCACCCATGAAGCGGGCGACCGCTTCGGGGATCGCGCCGAGGCCGAGCGAAGGCAGCGCCGAAATGCGAAGCAGCCCGCCGCGTCCGTGGCGCAGATTCTGGCACGCCTGGCGCAGCGAGCGCACCCGGTCCTGAATGTCGGAGACTTCGGCGAACAGCGTGTGCGCGTCCTGCGTCGGGATCAGCCGCCCCTTCGACCGTTCGAACAGGGTCAGGCCGATCGACCGTTCGGCATGGCGCAGCACCTTGGTCACCGACGGCTGCGACACGTTGAGCGAGCGCGCGGCGGCGCTGACCGTGCCGTGCAGGAAGACCGCGTGGAATATCTCGATCTGACGCAGGTTCATCCCGTTACGATCCCAAAGTTGCAACGCCGAGGCATGAGATTGACCCTTGTTTTGGCCGAATATTGCTATGGCTTTGACCTCTATGCCATCGGGTTATAGGGGGTGCAACAACGCTGTCTGGACGCGGGACGTGCAATCGAGACATCTTCATCCCTAATATAGGCTCCATGGAAGGATCACGCCGATGCCCCAACCGCTTGCCTCGCTTTCGGTTCGCCGGACGATCGGTTCGCTTTCGGTCGCCGCGGCGCTGCTCTGCGTCGCCGGCGCGGCGGCGAAGCCGGACGAGACGGTCGATGTGATCATCCGCGGCGGCACCATCCATGACGGCGGCGAGGGTAAACCTTTTGTCGGCGATGTCGCCATTCGCGGTGACCGGATCGTCTACGTCGGCAAGGCGGGTCGCTATTCGGCGGGCAAGGTCATCGATGCGAAAGGCATGATCGTCGCGCCGGGCTTCATCGATCCGCACACCCACGCCGACAGCTTCATCCGCTCGCCCGACAAGGCGGTGCGCGTCAACGCGGCCTGGCTCAATCAAGGCGCGACCACTGTGATGATCGGGGTCGATGGGTCGGGCACGCCCGATGTCGCGGAGGACAGCGGCAAGCTGGCAGCATCGGGAATCGGCACCAATATCGTCCCGTTCGTTGGGTTCGGCCCGGTCCGCCAGCGCGTGCTCGGTCAGGATGCGCGGGCGCCGAGCCCCGCCGAGCTCGACCGGATGAAGGCGCTGGTGGCCAAGGGGATGTGCGAAGGCGCCGTCGGCCTATCGACCGGGCTTTTCTATGCGCCGCAGAGCTTTGCGGCCACCGACGAGGTCGTCGCGGTGGCGCGCGAGGCGGCGAGCCGCGGCGGCATCTACGACACCCATCAGCGCGACGAATCGAGTTACAGTATCGGCCTGATCGGGTCGGTGCAGGAAGCGATCGGGATCGGGCGGCAGGCGGGAATGCCCGTCCATTTCGCGCATCTGAAGGCGCTCGGCATCGACGTCCATGGACAGGCGGGCGCGGTGATCGCGGCGATCGATGCGGCGCGGGGGGCGGGCGTCGATGTGACCGCCGACCAATATCCCTGGCTGGCATCGGGATCGAGCCTCGACGCGTCGCTGCTGCCGCGCTGGGCGGTCGACGGCGGCGGGCCTGCCTTGTTGAAGCGGCTGGATGATCCCGTGACGCTGGAACGGATTCGCGGCGAGATGCAAGAGAATCTGCGCCGGCGCGGCGGCGCGAGCGCGTTGCTGCTCATCGCGCAGGGCTTTCCGTGGACCGGCCGGACGCTCGAGCAGGTTGCGGCCGAATGGAAGATGGACAGCCGCGACGCGGCGCTGCGCATCATCCGGCAGAGCATCGAGGCGGGCGAGCGGGGAGCGAAAAGCGGCGGCACCGCGGTCGCGTCGTTCAACATGGCGCAGGCCGACGTCGACCTGCTGATGAAGCAGCCGTGGATGGTGACATCGTCCGACGGATCGGACGACCACCCGCGCATGTTCGCGACCTTCCCCGAAAAATATGCGCGTTATGTCCGCGAGCGGAAGGTCATCGACCTCGCTACCTTCATCCGCCAGTCGACGGGGCGCACCGCCGACATCTACAAGCTCGACCGGCGCGGCTATCTGCGTCCCGGCTATTTCGCCGATGTGCTCGTCTTCGACCCCGACCAATATGCTCCGCGCGCCGATTATGTGCGCCCGCGCGAGCTCAGCGTCGGCGTGCGAGAATTGTTCGTCAACGGCGCGCTCGCGGTCGACGGCGGGCGGACGACGGGCGCCGCCGCGGGGCGCGCGCTGTTGCGGCCCCGCCCGGCCGGATGCCCCGCCCAGATTTGATCCATCTGCGCGGCGGTTGTCGAAAGGCGGGAGCGATGTGCGCTCCCGGCTGCGGAAACCTGTAGCCGGCACCCCTCGCCTCGATTGACCTCGCGGCACAGCCGCACCGCGCGTCATTGACAGGAGGGCGCCGCTCGGCTTTATCTAAAATCGAATTATTAAAGCGCCTATATTTTATGAATCGAGTCTGTTTGGCGGGGGGCGCCGGGCATTCGGATCAGTTTGAAGGACAATCCAGCGATGGCCCTTAATCTTCCGGGTCTTGACCGGCGGCAATCGACGAAAAATGGTCCCGAGGCGCGCGACGCGCGGCTGACGCTCAGCCTTTCGGGTACCAATCTGGAGCGGGCGGGCGACTATAACCAGCGCATTGTGCTGCAGGCCATTCGCCTGACCGACGAAACGACGCGCAGCGACCTGGCGCGCGTCACCGGGCTGACGCCGCCGACGATCGTCAACATCACCAAGCGGCTGATCGACCTGGGGCTCGTCAAGCCGGCGGGGCGGTTGCAGGGCAAGCGCGGCCAGCCCGCGATGCGGATCGTGATCGATCCCGACGGCGCTTTTTCGATCGGGCTCAACATCGACCGTGATCATATCACGCTGGTGACGCTCGATCTCGCGGGCAAGGTCCGCAGCCGCCACACGCGCGAGATCGCCTTCGCGCTGCCCGGAACGGTCGTCGATCATGTTCGCGACATCCTGCCCGGGTTGCTCAAAGAAGGCGGCGTCGACCGGGGACGCATCCTTGGCGTCGGGGTCGCGCTCCCCGACGATCTCGGGCGGATTTCGCTGCCGCGCCGGCCGACCGAATATGACGCGTGGGACGATATCGATCTTGGCGCGCTGCTCGGCGAAGTGCTCCCTTGGCCGCTTCATGCCGACAATGATGCGGCGTCGGCGGCGCTCGGCGAGGTCCATCTGGGCAACGGCATCGCGCTTCCCAGCTTCTTTTACCTGCTGATCAGCGCGGGCCTCGGCGGCGGTCTGGTGATCGACCGCAGCTATGTTCGCGGCGCCGATTCGCGGTCGGGCGAGATTTGGGCGCTACCCGATCCCGCGCGCGGCGAGGGCGCGAATGTTCAGGACACGGTTTCGCTGTCGGCGCTTTACGCCCGGCTGGAAGCGGGGGGGCATGTCGTCGACAGGCCCGAGGCGCTGATCGATGGCCCGGCGGAGCAGGAAGCGGTGATCGTCCAATGGCTCGACGATGCCGCGGACGTGCTGGTTCAGCCGCTGATCGCAGTAAACTGCATGATCAATCCGGCCGCAATCCTCATCGGCGGGCGCCTCCCGGGCAAATTGGTCGATGCGCTTGTCGAGCGGCTCAATGCCCGGATGGCGGGGCGCAAGCTTCCCGTAGTGGCGCCGGTGCTACGCGCCGAGGCGGCCGAGGATGCGTCGGCAATTGGCGCCGCGATCATCCCGTTCCTCGACAATGTCCTGCCGTCCGAATCGATCCTGATGCAGGCGGGGCGCTGACGCTTTACTCGATCCGCTGCGTCATCTCGTCGAGGTCGATGCCGCGCGTTTCGGGGAAGATCGCCACGACGACGATGAACTGGACGACCATCGCGGCGGCGAAGATCGCGAACGGCGCTCCCGGTGACCACGCCACCAATATCGGGAAGATACCGGCGATCAGCGCGTTCATCAGCCAATGCGTGCTGGCGCCGAGCGCGCTGCCGCGCGCGCGGACGGGGGTGGGAAATATCTCCGAAATATAGACCCAGATGACCGCGCCCTGGCTCGTCGCGAAGAAGGCGATGAAGCCGATGAGCGCGGGCAGCATCAGGCCGTTATCTAGCGCACCGTAGAGAACTCCCGCGGCGGCGGCGAGGCACAAGGTCATGCCCGCGGCGCCGGCGAGCAGCAACGTCTTGCGCCCGATCCGGTCGATCAGCGCCATGCCGACGAGGGTGAAGACCAGATTGGCGATCCCGATCAGCACCGCCTGCCGGTCGGGCGACAGCGAGCCGGCCCGGACGAAGATGTCGTTGAGATAATAGAGCACCGCGTTGATGCCGGCGAGCTGGTTGAACATCGCGACGAGCATCACGAGCGTCATCGGCCGGCGATGGCGGCGCCACGACAGCTTCTCGCCCGGCGGGTCGCGTTCGAGCGCTTGCTCGAAGCGGCGGAGTTCGGCTTCGGCTGCTTCGGGCGCCGTGCCGATCCGCGCCAGCGCGATGCGCGCTTCGTCGCGGCGGCCCTTGGCGACGAGCCAGCGCGGGCTGTTGGGGATCGCGAACAGCAGCACGAAGAAGATCAGGGCAGGGGCGGCGGTGACGCCCAGCTTCCACCGCCAAGCCGCCTCTCCGCCGACCAGTCCTGCGATCGTCGCGTTGCTGAGATAGGCGACGAGAATGCCGGTCACGATCATCAGCTGGAACAGGCCGACGAGGAACCCGCGGTGCCGCGGCGGCGCGATCTCGGCGATATAGACGGGGGCTAGCACCGACGAGCCGCCGATCGCGAGCCCGCACATGAAGCGGAAGATGAGGAACAGCGGCCAGCTCGACGCCAGCGCACAGCCTGGTCCTGCGACGAAATAGAAGGCGGCGAGTATCCGCAGGCTGTCGCGGCTGCCGAAGGCATCGCCGGGCTTGCCGGCGAACAGCGCGCCGACGAGCGTGCCCCACAGCGCCGCCGATACGGTGATGCCGAGCGTTTCGGGGGTGAGGGCGAACAACTGCGTGAGGTCGCCCGTCACGCCAGCGATGACCGCGGTGTCGAACCCAAAGAGGAGTCCGGCCAGGGCGGCCGTCCCGATGGCGGCAGCAAGAGTGCCGCGACCTCCGGGGCGCTGCGGCGCGCCGGGCACGGGAAATGCTTCGCTGTTGTGCTTGCCTGTCATCACTCTCTCCGGCGGATCGAGCGTCGGCGCCCGTCCTGATTGCCCGCAGGCATGCCACAAAGGCGATTCCGATCAAATAAATTAATTTTCATTATTATCTTGACGACGAGTGTCCCGCCGGGGCAGTTTTCCAAAAATCAGGCCCGCACCGGAACGGTGCGCCATGGCGCACGCAGGAGCGGCTGAAGCAGATTGTTGACAGCCAGTAAAAGCCGACCCCTGACGGCCTCTCGGGCAACGACGACCTTGGCCAGATGTCGGCGTGGCTCGTCTTCACCGGACTCGGTTTCTATCCCGTCGCGCCGGGGCCCAACCAATATGTGATCGGTCGGCCGTTCGTCGACCGCGCGGTGCTGAACCTGCCCGGCGGCAAGCGTTTCATAGTGGAGACGGCGGGGCTTTCCGATGCGAACCGCTATTTCGGCAAGGTCGAACTCAACGGCAAGCCGCCGACGCGCAGCTGGATTTCGGACGTCGAAATCCGCAGCGGCGGCACGCTGCGCTTCACGATGCAGGTCAAGCCCGGCACCGCATGGGGCAAGGCGCCGGGCGCGCGGCCCTATTCGCAGTCGACGGAGCGCTAGACCTGCTCGCCCATCTGTAACGTCATCGCCATCTCCTCGACGTCGAGGTCGCGTTCGAGTTCGTGGAGAACCTCGTCCTCGATCAGTCCGGCGCGGTGGATCCGGATCAACTCGGCGCGCCCCGCGGCGATCGCCTGGAGCAGGACGTCGACATGCGAGCGTAGCCCGTCCATTGCGGTGCTGGCATCGGCCTCGTAACGCTCCATGAAGTTCATCCGTTTGCGATGTTCTTCGAGCATCATCGGATGGATCAGCGTCCCATCTTCGTCATAGGCGAGCCGTTCGATGACCGCGAACCGCGCGCGCGCCATCGCGGCTTCGGCGGCGGGCAGCGCCATTTTGGCGGGCGGATCGGTGTCGACCGGCTTGACCGCGCGGATGAGCATGCCGAGGCTCGATCCCTGCGCAACGACGGTGACAAAGATCACCGCGAAGGCGCAGATCAGCATCAGGTCGCGCCCGGGCATGTCGACGGGGAGGGTCAGCGGCACCGCCAGCGTCACGACGCCGCGCATCCCCGCCCAACTCAGCACCGTCGCCTGCCGCCAGCCCAGCGGACGGGCGCGTTCCAGTCCGACCTTGCGGGCGATTCCCAGAACCGCCTCCGATCCGAAAATCCAGACGAAGCGCGCGATGGTCACGGTGATCACGACGGCGGCGATCACGATGGTCCACGATAGCGGCATCGCCTCGATCCCGCCGATCCGCTCGATCGCGCCGCGCAGCGAAAAACCGATCAGGATGAAGACGAGAGCTTCGAGCACGAACACCATGATGAACCACGCCGAATTGGCGCGAAGACGGACGTCGGCGGACAAGATCTCATGCTGATACCAGCCCATCGCAAGGCCCGCGGTCACCGTTGCGATCACGCCCGACACATGCACGGCCTCGCCCGCGATATAGGCGGCCCAGCACAGCAGGATCGTGACGAGCATCACGAGCATGCGGTCCTGGAGGCGCTTGGCGAGGAAAATCCAGCCCGCGGCGACCAGCGCGCCGATGATTGCCCCGCCGATCGCGACAAAGGCAAAGCTCTGAACGGCTTCGCCGGTGTGGAACACCCCGCTGAGCGTCGCGGCGACGGCGAAGCGGAAGAGGATGAGGCCGGTCGCATCGTTGAGCAGGCTTTCGCCTTCGAGCAGGGCTTCGAGCCGGCGGGGCAAATGAACGCCTTTCAGCACCGCGCGCGCCGACACCGCGTCGGGCGGCGAGACGATCGCGCCGAGCGCGAAGCAGGCGGCCCAGGGCAGGTTGGGGAGGATCAAATGGACGACCACGCCGACGACAAGCGTCGTGAAAACGACCGCACCAACAGCTAGCGACAAGATACCGGGAAGGTGACGGCGAAACCGGCCGAGCGCGGTGAAATAGGCGCCGTCCATCAACAGCGGCGGCAGGAACAGCACGAGCGCGAGTTCGGGATCGAGCGAGATCGCCGGCAATCCCGGGATGAAGGCGAGCGCGCCGCCGCCGACGAGGAGCGCGGTCGCGGGCGGCCAGTGCAGCTTTTGCGCGAGCCAGTGCAGCCCGATGACAAGCGCGAGCAGCCCGAGGACGAGTTCGAAGGTTTCGACGGCGTGCATCGGCTCAGACCCGGTCCATGCCGACGTCGACCAATGCTGACATATGGAAGCCCCTTGTTTCGTCCAATCCCACGAGACCATGTGTGACGGCGTTTGTTGCCGCGATCAATGCTGGAGATTGGGCTAGCGCAAAAGCTTGGCGGCCTTCGCGACGAAGTTCATCCAAGCACGCAGCCATGCCGCGCCGGGGCAATGCGAAAGAGGGAGCCCTTTATCCCCCGCCCGCCACGCTCGGCAGCCGCGACGGGGGATGAGGTTTGGTGTGCACAAGAGAACATTAGGAGAACATAATATGCTCGTCAACCTGTTTCTTGCGGTTTTTCAGCGGGGCCGCCCACCCGGTTGACGCGAACGTCAATCAGGGTCAATGCATAGCAAACGAAGGAAGGGGAGTATGATGGCGGAGCAACCGAAGTTCGACCTCACGGGACGCGTGGCGCTGGTGACCGGGGCGTCCTCGGGTCTAGGCGCAGGCTTTGCCAAGGCACTCGCGGCGGCGGGCGCGAAGGTCGTGCTCGCGGCGCGCCGCGCCGACAAGCTCGCCGAACAGGTCGCCGCGATCGAAGCGGCGGGCGGGCAGGCGATCGCGGTCAGCATGGACGTCACCGACGAGGCATCGACGATCGCCGCCTATGATGCTGCGGAAGCCGCGTTCGGCACCGTCGACACGATCGTGGCCAACGCCGGGGTCGCGACCGAGAAGATGGCGATGAGCCTATCGGCGGGCGACGTCGACTTCCTGCTCGCCGCCAATGTCCGCGGCGTCTTCCTGACCGCGACCGAGGGCGCCAGGCGGCTCGACAAGGCGGGCAGCCGCGAGAAGCAGCATGGTCGCATCGTCCTGATCGGCTCGATCACCGCCGAGAAGGTTTTCCCCGCGACCTCGGTCTATGGCGCGACCAAGGCGGCGGTGCGGCATCTGGGCAAGGCACTGGCGCGCGAATGGGCGCGGCGCGGGATCAGCGTCAATGTGATCCAGCCCGGCTATTTCGAATCCGAAATGACCGCCGAATTGTTCGAGGGCGACGTCGGCGCGGCGATGGTGAAGAGCTTTCCGCGCCAGCGCATGCGCCCCGCCACCGACCTGCACGCGCCGCTGCTGATGCTCTGCTCCGACGCCGCGCTCGGGATCACGGGGAGCGTGATCACCGTCGACGACGGGCAGACATTATGAGCGAGCTGCTGATTGAGGCGCGCGGCGCGG
>NZ_DATFFD010000043.1:0-5586 GCF_035250425.1 Sphingopyxis sp.
GATCGCGATCCTGCTCCTCGAACTCGTCCTGCTCACGCTTTGGGCGTCCGGTTTTTCCGACCAATAGATCGCCAAGACTTAGTCGTCGCCCCCGCGAAGGCGGGGGCCGCTGGAGATGTTGCGCGACGCCGATAGCGGTCCCCGCCTTCGCGGGGGCGACGGCTAAGTCTTGGCGATCTATTGGTCGGAAAAACCGGACGCCCAAAGCGTGAGCAGGACGAGTTCGAGGAGCAGGATCGCGATCATCCGGGCCGCGAAGGGCTGTTTGCGCGTCTTGTGGCGGACGAGGCGCGAAGCGGCGAAGGTGCCCGCCGCGCCGCCGAGGACGGCCCAGCCGAGCAGGGTATTTTCGGAAATGCGCCGCGCGCCGCTTTCGGCGAATTTTTTGTCGAGGATCATCAGCGCGAACGCGATCCCGTTCGCCGCGATCAGCCAAACGACGATATATTCGGTCAACCGCGCGTCATCGCGTCGATCGCGCCCTGCAGGATGAAGGCGGCGGCGGCGCTGTCGATGCGTGTCGCGCGTTTGGCGCGGCTGACGTCGGCGGCGATCATCGCGCGTTCGACCGCGGCGGTCGACCAGCGCTCGTCCCAGAGCAGCAGTGGCAGGCCGAGCGGCGCGAGGTTGCGCGCGAAGGCGCGGGTGCTTTGGGTGCGCGGGCTGTCGGTGCCGTCCATGTTGAGCGGCAGGCCGACGACGAGGCCGACGATATTGTGCTGCGCTATGAGGGTCTTGAGCGTTTCGAGATCGACCGAGAATTTCTTGCGGATGATCGTCTTGTCGGGGGTCGCGAAGCTCCAGTTCATATCGCAGAAGGCGACGCCGATGGTTTTCGTGCCGACGTCGAGGCCCGCGAGGCGGCCGCCGTTCGGGAAGTTGGCGGCGAAGTCGGGGGCGGCGGTGGTGATCATGCGACCTCTCTACCCGCTCGTGTCGAGCGAAGTCGAGACACCGTGAAGGCGCGCGCGGACGATGGGCATCTCGACTTCGGCCAAAGGCCGAAGTTTATCCTGAGCGCCTGCCAAGGCAGTCGAAGGCTCGATGCGAACGGATTAGACAGCGGGACCGCGGATCAAGTCCGGGGTGACGAGGCTGGAGGGGCGGGGGCGGCCGGAGGAGGCGTCGGCGCTGCCGCGGGCGGAACCGGCGACGGCTTGCCTTCATAGGTCGCGAGGCGGCGGAGTGCGTCGGCGCGGACGTTCGCCCAGAAGAGGGTGATGTCGTAGACGTGGTAATTGTTGCCGGGGAGCACATAGCCCGCGACGACATAGTTTTTCGCGATGTCGGCATCGCCGATCATCAGGAAACCGCGTGTGTCGTCGCATTTCGCGCCGATCTTGCCCGCGATCAGCGACCCGCTCTTGAAGCCTTCGGTCGGCTTCAGCGTGCCGATATTGGCCTCGGGCGGCGCTTCGGTGTCGGGGATGCCGGTGAGCGGGTTGGTGCAGAGCATCCGCGTTTCGGCGCGCGGGCGGCCGTCGAACCCGATCGTGCCGTCATAGGCCTTGGTCACCATTTCGGGATCGGCGGGCTCGGCGAAACTCGCCCAGCCGACGATGCAGCCCTTTTGTTCGGGGGTCTGGCACGCGGGCAGGCCAAGCCCGGCGATGTCGGTGTCGAGGCTGACCGGCCAGCCGATGACGTACGCCGCGACGATGCGCTTCGCGAGCGGGGTGCCGGCGATCTTGTTCTTCAGCAACGTGGTGAGATGGAGCGCGCCCTGGCTGTGGCCCGCGAGGATGATCGGCTTGTTCTTTGGTTGCGCGCCGAGGAAGGCGTCGAACGCCTCCTCGACGTCGCGATAGGCCGAATCGATTGCCTTGCCGGCGGTCACGCGGTCCTGCGCGAGGAAGGCGCCGAGCGTCGCCTGGCGGTAGCGCGGCGCCCAGATTTCGCCGGCGTCGGCAAAAGCGCTCGCCATGCCCTGGACGAAGAGGTTGGCACGATGGTCGGAATCGCGGTCCTCTAGCGGCGCGTTCCAGCTCGAACGGCTGTAATAGCTGGTCGGGTGGACGAAGAAGACCGCGGCGTCGCCCTTGGGCGTTGCGGCTTCGGTCGCGGTCGGCGCGGCCTTGGCGGGCGGAATGATCTGGTCGCGGGTTTCGGCGCTTTCGGTGGCGTTTTCGGTCCCGGGGGTTTCGCTGCCGTCGGCGGCGGGGCGCCACGCCGACGGATCCTTTTCCATGCCCGGGCGCGCGAACCACATTTTCGGATCGTCATAGGCGTTCGGCGCGACCGCGGCCTGCGGCTTGAATTCGGTGCTGGGGACGAAGGCGGTGCGCGCGATCCAGCCCGGGAACAGCTGGTACACGACCCCGGCGGCGACGATCAGCAGGATGATAGCGGCAATGATGTAGAGGAATTTGCGGGCCAAATGGGGGCTCCATGGGGGAGGGGCAGGTCTTTGCCTGCGGGGCAATAAATAGGGACAGTCCCTGGCAATAAATAGGGACTGTCCCTATTTAATCGGCGCGATGCGAAAGCATATGAACGTCTCTTCAAATTAAATAGGGACTGTCCCTATTTATTGCAGGCTCTGGGGCAGCTTTGGCTTGCCGCGGCGTATGAAACAAGCCCAGATGTCGCGATGACCGATGCAGTCGCAACCGGCGCCTCCGCCGATTCGCCCGCCAGATCGTCGCGCGTTTCCGCGCGCCTCGACGGCAATGATCCGCCCTGGCCGCTGCGGCCGTGGATCATGGCGGCGATCTGCGCCGCCGCCGGGCTGGGGATGCATTTGCTGATGGGCCATCAGTCGGACCCCGCCTATTGGCGGAGCGCGGCTGCGGCCTTTGTCGTCGTTGCCACGATTACCTTCGTGCTCGGCGTCGAATTGCGGCGCTGGCGCTGGGCGCTGGGTTTTGCGCTGGCGTGGGGCGCGGTGATGGGCCTGATCGCGTGGCAGACGGCGGGTTACAATATCCGGGGCAATCTGATCGAGTGGCCCTTCTGGTCGGGGTTGCTCGCGGTGCTCGTCGCGACGCCCTTGTTCCAGACGCGGCGCGATGTCGCGCCCGACTGGCGGTTCTGGAAGCTGTGGGAGATGCCGTACGAGCGGCTGCACAGCCATGCGTGGACCGATGCGGTGATCGGGGCGGCGTCGCTGGCCTTTGTCGGGATTACTTTCCTGCTGATCGTGCTGATCGGGCAGATGTTCAAGCTGATCGGGATCAACCTGATCTTCGACCTGCTGAACGACGAATGGTTCGGCTGGATGCTCGCGGGGGCGGCGTTCGGCGGCGCGGTCGGCTTGCTGCGCGAGCGCGACAGACTGGTTTCGACGTTGCAGCGGCTGGTGATGATCGTGCTCGCGGTGCTGGCGCCGGTCTTGGCCGTGGCGCTGGTGTTGTTCCTGCTCTCGCTCGCGGGGACGGGGCTGCAAAAGCTGTGGGATTCGGGCTTTTCGACCGCGGCGGTAATGATGGGCGTGGCGGCGTTCGCGGTGCTGCTGGCCAATGCGGTGATCGGCAACGGCGCCGACGACCGCGCGACGAACCCGATGCTGCGCTGGGCAGCGCCGGTGCTGGCGGTCGCGGTGCTGCCGCTCGCGGGGATCGCTTATTATTCGATGCATTTGCGCGTGATCCAGTACGGCTGGACTCCCGAGCGCATCTGGGGCGTGATCGCGGCGATCATCGCGGTGGCTTATGGCATCGCCGGGCTGTGGGCGGTGGTGAAGGGCCGGCGCGATTTCGACGACTGGCTGCGGCCGTTGCAGCAGAAGCTCGCGATCGGGCTGGCGTTGCTGGCGTTGTTTTTGGCGCTGCCGATCCTCGATTTCGGGGCGATCTCGACGCGCGACCAGGTTGCGCGGCTGAAATCGGGGGCGGTGCCGGTCGAGAAATTCGACTGGGCGGCGCTGGCCTATGACTTCGGGCCGAGCGGGCGCGCGGCGTTGAAGGAGCTGGCGAAATCGACGCAAAAGGAGCGGGCCGGTCTCGCAAAGCTGGCGCTGGCGGCGAAATATCGGGGCGATGTGCAGCAATATCAGCACTATAATGACGTCGCCGTCGCGGGGACAAAGATCGAGGACAAAGTGCGCGTTCTTCCGGAAGGAAGGACGCTGACGGCCGAAGCCTATACCGCGATCAACGGCAGCGGACATTGCCTGAGTCAGCACTGTATCGCCTATGTCGTGAGCGGCGACCGGATCGCGCTGATCCGACCTGGCGACAATGTTCTGCTGCTCGCGCGCAGAGGCAATACCGGGCAGTGGAGCCCTTATGATGAACATCCCCCGAGCCCCGCGCCGGCCTTGCTGGGGAAAGCCAGCGATCTGGACAAGGCGGTAGTCGAAGTGCGTCAGATTACGCGGCGGCAAGTCTTCGTGAACGGCAAGGCGATGGGTGATAATTTCGACTAGGATTGGATCCTCCCTGTCGCGAAGCGATGGGGAGGTGGCGGCGCGGAGCGCTGACGGAGGGGCCATGGCGCAGCGTTGCGGCCCCTCCACCACGCCCTTTGGGCGCGGTCCCCCTCCCCATGACTTCGTCACGGGGAGGATTGATAAGGTTGAAGCGATCCGGCGGGGATGCTAGCGGCGCGGCTTCGTTAAAGTTAGGGCGATCATGTCAATCGATCAGGCAACAGTGAGGAAAATCGCGTCGTTGGCGCGCATCGCGATCAGCGATGCCGAAGCCGCCGCGATGGAAGGCGAATTGAACGGCATTTTGGGCTGGGTCGAGCAACTCGGCGAGGTCGATGTGACCGGGGTCGAGCCGATGACCGCGGTGATCCCGAACACGCTCAGGCTGCGCGACGATGTCGTCGACGCGGATCCGCTGACCGGTGGTGGGCGGCGTGACGATGTGCTGGCGAATGCGCCGGCGGCGATGCACGGCTTCTTTGGTGTTCCCAAGGTGATCGAATAATGACCGATCTTACGAATCTGACCGTCGCGCAGATCCGCGACGGGCACCGCGCGGGCGATTTTTCCGCCGTCGAGGTCGCCGAGGCGTTCAGCGCCAATGTTGCGGGCGCGAAGGCGCTCAACGCGTTTATCGTCGAGACGCCCGAGCATGCGCTCGCGGCGGCGAAGGCGGCCGACGCCGACCGCGCGGCGGGGACGCTGAAGCCGCTGTCGGGCGTGCCGATCGGGATGAAGGACCTGTTCGCGACGAACGGTGTCCAGACGACCGCGGCGAGCCATATGCTCGAAGGCTTTGTCCCGCGTTATGAATCGACGGTGTCGGCGAAGCTGTGGGACGCGGGCGCGGGGATGCTCGGCAAGCTGAACCTCGACCAGTTCGCGATGGGGTCGTCGAACGAGACCTCTTATTTTGGCAATGTCATTTCGCCTTGGCGGCGCAAGGATGGCGGCAATGCCGCGCTCGCGCCCGGCGGTTCGTCGGGCGGTTCGTCGACCGCGATCGCGGCGCGGCTGTGCCCCGCGGCGACGGGAACCGACACCGGCGGCTCGATCCGCCAGCCCGCGGCCTTCACCGGCATTTCGGGGATCAAGCCGACCTATGGCCGCTGCTCGCGCTGGGGCATCGTGGCGTTCGCGAGTTCGCTCGACCAGGCGGGGCCGATGGCGCGCGACGTGCGCGACTGCGCGATCATGCTCGAGAATATGGCGGGCTT